>DHKI01000004.1 GCA_002404755.1 Clostridiales bacterium UBA4698 | reverse complement strand
CATTATCACAAATGAATTATAAATATGAAAAAGACGGAAATTATAAAGTTGTATGCAGAATCTAATTACGATATAATATTACAATCTTTATCTGAGAACATGGGCAAAGATGAATGGGATACTTTATTCTTGCTTCTCAAGCTTGGTCATTACCAGTATCATTCAAAAAATTTAAATACAGCGATAAAAAAATATAATGAATCATTTTTTTGCAGTCTTACAACATTGGACTCAATAGAAGATAGTGATGACATTAGAGTTTATGAGAACGTCAAAGAAAGAATAGCCTTTATGAAAAAGGAAGCTGAAAAATTCTGTTTTCTCTTACATTAATTTTTTATTATTGTAAAATGGGCTGTAAAAAGCCCCTAACAAAATAGGATTCGAATCATTTGTTTGATTTGAATTCTATTTTTTGTAAAATAAACATATAAATTATTTTCTAAAATGTGAATAACTTATTTTTAAGTATAGCAAAGTTAAGGCACGAAATATACCTTAAGATTTATTTTGTAATAGACTATGCACAGTGTTTTATACGATTTTGTTTGCAGTTATATTTAAATAAATTATAAGTGCAAATTCTAGGACAACATTCTCAGCTCATTTTCAAAGATGGCTTTGTTATAATATCTCTGAGAATATCTTCAATTTTATTGTTGAGCAATTTGTAATAAAATTTCCTATATTTGCAAACGTTGAAGCATGTGTCTCATCTAAAAGCCCATATACCTAATATCTGTCTTGCAAAACTTTTCAATTTGGCGCAACGAGACACATATCCATTTTTCATAAATGTTAATAGTATAAACTTTAGCAATTTTACATAGCTATATCTCGGGCGGCCTGTTTTGCAGCTTTTCCAGCCTGCAAAGTATGATGTTAGGCCGATAGAGCCAATAATTTCACTGAATTTATACACTGAATCAGAAATTTCTATAATTCTTTTAATTTCTAGTGGTAATTTTAATTGTTTTGGTGTACAATTTTTACTGGTTAATTTGTTTTTTATATTAAAATTATACCAAAAAGACTGCTAATTTTATATATTTAGCAACATTTTTGCTTGGGACTTTTACAGCCACAAACTTTTTAATATATTATTACTAATAAAAGTTTTGTTTGACTTTTGTAAAAGACTTTGTATATTATAAAGTAGTTGTATAGTTTTTAAAATTTTGAATAAAAAACTAAAATATTTAAAATAGAAAGGATTGATATTACTATGGATTTTGACTTATACAAAGCATTAGATTCATACAGACCAATAAATGCTGAAGAAATTGAAAGTCTAAATGAGATAAAGAATTTTTTGAAAAATAATGAAAATTGTTTTAGTAGAACTAATTTGAAAGGACATATAACTGCAGGAGCTTTAGTTATTGACAAAAATTGTAATGTTTTATTAAATCACCATAAAATACTTGATAAATGGCTTCATTTCGGAGGACATAGTGACGGAGAAACTAATTCTTTAAATGTGGCTAAAAGAGAAGTTATGGAAGAAAGCGGTATAGTTGATGTTAACGATTTAGATGGAAAAATATTTGATGTTGATGTACATCTAATTCCTGAAAACAAATTAAAAAATGAACCTGCTCATTACCATTATGATATAAGATTTTTATTTATCACAAATGAAAAGAGATTTCAAATATCTGACGAATCACTTGATGTAAAATGGGTAACTATGGAAGAAGCGAAAAAACTAGTTACGAATCCTGCAACAATAAGAATGTTGGATAAAGCATTCAAATTGTACGGTAAAGAGGGAGTTCAAAAATAGAACTCCCTCTTGTTTTTTACTTGATGTTAGAAAACTTCTTACACCATTTCTTGGTTTCTTCAAATGAATCGAATTCATGATTAAGAATCGTATCAATGCTAAACCAGTTAATGCCTTCAGTCTCTTCCTCATTGAGAATAAGCTTAACATTCTTTACCGGTTTCGCTTTGAAGATGATGTCCATGTGTTCATGCTCACCAGCCTTAATTACATTCATCTGAATGCCGTAGGGGCGAACACAGTCGGTATCTCTTGGAAACTTTTCGCCTTCAAGAATAATGTCGATACCAGTTTCTTCTTTGACTTCTCTGAGCGCTGCAACATCAGGTCTTTCATTTGCCTCAATGTGACCTCCGGGGGGTAACCACTTCTGCAGTTTCTTGTGACGAATAAGCAAAAATTCGCCCTCCTCGTTTGTTACATACACAGTAACATTAAAATGTCTTTCCATAGTCAACGACTCCTTTCGTAGATACAGCTTTTTCCTAATAGATTAAAAGCTTCTTCTATTCCTTTTTCAACCTCACCAAAATTTCTTGATTTGGTTGCTCCAAGAATATCCACTTCCAACCTATCATTGCGACATGGTTTGATTTTTCCATCAGGAGATACGAATAAGTCGTTATTCTTGTTGCAATAATCTGCTGGGCTGTTCATTTCACAAGCCTTAGCACAGAATATTTTTATCAACCCCACAACAACCATTCCGTTGGAATATTTATCTTTTCTCGTAAAAGACGGAATCTTGTAAAATCCCTTTTTTACAAGAAAGTTTCTTAAATAATCCAATGGTACGTATCCCTCTGTGTTTTGCGGAAATAGCTCAATAAACTTAATCGATGCCTGAATGCTTTCAGCGAAATTTATCAAGTCATTAAGCTCTTCTTCAGAAGAATTTACACCTTCTACAAGAGCAACATTGAGACATATTTCAACATCCGGGTATGTGGCTCTGAATTTTTTTTAGGTTAAAAATCATCTGATGAAAAACATTTTGTCTTTGAACAATTTCTTCATATTCTTTACATTTTAATGTATGAATTGAAAAATTAATACATTTAATGTAATTACCGACATGCATACATCGTCCAAGCAATGAACCATTCGTTGTTATTGTAATATTACAAAATTCCTTTTTGAGTTCATTAGCAATATCAACAATATCACTTCTTACTAAAGGCTCTCCTCCTGTAAGAGTTGCAGTTGTAATACCGAAAGACTTTCTTCCAACAGAGTATATAAATCTAATATCCTCTGGAGTAAGTAAATCATCCTTGATAGTTTGCAACCCTTCTCCGTGACAGAAAACACACTTATAATTACATTTTTGCGTAACTAAAAAGCGCAATTCCCGAAGTGCCTGTTGCTTCTGATCCACGTTGAATACCTCCTTAAAAATTATGTCTTAACGACTATGTCAAATATGTTAACATAACTTTTAATAATTGTCAATACTTTCTAATAAATTTACATAATTTCGATTATTTAGAGCCATAAGCTTTACAATGCTACAGATGACAAGTATAATAAATGAGATATAAAGAAAAAGAAGGTATTATGATATGTCTAAGATATATGATTGGAAAAATTACATAAATGAAACAGAGTTAGAAAATGTGGTTGAAAATTTAAAAGAAAATAATCTAGTTATACTTCCAACAGAAACGGTATATGGAATAGCTGCAAACGCTTTTTCAGATGATGCTTGTAAAAAGATTTTTGAAGTTAAAGGAAGAGCACAAGATAATCCTTTAATCGTTCATGTTAGCGATAAAAATATGATTTATGATATTGCTGAAATGCCAAACGAGATAGAAGAAAAACTTATTGATAGCTTTATGCCAGGACCATTTACACTCATATTAAATAAAAAGAGCTGTATTTGTGATACAGTAACTTGCTTTCGGAAAAACAGTTGGCATAAGAATGCCTAGTAACAAAATAATCAATAAGGTTATAAAAACTGCAAACATTCCTCTTGCAGCCCCTAGCGCTAATTTATCATCTAAACCAAGTGGAACTTGTGTTGATGATATAAAAGAAGAATTTGAAGGCAAGATAGATATAATTGTAGATGGTGGAAAAAGCAATATAGGAATTGAATCTACAGTCGTAAGAGTTATAGATGGGATACCAGTTATTCTAAGACCAGGATTTGTTACTGAAGATGATATAAATAGAGTTATTCGGCAATGTTAAGCTTAGTGATAAATTATTTAGTAAAGTTGAAAAAGGAGAAAAAGTTGAAAGTCCTGGTATGAAATATAAGCATTATTCTCCTAAAACAAAATGCATATTGGTAAAGATGGATTCAATGCAAATAGAAAAAGTAAATAATTTAATTCAACAAAACGATAATTGTTGTGTTTTAGGATTTGCAGAGGATAGACAATATATCAATGTTTCGGATGAGATGTTTATTAGCCTAGGTAGTAAAGAAAACTTAGAAGAAATTTCTAGCAACATTTTTTCGAGCTTAAGAAGAGTGGATAAATCAGGTTGTAATCTTGCTATAATAGAAGGAGTAAATGAGAAAAATTTAGGACTAAGCATAATGAACAGATTGATTAGAGCATGTGAATATAATATAGAATGATTTTTAGATAAAAATGTCGAAAAATGTTGAGAATATTAGAGCTAGATGATAAAATAACCCTAGAAAGACAACAAGTAAAATTCAATATTGCTTGACTTACGAAAAAGCAAGCAAACAAATATGAAAGGGGAGTTTTAACTTGGATAATGTAAAAATATTCGCATGCAATTCGGCAGAAGATTTTGCAAATCGCATATGTCATCAACTAGGAGTAAAATTAGGAGCTAAAGAAGCTTTTAAATTCAAGAATGACAATACATTTGTAAAAATACTAGAAACAGTTAGAGAAGATGATGTATATGTCATACAAACAACACTTCCACCAGTGGACGAGAGAATAATGGAACTTTTAATAACAGTAGACGCACTAAAAAGGTCGTCAGCAAAAAGAATAACAGCAGTTCTTCCATATTTTCCGTACTCTAGGTCAGATAAAAAAGATCAGCCAAGAGTGCCAATAACGGCAAGACTAATGGCTGATTTATTAGTTTCAGCCGGTGTAAACAGAGTTTTAACTTGTGATTTACACAATCCTGCAATTCAAGGTTTCTTCAATATTCCAACAGACCAATTAAAAGCAACAGACATATTATCAGATTACTTTAGACCACTAATAGATAAAGATACAGTGGTGGTATCAACAGATGCTGGCAGTTCAAAAAAGGCATATAAATATGCAAAAGAATTTGGTGTATCAATGGCAATGCTAGACAAAAGAAGAGATGGCAACAACGACAAGGCAATAGCAAATTCATTTATAGGTGAAGTAAAGGGCAAAAAGTGCATAATATTCGATGATGAAGTAGATACAGCAGGTTCGCTAATGGAGGCGGTAAACGCATTAAATGAACATGGCGCAAAAGAAGTATATGCAGCCTGCACGCACGGAGTACTATCAGGTCCGGCAATAGAAAGAATAAAAGAATCAAACTTAAAAGAACTTGTAATAACAAACACAATACCACTTGTAAAAGAAAAACAAATAGATAAAATAAAAGTACTAGACATATCAAATTTATTTGGACAAGCTATAGCAAGAATACATAGAGGACAAGGCGTAGGAGAACTATTTAGAGATAGTAAGATGCAGTTTTAATTTAGGAGGATACTTATGAAAATAATAGGAATAGGAGATTTGGTTACAGATTATTACTATAAAGATTCAAAATTTTTAGGCTTGTGTGGCGGAATGACTGTGTTTAATGTTTTAGCTAATTTAGCTAGCAAGTACGAAACTTATGCAATTGGAATGTGTGGAAATGATGAAGAGGGAGATATTGCAATAAATTCATTAAAGGTACTAAATGTTAATGTTGATAATATAAAAAGAGGTCAGGATCACACAAGATGTTTTCATATAAATATAACAAAGGATGGAGTTTTATCTAAAAAGAGATGTCCTATATGTGGTAGGAAAAAGTGGTATGAGGATAGCGAAGAAATGCTTGATATACCAAAATCTTTATTAGCCAAAGATAATCTATTCGTGTTTGATACAATAAATAAAAGAAATTTGAAACTAATTAAAAATATAAAATCACATGGCTCTAAAATAGCTATAGATATTGGACAAGTTGGAGAACTTGAAGAATGCGACACTGAAAGTATTATAGAAAAATTAAGTGGAAAGTTTAATTTAGTACAACTAAACGAAAGAGTATATTCGTTTTTGATGAATAAATTTAATTTTTCTAAAACAATAGATATAAATCAAATATTCAAATCGGATTTAATAATTATAACATATGGAAAAAATGGTTCAAAATTTGTGCATGGCGACAAAGTATATTCCTATAACTTAGAAAAGCCGTCAAAAGAAGTTGACCCAACGGGAGCAGGAGATTTATTCTTGTCAACGGTTATAAAATGCGTGTTAGAAAACAACTTCGAAATCAATGAAAAGATGTTAGATGAAGCGAATAAGCAGGCAGTTAAAAACACTAGTCAGATAGTAAAAAGAATTGGTGCACGTTCGATGGTTGAAGATTTATACAAAAAGACTTCTAAAAAAGATAGATGCATTTGCGGATTAGAAATTGAAAAAGAAAGGAAAAAGGTCAAAAAGATTGATACAAATTTGTCCGTGCTAAAGAAGAGAGTAGAAGCGGATTTCAAAAGCAACGCTTATGAAGAAGTAAAAGCAATGATTGATAACATAGATTCAACAACTGTTTTTTGTGGAACGGGAGGCTCTTATGCGGCAGCATTTTACGGTGCTGAAGTTGTAAATCAAATTAAAGGCATTTATACAGAAGCCATGTATCCAAGGGTGGCTATGTATAAAAATATGAATAGTGTAGGAAATATAATTGCATTCTCATATTCAGGCAGTAGCAATGATATAGTAGAAGTTTTGAAAAAGTGCAAAAAACAAAATAAGTACATAATAACAAAAGCCAAAAAGGATTCAAAAAAGCCTAATTTAATATCATATAGAAATCCAAAAGGCAAGGCCGGAAGAGAAAGAGGTTTCCTATCCATTGAGGGAACTATAGTGCCAGCAAGCTTCTTTGCAAAATATTATTATGAAAAAGAAAAAATCGGTAATGACTTTGATACCTTTATGTACGAAAGGCTTGATTATTGGAATAACTACTGGAAAGATTATTTTAAAACTAACCATAAGGAATTAAAAAACATATTCAAAGAAAAAGGTGTAATAGATACTTTTTATGGAGATTATACAACATCGGCAACTTTGGATTTGGAATCTAAAATTGTTGAATCTGGAGTATATAGAATAACAATGCATGAGAAAAAGAACTTCTCACACGGAAGATTTATCAGTATGGAACATAATAATTCAAATGTTGTGATTTACTTTAAGACAAAAAACGTAGGCATGTATGAGAAAAAACTATTAAAATATCTTAAAGAAAATGCAAACAGCATGATTATGATAGAAAGCGAATATGAAAATTTGCTTGGAGAATTTGATTTATTGCTATCAGTGCAATATCTAACAAAATATATTGCAGATTTAATAGATAAAGATTTGTCAAAGCCTGCATATAGTGAAGAAGCAATGAAAATATATAGACATACAGGTAAAATATAAATAATAAAATAATAGAAAATACACGGGAGACAAATTATGGAAAAAAGAGACTTATATGATAAAAACAGAAACCTTACTGGTGAAACAATACTAAAAGGCGAGCAAATTCCTAAAGATAGGTACATTGTTGTAGTATTAGTGTTCATACAAAATTCAGAAGGAAAATTTTTAATTCAAAAGAGAAGCAAAGCAAAGAACGGAAAATATGCGACAACAGGTGGGCATCCAAAGACAGGAGAAACTAGTGTCGAGGGGATACTTACTGAAGTAGAAGAAGAAATAGGAGTAAAAATGAATCCTAAAGACTTAAAACTATATTTTTCTGGAAAATCAGAAAACGAAAGAGTATTTTGGGATGATTATTACATAAAAATGGATATACAAAATTTGAATGATTTGAAACTGCAAGAAGCTGAAGTCGATTCAGTAGAATGGCTATCAGAAAATGAAATTGTTAATTTAATGAAACAAGATAAGTTCTTCAAAAACCATTATGAAGAATTTGAAATTTTACTTAACTGGTTGCACAATAATCATAAGAGAATAGATGAAAGATGAGGTGCAATATGAAAGAAAAGTGTTTATGCTGTGGGTATAAAACGTTACCTAAGAAAGTAGAAGAATGTATATGCTTCATATGTCCTGTATGCTTTTGGGAAAACGATATTTTTATGAAAAATATATATGACACAAAAGAGAAAAGCGATTCAAACGGCGGAATGACATTAGAAGAGGCAAGAGAAAATTACAAAAATTATGGTGCTTGTGATAAAAAATTTATAGATAAAGTTAGAAAACCAAATAAGGATGAAATGGAATAGCACATTTCTTCTCTAAATTTCAAGAAAAATGTTGATTTTCATAGTAAATGATGGTAAAATAAAGCAGTGTGTTAAGCACAAATCCACATATAATACTAGCTAATTGCCTAGTGCCAAGTAATTGGTGGTTTTTAGTGTTTGAAGTATTATAGAGGAAATAAAACAAAAATCGAGGAGGAAATTGAAATGTCAGTAGTTGCAATGAAACAATTATTGGAAGCAGGTGTTCATTTCGGACATCAAACAAGAAGATGGGATCCTAGAATGGCTCCATATATCTTCACAGCAAGAAATGGTATTTATATCATTGACTTACAAAAAACAGCTAAGAAAATAGATGAGGCTTATGCTGTATTAAAGAGTATCGTAGACGAAGGAAAGACAGTTATCTTCGTTGGTACAAAGAAACAAGCACAAGAATGTGTTAAAGAAGAAGCTGAAAGATGCGGTATGTACTATGTTAACCAAAGATGGTTAGGTGGTATGCTTACAAACTTCAAAACGATTAGAACAAGAGTTAACAGATTAAAAGAATTAGAAGCTATGGCTGAAGATGGCACATTTGATGTATTACCTAAAAAAGAAGTTATAGTTTTAAAGAAAGAAATGGAAAAATTACAAACAAACCTTGGTGGAATTAAAGATATGACTGAAATTCCAGGAGCTATGTTTGTTGTAGATCCTAAAAAAGAAAGAATAGCTATATTAGAAGCTAGAAAATTAGGTATTCCAGTTATCGGTTTAGTAGATACAAACTGTAATCCAGAAGATGTTGATTATGTAATTCCTGGTAACGATGATGCTATTAGAGCAATCAAACTAATCATCGAAGCTATGGCAAATGCTGTTATCGAATCAAAACAAGGTGAATCTATGGTTAAAGAATCTGAAAATGATGAAGAAACAACTATGGAAGAAATCGAAAACACACAAGAATAATCAAATTTGTAAAACATATAAAGCCACTGCTTTTTAAGAAGTGGTGGCTATTAAATTTTAAGGAGGATTAAATATGATATCTGCAGAACAAGTTAAAGAACTTAGAGAAATGACAGGTGCCGGAATGATGGAATGTAAAAAGGTACTTGAAGAAGCAAATGGAGATAAAGAAAAAGCCGCTGAGCTTTTAAGAGAAAGAGGAGTTGTTAAAGCTGCTAAAAAAGCCGGAAGAATAGCTGCCGAAGGTTTAGTAGAAAGCTATATTCATGGCGATGGAAGAATTGGTGTATTAGTTGAAGTTAACATTGAAACAGACTTCGCAGCTAAGAACCCAGAGTTCAGAGAATTCGTTAAAGATGTAGCAATGCAAATCGCTGCTACAAAACCAGAATATGTTAGAAGAGAAGATGTTCCAGCTGAAGTAATCGAAAAAGAAAAAGAGATTATCAAAGCCCAAGCTATAAACGAAGGAAAACCAGAAGCTGTAGCTGAGAAGATAGTTGCTGGAAGAATAGACAAATTCTATGAAGAAGTATGCTTATTAGAGCAAGATTTCATTAAAGATCCAGATAAAAAAGTTCAAGAAGTATTAACAGAAAAGATATCAAGCATCGGAGAAAACATTACAATCAGAAGATTTGTAAGATTCGAAAGAGGAGAAGGTATCCAAAAGAAAGAAGAAAACTTCGCAGAAGAAGTTATGAAACAAATTAACGGCTAATAAAAAATTATCCCCCCAGCAGTAAAGCTGGAGGGATATTTTTTTGTAGATTTAATATTAAAAATCGCAATTTCCAGGAGTTCTATAGAATGGAATTACATCTCTTATATTTTCAACACCTGTTAAATAAATAAGAAGTCTTTCAAATCCCATACCAAAACCAGAGTGTACGCAGCTACCATATTTTCTAAGGTTTAAGTACCAATCTAGTTCTTCTGTATGCATGCCTAATTCTTTCATACGAGTTAAAAGCTTGTCATAATCTTCTTCTCTTTGGCTTCCACCCATAAGTTCGCCAGCACCAGGAACTTCTAGGTCAACTGCAGCAACAGTTTTGCCATCTGGATTTTGTTTCATGTAGAATGCTTTAATATCTTTAGGCCAGTTTGTAATAAATACAGGTCCACCAAAATGTTCTGTAATATATTTTTCATGTTCTTTTGCAATATCTTCACCATATTCAGGTTTGAATTCAAAATCAACTTTTGCTTCTTTTAATATAGTAATAACTTCTTCATGAGTTACTCTTGTGAATTTACTTGTTAGTAGTTTTTGAAGCTTTTCTATTAAGCCAGGAGCAACAAATTTATTTAAAAATTCCATTTCTTCAGGGCATTTCTCTAACACATCTTTAACAATGTATTTAAGCATATCTTCTTCGATATCCATAAGACCATCTAAATCACAAAAAGCAATTTCAGGTTCAATCATCCAGAACTCAGAAGCATGAGTTTTAGTATTAGAATTCTCAGCTCTAAATGAAGGTCCGAAAGTATAAACTTTTCCAAAAGCCATTGCAAACGCTTCAGCCTCAAGTTGGCCTGTAACAGTCAATCCAACATGTTTTCCAAAAAAGTCTTTTGAATAATCAACTTTTCCTGTTTCAGCAATTTTATCTAAATCAAGAGTAGTTACTTGGAACATTTCACCAGCGCCCTCGCCATCGTTTGCAGTGATTAAAGGAGCGTGAAAATATATGTATCCTCTTTCTTGAAAATAGTTGTGAATAGCGATTGAAGCTACACTTCTAACTCTAAAAACAGCACTAAAAAGATTTGTTCTAGGTCTTAAATATGCTTGTTCTCTTAAAAATTCAATAGTATGACCTTTCTTTTGAAGTGGATAATCATTAGGAGATAAGCACTCTATTTCTATATTAGTAGCCTTAATTTCAAATGGTTGCTTAGCATTTGGAGTCTCTACCAAGATACCTTTTACTCTTAGAGAAGAGCTAACTGTTAACTTTGTCAATTCTTCAAAATTTGGTAAGCTATCCTCATAAACTATTTGTACATTTTTAAAGAAAGAACCATCATTTAGCTCGATAAAACCAAATGTTTTAGATTCTCTTGCTGTTCTAACCCAACCAGCAACTTCGATTTCTTTGTCTGCATATTTACTAGTTTCTCTATATAATTCTTTAACAAAAACCATAAATTTTCCTCCCATATCTGTAAAATATGAGTGTATTATATATCAAAAAAATGAAGAATACAATGGAGAAATTGAGTGATAATGCAAAAAGAAATAAAAAAATTTCGCTTTCATACCCAACTTCAACAAATTTTTTACAAGATTTTATGTATAATTTGTATAAAAAATACAAAGGAGGAAATAATATATGTTTGCAGAATACGATGAAAATCAAAGACTACTTACGATAAATTTTAGTGGTGAAATCGACCATCATACTTGCCTAGAAATTTCAAGAAAAACAGACGATGTGATAAGAAAATATTTGCCACATAAGGTAATGTTTGATTTTGAAAAAGTAAATTTTATGGATAGTTCTGGGATAGGTATGCTTCTTCGGAAGATATAAGCAACTCATAAGATTTGGTGGCACAGCAGAAATGAAGAATTTAAACAGTGAGATGAAGAGAATCTTTAAAATGTCAGGTATATTCAAAATAATACCAATAGTAGAGGAGGAAACTATAAATGGATAATGAAATGAAGCTAGAAATAAAAAGTAAATCATGTAATGAAGCTTTTGCAAGGATTGCGGTTGCTGCATTTGTCTCGCAACTTGATCCGACAATAGAAGAACTCGCAGACATAAAAACAGCGGTGTCAGAGGCTGTCACAAACGCCATAATTCATGGCTACGGAGATAAAGAGGGAATTATACATATAAAGTGCAAACTTACAAATAGAATTGCAGAGATAGAAATAATAGACTATGGCAAAGGCATAGAAAACATAGAAATGGCAAAACAGCCACTATACACAAGTAATCCGAACATGGATAGGTCTGGCATGGGCTTTACAATTATGGAAAACTTTATGGATGAAATGAAAGTTGAATCTATAGTTGGAATGGGCACAAAAGTGTATATGAAAAAAGAAATAAAGGAGGTCGTATGAACGAGCTAATAGAGCGTGCTCAAAATGGCGATGAAGAAGCAATGACTAAAATAATAAATGAAAACGTTGGATTAGTGTGGAATGTAGTAAAAAGATTTTATAACAGAGGATACGATAAAGAAGATTTATTTCAAATTGGTTGCTTAGGATTTATAAAAGCCATAAAGCGATTCAATTTAGAATTTGAAAATAAACTATCTACATATGCGGTTACCATGATAATTGGCGAAATAAAACGCTTTTTAAGAGATGATGGAATGGTAAAGGTAAGTAGAAGTTTAAAGGAAATTGCAACTAAAATTAGAGAAATTCAAGAAACTACTTTGAAAAATCATGGGATAGAACTTACAATTGAAGAAATGTCTGAAAAACTTGAAATTTCAAAAGAAGACATAGTACTTGCGATGGAGGCGACTTCATATGTTGACTCGCTAGATAAAACAATTTCTGGCGAAAAAGATGATGATACAGTTGGCGAAAAAATCGTGATGAAAGACAATGAGTATGACAAGGTTATAGATAAAATGGCAATAGAGTCAATGTTAGAGATATTAGATGAAAACGAGAAGAGAATTATTATATACAGATATTATAGAGAAATGACACAGGCACAAGTGGCTAGAATAATTGGTACATCGCAAGTCCAGGTATCGAGAATTGAGAAAAAGGCACTGGCGAAAATGCATGATAATATGTGTCAAAAAATTTAGTAATATAATAAATATCCTATGAATATAACTATACCATAATGATGTACAAGGGAGGATATTGTATGGGATATGATGAAAAAGATATTACAAAAATGCAAAATATTATTTTAGAAAATAGAAATACTCTGAATGTATCTGGTGTGTTAGATGTACTGAATTTTGATGAGCAAGTTGTAACACTTGATACAGAGCTACGGCATCTTGATAGTAAAAGGAGATGATTTAAGGCTTAATAAGTTCAACTTGGAAAATGCAGAATTGAGTGTTGAAGGTGAAATATCTTCACTTGTATATAATGATAAATCACATGCAGGAAAAAAAGGCGAGAGCGTCCTTACCAAGATATTTAAGTAAAGAGGTGAGGAAAAATGATTACAAGAGAAGTATATGTTTTCTTCTGGTCAATAATTATAGGAGCGATATTGACGCTGATTTTTGATTTCTTTAGACTGACTCGAAGAAACAAAAAAGCCAGAGATTTAACTGTTTATATACAAGACATTTTTTATGGAATAATAGTGACTTTAATTATTATAATAAGTGCTTTTATGACAAATGATGGCGACTTAAGAGGTTACATGTTTGTCGGATATGCTTTGCGGTTCAATGTTTTATCTTTTAATGCTTAGCAAGCTGATATTAAAAATTTTTGGCACAATTTTTGATGTTATAGAAAATATCTTAAAGAAAGTAGTCTCGTTTATAAAGAAAATGATAGGAAAAATTAAATTTGGCAGAAAAAATAAGGAAATAAAGCAGGATTTTTAAAGTTTTTGTTGAATATATTACATAAGACTTTTACAGAAGATAAAGGGTGATAAGATGAAAAATTTTTTTAAAAAGCTTTTGTATACTTTTACAGTTACACTTGTTTTTGTATATGGAATATATACGATGATAGAGCAAGAAGTAGAGCTTAAGAATATTGCTGATGAAAAAGAAAAGTATGTTACATTGTGCGAAAATGAAGAAATGCGACATGAACAACTTTTAGAGACTAAGAAAAATATAAATAGTGATGAATATATAGAAGAAGTGGCACGCGAAAAGTTAGGGTTAGTAATGCCATACGAGATTATTTTTGTAGATGCAAGCATATAAAAGGATGACTTAATCGGTCATCCTTTTTATATGGCAATAGCCACTGTTTTAAGCGGATTATTTGTTGACTATATTGGAAAAATGATGTAAAATACAGAAAGAAAATGTTCAAAAGGAGGAAATTTTTTATATGCCAGTAAGTGTGGGCGATATTGTAGAAGGAAAAGTTACAGATATAATGAACTATGGAGTTTTTGTGAAGTTAGGGGATGGAAAAAGCGGACTTGTTCATATATCTGAAGTATCAAGAGATTATGTGGAAGATATTCATACAGTTTTAAATTCTGGTGACACAGTAAAGGTAAAAGTGTTATCGATTGATGATAATGGAAAAATTGCACTTTCAATAAAGAAAGCATTGCCACCGAAGGAGCGTAAGTTCAACGAAAGAAGAGAAAAAAGAGTTGAAAATCAAGAACCGATGACTTTAGATGATATGCTTTCAAAATTCTTAAAAGATAGTGATGAAAGGCAATTAGTTTTAAAGCGTAACATAGATTCAAAAAGAGGATATTCAAGGAAACATTCTTAAGTTTAGAATTCTTTAGTATGGGCGATTATTCGCCCATATCAAATTTCCAAATTAGATTTATATGAATATAGAAAGGAGATAAATTATGGGAGAAGAGTTAAATTCACTTTCACTCATTGATCTTCGAGAACTTGCAAAGCAAAAAGGTATAAAAGGCGTTAGCAAACTAAACAAAGAAGCATTAATTGAGGCTATTATGCAAGAACATAACGGTAGCAAAAAAGAAGATGTTATCGAAGAAAATGTTAAGGTTGAGCAAGCAGAAACGACTAAAAAGCCTTTAGCTGAAGCGAGTCAACCAGGAGATTACTCTGCAGAAGGTGTATTAGAAGTATTACCAGACGGCTTTGGATTTTTAAGAGGTGAAAATTACTTATCAACACCAAAAGATATATATGTATCACCAATTCAGATTAAAAGATTCAAGCTTGCAACTGGAGATAAGGTACAAGGAATTGCCAGAACACCAAAGGAAACTGAAAAGTTCTCGGCATTAATATACGTTAATACTATAAATGGGGATTTGCCAGAAGTGTCGCTAAAAAGGAAGAACTTTGACGATTTAACGCCAATATATCCAAATAGAAGAATACGTCTAGAAACAGTGCCAACTGAATATTCAACAAGAATAATAGATTTAATGGCACCAATAGGTTTTGGTCAAAGAGGAATGATTGTTGCACCACCAAAAGTAGGTAAAACAACACTTCTTAAAAAGCTTGCAAACAGCATAACAACTAATCACCCAGAGGTAGAGCTAATAGTTCTTTTAATAGATGAAAGACCAGAAGAAGTTACAGATATGAAGCGTTCAATAAGAGGCGATGTAATATATTCAACATTTGATGAAATGCCAGAGCACCATGTAAAAGTTGCAGAAATAGTTCTAGAAAGAGCCAAAAGACTAGTTGAACAAAAGAAAGATGTTGTAATATTGCTTGATAGTATTACAAGGCTTGCAAGAGCATATAACCTAGTAATACCATCATCAGGAAGAACATTATCAGGAGGATTTGATCCAGCCGCATTACATAAACCAAAGAGATTTTTTGGTGCTGCAAGAAATATAGAAGAAGGTGGAAGCCTTACAATACTTGCTACAGGTCTAATAGAAACTGGAAGCAGAATGGATGATGTAATATTCGAAGAATTCAAAGGCACTGGAAATATGGAAGTATACTTAGATAGAAAATTATCAGAAAAGAGAATATTCCCAGCAATCGATATAAACAAATCAGGAACAAGAAAAGAAGATTTATTGCAAGATAAAAAAGAATTAGATACTGTATGGAAGATTCGTACAGCATTAAATGAAGGCAATGTACAAAATATCACAGAAAACTTAATAAGAATGATAGTTGCAACAAAGACAAATCAAGAGTTCTTAGACAAGTTTAAAATATAGTTTAATTGTATATGCATTGAGTAAAAATAAAGTTTAGTAGATGCTATACTAACAAATAAAAAAGAAGTTTGAGTGGGTTAAATTCAAACTTCTTTTTTATATATAAGAGACCAAGCGGTTTTAATCAATAATAGAACTAATAAATTCTGCTCTTGCAGGGTGGCTCATTTCAAAATCTTCACTATCAATCATATAGAATGCAACGCTCTCTGCAAAGTCTTCACTGTAGTCATCGTTTTTGATAATTGCTTTTCTTGAATAATTGCTAACGTAATTGTCGTCTTCGCGGGCTAAATCGCTGTATTCACTATAATTGAAATCTAAAATTTTGTTTCTGATTAGTTCATAAGCCCATGTATGAGCAACTTCGTGATAAACAATGTTTTCAAAAGTTTCACTTCTATAAGAAGATAAACCATAGAATGTGATGCTATCATATTTAGTTACACCAGCTACATTACCTCTTGTTTTGCTAGAAACCATTTTGATTTCTTTTAGATTTTCTTTCATTTGAGTGGGCATGTTGTCTAATAAATCAAATACCTTTTCTACACTTCTAGCATCTTTTTCAGTATAAATAAATTTAACGCTTTCATAAGTAGTAACATAAACATCTTTATTACCAATTTCTTCATCTTCATAATCTTCTACAAAACCATCTTCATCTGAAATGTAGTATATATAAGTAACTTCTTCGTTTTTGTCATTTGTGATAACAAATTCTTGTTTTCCATTTAAGCCATCAATGTCAATTTCAAAGTGATTGTCTAGTATTTGAACTTCCTCGCCATTAACAAAAACTTTTTCTTCATCTTCCCATAAATCAAAGCTAATTACATCATTTTTTGAATCTATAATGGAATTAGAATCGAATTCAGGTAATACATTATAGAAGAATGGAACTGTATCTCCGGCAAAACTAATTGTTCCAATTGTTAATGTTAATATTGTTGTTGGTACGATTTTTTTAATTAGTGTTTTCATACTAGCCACCACCTTTACTAAAAAAGTTTACTTTTTCATTATTTTTATATAATAAAAAAGGCCTTTTTTTTTAAAGGTCTTTTGATGTTACTAATTTATTTATTTTGTATAACTATATTATAGCATCTGAAAAGCTAAAAGTAAAGTTTTCGAGACCGCAATCGCTTGATATAGGCGGACGTATACATAAGATAAAAACAATAAATGCTACGGAAATATGGTTTTAAAACAAGTGAAAAAAATGTTTAAATTTTCAAAAAAATAATAAAATTGATTGAAATGCCAAAAAAAGGATAGAATATCAAAAGAGAGGAAGAACTACGGAATTAAATACTTTGTAATAAAATTAACATTATGTAACCTGTAAAAATGAGAAAAATATCGATAAAAAATTTTTTTTATGGCGAAGTTTAAAGTTCCGTAAACAAAAATGACAAAATATCTTTCCAAATTTTGAAAAACGTGATATGATTACTTGGCAAATTTATGAAAGGAGTTGATTTTTCTGTGAAAAAATCAGTTACAAGAATTGGGGCTGCAATACTTGGCCTAGTTATTCTTTTTGGAACAATGACAGCAATGGCAAGTCAACTATACCCAGATTTAGCACCGAACCATTGGTGTTACAAAAAAATAATGGAATTCGTAGACAAAGGATACATTGACGGATACGAAGACGGAACAATGCGTCCAGATCAAACTATCACAAGAGCTGAATATGTTAAAGTTGTAAATAACTTTTTTGGCTTTAAAGATGGTGAAACAGACAAAAAATTTAGTGATATAAGTGATGATGCATGGTATGCAAAATACGTATATGCTGCTGTTGCACAAGGATATATATCAGGTTATGAAGATAATACTTTTAGACCTTCAAATCCGATTACAAGACAAGAAGCGACAGTTATATTATCAAGAATATTAAAAATAGACAAAGAAGTATATCCAAAAGACCACGTAGATGGCCTAGCACAATATTCTGATGGCAATGAAGTAGCAGATTGGGCATATACAGCAATTCATAGTTATTCAGTGTATAACTTCATAAATGGTTATGAAGATGGAACATTAAGAATATTAAAAAATGTTACAAGAGCTGAAACAGTTGAATTACTACATGTTTTAGAGCAAAAAATTGAAATAGATAGACCATATGGAAGAACAAAAACAACCAAAATGCCTACAATAAACGTTATAGTTGAGGCAGGAAGAAATGAATTTAAGCCAGCTACTACAGTAAACGGTTGGTTTAACAATGAAAATTCATGTAAGAGCGATGACTTGGATGGTGTATATGTTAACATAACTACAACAACAGATGGAGCAACAATTTATGAAAAAGTAAATCCTAGAGATCCAGCTGATAGAAATTATGTAACAACTACAGTAAACGATTTTAAGAATATGTTCTTTTTAACAGATGGCGTATACGATGTATCAGCATATGCTAAAAAGACTGGCAGAAAAACAAGTGGAACAAATAAAGTTACACTAAGAATTGATACAATGGCACCATATGTAGAAGCAAAAGTTTTAGATAATGAAACAAATCCAAAGAGCAATGTTGCACATACACAAAAAATAGCAGTAACATTAAAAGATGTAATTCCTTCTGGCTTAACAGAGGATAAAGTAAGTGGAGTAAATGAAGCTTCAGCAAAATATGCTTGGTTTATTGAAAGTGGCGAAGACGGTTTTGTTAGAGTTGGAGAATGGACATCACTTTCAAACGGCCAAGTAGTTGAAACACCAACTAAATATGGAAAATACAAATTAGCAGTATCTGTAGAAGATAATGCTAGAAACAGCTTTGGAACAGAATTTGACGGAGAAATCAAATATGATTTCGTTGAAGATGGAAAGACAGAAATAACTGTAAACTATACAGTTGAATATTACAAAGAAGAATTAAGTGGAGATTATGCAAAAGATGTTAGTGCAACAGAAACAAAGTCAGGAGAAACAGGCACGATAATAACAATTAACTCAGGAGATATTAAAGAAAAGTACGAAGGCTTCACACTTAATGAAGAAAAATCAGAATTAAGCGGAACAATAACAGCAAGTGGAGATTTAGTATTAAAGGTGTACTATAAAAGAAATAAGTATACAATAACATGGAAGAATGAAGATGGAACAGTATTAAAAGTAAATGAAAATGTGGAATATGGCACAATGCCAGAATATAACGGAGCAACACCAAGCAAAACAGCAACAGCAGAATTCACATATACATTTAAGGGATGGACACCAGAAATAAGTAGTGTATCAGGTGATGCAACATATACAGCAACATATGATGCAACAACGAATGCATATACAATAACATGGAAAAATGAAGATGGAACAGTATTAGAAGTAGACGAAAATGTGGAATATGGCACAATNNTACAGCAACATATGATGCAACAAGAGTTGAAGGTACTTTAATTGCAAACATTAAATGCAATTATCCAACAAAAGACGGTGTTAAGGCTGAACCTGGAGATAATTTGAAGTATACAATAACTCTTGAAGAAGATGGAGATACAGTTAGTTATCCAAAAACAATTAGCATTAAGTTAGATGCTGATGTTGAAAAACCAACAAATCTACCTTCAAATGCATCATATGACGAGACAACTCATACAATAACTTGGACAGCAAACTCAAAAGATGATGAATTAACATATAACGTTAAAGTTAAAAAAGATACTCCAGCAGGTTCGAAAGCAGAAACAATAATTACGGGTGCAACAGCTAATGGAGCAACAAGCGTTGATATAGAAGCAACAGTAGCTGTAAAAGTTGATAAAAACAAAAATATTGTTCTTGTGTTAGATGTTTCTGGTAGTATGAGTTCTAATGTGTATGAAACGATAATAAAAGAAAAATGTACCCATAAATGGTACGAACTTATTTTGTGCCCGGGTAGAATAGAAGTAAATGGTGAATACTATCACTATGATAGAATATACAAAGGCACGAGACTTGAAGTAATGCAAGAAGCAGCCAAGAATTTTGCAAAATCTATAATTGATGAAAGAAATACGGAAGATATAACAATTACAATTGTTACATTTGGAACTCATGCTTCAAATAAAAGAACACAAAAAAATCCTACAGTGGCACAAGTGAATGAAGTAATTGACAAATTAAGTGCTAATGGTGGAACAAATATGAAAGGTGCAATCAATGCTGCTACTCAAGTATTAAATAGCTCGAATATGCTTGAAAATGCTGTAGATTATGTGGTTGTTTTATCAGATGGTGACCCAGAAGCAAATCAATATTATTGCGATACAGCAACATTAAATGCATTCTATGCAACTAAAGCTAATGCTTATGCAATTGGCTTTGGAAATAATTACAAGAAGGATGAATTGTTAAAAATAGTTAACAACGATTCAAGTAAGCTATTTGACGCAGCAGATGCAGATAAACTAGAGGATGCATTTAGAAAAATTGGCTCAGAGATTAATAAAGCTCAAACATCAGAAGGTGAAATTGATGTTAATGTAACAGGAATTGAATTATATCCAATAAAATTGACATATAAGGATACGGCTTCAAAAACAGTGAACGTAACTGTTAACAGTGGTGATGAACTAGCATCAAACAATCTTTCTATAACAGAAGATGGAAAATTAGTATGGGATATTTCAAAATATCCAGGTTGCACAGGTTTCCAAATTGAGGTTAATAGAACTAAAACAACAGCAACATTTATGTTACTAGCAGAAGAGTACGGCTTAGAAGATGTTATTTTAGTATATGGAGACCCAACTATAACTGATAAACTTCCAGAGGAAGAAAACGAAGACGTTTCTGGCGAAGATGAAGAGATTATTGATGATACAGTAATAGAACCAGAACAACCAGTATCTGGTGATAAAGAAACAAAGACATCAGAAGAAACTTCAGGCGATACAGAAATAAAACCAGGAAAAGAGACGTCAGGAGATGCAGAAATACAACCAACAGATGAAACATCTGGTGATGCAGAGAAAACAGAAGTTGATAACAAGGCGTCTGGCGATGTAGAAGAAAAAAATGAAGAAGTAGCATCTGGAGATACAGAAACAAAGTCAACAGAAAAAGCATCAGGCGATTCAGAAAGCAAAACAGAAGAGAAGTCTGATGACAAAGATGCAGAGTCAACTCAAGAAACATCAGGGGATGTGACAAAAGAGGAAACAAAGCAACAAGAAGAGGTAGAAGAACCTAAAGCTGAAGAAAATGAGCAACAAGAGGAAAAGACAGAAGAACCTAAAGCTGAAGAAACAGAGCAACAAGAAGAAAAGACAGAAGAAACAGAACAACAAGAAGAAAAGACAGAAGAGCCTAAGACAGAAGAAACAGAACAACAAGAGGAAAAGACAGAAGAACCTAAAGCTGAAGAAAATGAGCAACAAGAGGAAAAGACAGAAGAGCCTAAGGCTGAAGAAACAGAACAACAAGAAGAGCCTAAAGCTGAAGAAAATAAGCAACAAGATGAGAAAAAATCAGAAGAAATTATCGAAAAGGTAGAAGAGGAAGCAAAGGCGACTGTAGAAGAAGTTATTGTTCCTGAAATAAAAGATCCTTTAGAAAATGAAGAAAAAGATGAGAAAGCAGCTTAGGCAAACAATTAAATAAATAATCAAAACTGCTATGAGTAACAACTTAAAAGTTGTGAAAGTAGCAGTTTTTTCCATTTTAAAAAATAAAAAATTTTTATTTCGGCTTTAGATAATGACATCGTTTGTGAAATATGATAACATATGCCTATAGGAGGGAGAAATATGGAAAAAACGCAAGTTGTCATCAAAGGTAGGAAAATCCCACTTGTAGTAAGAAATTTTAAAACAAGCAGAAGTATAAAGGCTTATTATAAAGGCGATGTTTTGTACATAAGCAAGCCTTGTAGAGTTCCTTTAAAAGAAGTCGATAAATTCATAAATAATTATGAAACGTTTCTTTATGCCGAATATATGAAGATAAAATCGGATAAAAACTTAGGTATTAAGAAATGGGTCAATGGCGAAAAGATTTCTTATAAAGGAAAAGAATATACGATAATCACCGATTTTGCGAAAGGTAAGTCTGTCGAGGTTAAAATAAACGATAGGGACAGATTTATCTACATAAATACTCCACAAGGGCTACGCAAAGAAGAAAGAACAGAGGCTGTTTTAAAGGCCATAAAAAAGGAATTTAAGAAGAATACAGAGCAAATTATAGAAGATAAACTAAATTACTGGAGTTTTGTCACAGGAATAGAATATAACTCTTTTAAGGTACATGATGCTACAACTAGATATGGAAGTTGTGTGAAATCGAGAAAATCACTTAATTTTAGCTCTAGACTTGTAATGTTACCTAGTAGAATTATTGATGCGATTGTTGTGCATGAGTTATGTCACATAGAACAGGCAAATCATGGTCCAAAGTTTTATGGATTGGTAGAAAAATATATGCCTGACTATAAAGAAGCTGATAAATGGCTAAAAGATAACAATAATTTGCTAAATTTATAAACAAAGGATGATAAATAAAATGAAAGATAAGATAGTATATGCACTCACGATATTTTTTTCACTGCTTTATATTATCGTGGCTAATAAGCTTATTTTAAATGGTGAGAAGTTTTTTGACGAAAATGAGGCTTCGAGATTGTTTTTGTCTGAAGTTCAAGAAATAATATCAGAGTCTAAGTCAGAGTATGGCGAGATAAATGTGGAATTTAAGGCCAAGATACTCGATGGCGAAGAAAAAGGCAATTTTGTAGATGCACTGCAAATGTTGGACCAGACTAGTAGCATAAATAGTCCAGATTTAAAAATAGGGGATAAGATATATCTTTATAAGCATGAATCGGAAGAAGGAATTATTTGGTATGCAGACCAGTATGATAGAGCACATGGACTTATAATACTTGCAATTGCATTTGTTGGTTTTGTAATAATATTTGGTAGAAAGAAAGGCGTAAACACAATAATAGCTTTGGTATTTACTTGCTTAGCTGTTTTTAACGTATATGTTCCTGCGATATTGAAAGGACACAATATCTATCTTTGGTCGATTATCACGTGTTTGTATATAGGTGTGAGTACACTTTTAATAGTTCAAGGAACCACGAAAAAGAGTTTTGCATCAATGATAGGCTGTTTGTCTGGTACGGCTGTTGCAGGAATTTTAACATACATAATGTCAAAAGTACTGACGTTAACTGGTGTGCTAAATGAAGAATCACTATATTTGTACTACATGGAAGGAAATACACCTATAGATTTAAGAGCTATAATATTTGGCTCAATAGTAGTTGGTGCAATTGGTGCGATAATGGATGTGTCAATAGATATTTCGTCATCACTGAACGAGGTTGTAAATGCTTCTGAAAAACCTGATTTTAAAGGAGTTGTGAAAGCTGGTTTTGAAATAGGTAGAGACATAATAGGTACGATGGCAAATACGCTTGTACTTGCATATATAGGAAGTTCACTTTCATGCACACTTTTAATTGCTTCATACAGTGGCTCGATTACGTATTTGCTAAACCGTGAGGCAATAATTGTTGAGATTTTGCAAGCACTTGCAGGAAGTATTGGAATATTTTTCACAATACCGCTTACAACATACATATGTGCTTTCTTATATTTGGATTATCACAAAAAGGATAGAAAAAGAAAGTATTTGCCAGTAAACAAAGAAGAGAAGAAGAAAAAGGAAAGAATAACGGCGGAATCATTTAAAGAAGATCCATGGAAAGTATAAAATGGTTTTTAAATGCAATTTTAGTATCATAAAATAAATAAAAGGGGGAAAACGAATGAAAAGATTTTATAGTGCAATATTATTTTTTGTAGTATTTTTGTCTTTTGGAAGTGTACATGCCGCTAACAGTATAGATTCTCTTAGTATGGATATCTTTATAGACGCGAGTGGAGATGCACATGTAGTAGAAGTATGGAATTGCTATGCTACAAAAGATACAGAATGGTATCATACATATAAAAATGTTGGAAGATCTGAGGTAAAAAATTTGGTAGTAAAAGATGAACATAATGATTTCTTTGAAACATTAGCAAGTTGGGATGTTAATCAAGATTTTTACGGCAAGCAGAACAAATGTGGTATCAACTATATAAACAATGGTTTTGAAATTTGCTTTGGAATCAGTGAATATTCCACAAAAAAGATATATCAAGTTGAATATGACATAACAAATTTTGTTGCAAGACTTAATGACTCGCAAATGGCATATTGGACATTAGTTGACTTTTCTCAAGATATTGGCGAGGTGTACATAAAAATACATAGCGATTTTAGATATGAAGACACACTTGATGTTTGGGGATTTGGAAATTATGGCGGTACGTGCTACGTCTATGATGGTTATATAGAAATGCAACCAAATGGAAGTTTAGGCAGTAATGAGTATATGACTATTTTAATTAAGTTTCCACAAGATACTTTTGATATTTCAAAAAATTCATACAACAAAAATTTCGATGAGTATTTAGAAATGGCACAAGAAGGTAGTACAGCATATGTAGAAGACACAAATGTCATAGCAGATATATTTGAAGTAATTGCTGATTTAACACCTGCAATTATATTTATAGTTTTATTTATCCTTGCTTTTACTAGTGGGGCAGCTACTGGTAGGATAACTTCACGAAAGGAAAGAAAAGAGATATCTGAGTACAAAGAGTATTATAGAGATATTCCTTGCGATAAAAATATTTTCAAAGCATATTATATAGCATATCAATATAATATACTGAAAAAGAAAGAAGATTTCTTAGGTGCGATTTTCTTAAAGTGGATTAAAGAAAAAAGAATGACTTTGCAAGATGATGCAACAGGAAAGCATAAAAACTTAGTGTTAAATAAAATTGATAAAGAATTCGAAAATAAAGCTGAAAACAGATTATTTATAATGGTTGAAAAAGCAAGCAAAGATGGAATACTAGAAAGAAAAGAGCTTGAGAAATGGGCTGATAAAAACTATGATAGTCTTTTGAATTGGTTCAAGCGTACAATAGATATTATGGAGATAGAAATGTTTGGAAGTAACGTGTCAGAGAATATGAAAAAAGCACCTGTTGATACAACTGCATTAAAAGAAGAAGCTTTTAAACTAAAAGGATTAAAAAATTACTTGACTGATTACACGAAAATTGATGATAGAGGAGCAATAGAAGTAGAGCTTTTTGAAGAGTATTTGATGTATGCTCAAATATTTGGAATAGCTAAAAAAGTAAGAAAAGAGTTTGAAAAGTTATATCCTGACATGATTGAACAAACTTCAATTAGAAGTTACGACGATTTGGATTATATTTGGTATATGTCGGATAGAACTGTAACAAGTGCTTCTTCAGCTAGAACCGCAGCAAGGGCTAGTTCATATTCATCAGGAGGTGGAGGCTTTTCATCTGGTGGCGGTGGCGGAGGTTCTTTCGGTGGAGGCCGGAGGAGGCTCAAGATAGCAATAAGTTTGCCAATATGACAGTTTTTAATGATTTGATAATATGTTTAGTAATTAAATAAAAAATGCAACCCTAGTAGTTAGTTATTGGCTGATTACTAGGGCTTTTAGTATATTAATATTGTTTAGAGGCCGATTTTATAGTAAAATAATATAAAGATTTGAATTGAAGGTGATAAACATGTCAAACATAAATGTGGAAAATTTTAGAAAAGAACTACAAAATATAAAGGTTAATGAACGGAAATTGGGAAGACAACATAATGATGCTGGCTAAATTCTATAAAGCTCTAGGATATAAGCTTAAAGACATTAAAAGTACAAATAATGGACTTGAGCCGGTTGTTGGTGCGATTGCTGGCATGTTGGAAAGGATTTCAACTCCGACTATTGAAGATTTTTATGAGTATAAAACTTTAGAGTATTTGGCAGAACAGCTGAAAAAAGATAGCAGTACAATAACTGGAAATATGCTAGAGAAAATACTTGGCGATAAAAAAGTGCCTGATGAGGAAAATTGTTCGAAAGATTTAGAGAAAAATATAGAAAAAGTATATAGAAGCATTGCTTCAACAGCAATGACAAAATTGTCTAGACAAGAAAAATTTAATACATATTTTCAAACTTTTTTGATGGAAAATCGAGAGCCAGATGAAGCGACTAAAGTTATTACAGATATATTAAACGGGACAGCATTTAATCCATCGTATTTCTTTGAAATGTACAAAGAAAAGCCTGAATATAGAAATGCAATAGAAAAAGCCTTCAAGGATGAAATATTAGCATACGAAAAGAAAAAAGCGGTAAATATAAGGAAGAGCTTAACTTATAGAATACAGACGATAATCATATTTTTTAAATCTTGTGGATATCTAGATAGGATAGTTGATACAAATAATAAGGCTATGGAGAATGCCGGACTTGACTTTTTGAAAGTTACAACTGAAGAGGATAAGCAGAAATTTAATGTAATGAACTTAGCATCAGATAGATATATAGGTTTATTTGATATGAATGAGCTTTTTGTTTTATGTGCTTATTATACAAATAGACTTGAAAAAGTTGTTGATAATTTTTTTGATGGTGTGTTCCTTCATAGCAAATTGGATATGTTTTATGAGACCGTTGAATATGGAGAAATTCCTAGAAAGATAGATTTAGATGAGATAAAGACGATAATGAAACAAAAAAGCTTTCTGGATTCATTGTCTAGAAGTGATTTTTTAGCTCTTAAGAATAGAGTTGAAAATGGTGGCGATTTTGAAATTGAAGAGCTTTCAAACGTGCCAGAAGAATTTATTGAAAAGTATTCAGAAGTGTATACTGAATATTTTGATAGATACGTTCCTACGAGCGAAAATGATTTTCAAAGAGATTATCAACTGAATTTTTTTGATAAAATGTCTTCGTACCTTATGTATAAATTAAAAGACTTTTCAATAGAATCGTTTTTATATATATTGTCAGATAGTCAGTCAAAAGTGAACTTTGGACTTGTTAATGAAGAACGAAAAAAGGTAAATGAATATGGAGAGAAACAAGTATTAATAGGTGTTGATTTGAAGGAGTTTACAACTATAATGTTGCATTTTCCGGAAAGAGATTTCAAAGAGTTTGTAAATCAATTTTTCTCAGACAAGAAATTTCCTAATTACTATGGCAATGAAGATTTTGAATTTAGAACACAACCTATAAAGACGCATATAGCATATAAGTATACAAAAGCACAAAAACAACAAATAAAAAAATTGTATGAAACTATGGATAAGAAAAATTTGATTTACCCATATGTAAGACATTTGTACTGGAATATTCATCCTTCACAAAATCCATTAAATAGCAAAAAGAAAAAGGATATAGAAATATAAAGGAGAGAACATGTTTAACATTCCTGAAGAATTAAAAAAACTACCTGATAAACCAGGTGTTTATATAATGAAAGACAAAGATGATAACATAATATATGTTGGTAAGGCTGTAGTTTTAAAAAATAGAGTTAGGCAATATTTCCAAAAGAATAATAAATCGGCTAGAATAGAAAAGATGGTATCTTTAATAGATCATTTTGAATACATTGTTGTTGATTCTGAGATGGAAGCACTTGTATTAGAATGTAATCTTATAAAGCTACATAGGCCTAAATATAATGTTTTATTAAAAGATGATAAAATGTATCCTTATATAAAAATAACAGTGAATGAGGATTTTCCGACCGTTAGAATAACACGCAAAAAGTTAAATGATTTGGCAAAGTACTATGGTCCTTATACAAATGCGTTTGCGGTAAAAGAAACAGTTGAGTTTTTAAATAAAACATTTAAACTAAAGCAATGTAGAAAAATATTTACAAAGCTTGAAACACCATGTTTAAATTATCATATAAAAAGATGCGTTGGCGTATGTAATGGCAATATTAGTAAAGAAGAATATGCAAATATAATAAAGCAGGTTATGATGTTTTTAGATGGAAAAGTCGACACGATTTTAAAAATGATTGATGAAGAGATGAAAAAAGCATCAAAAGAGCTTAACTTTGAAAAGGCGGCAGAACTTAGAGATGAAAAAATCAGCATAGAAAACTTAATGACAAGACAAAAAGTAGATAATTTTACAGAAAACGATATAGATGTAATTGGAATAGCAAAATCACTTGATAAGGCTTCACTTGAAGTGTTTCATATTAGAGGAAGCAAAATGATAGGTGGAGAAAATTTTATATTCAAAGATGTTGATGATTTGTCAGATGAGACTTTAATAACAAACTTTATAAAACAGTATTATAATGAATCTAATGTGCCAAGCAAGATAATGTTTAAAAATGAACTTGAGGAGGGCGAGCTACTAAGAGAGTTTTTGATAAAAATTAGCGGCAAGCAAAATATAGAGTTTAAAATACCTAAAAAAGGTGAGAAAATGCGTTTTATAGAAATGGCAGAAAAGAATGCAATGATAGGATTAAAGAACAAAACTGACACAATTGAAAATGAAGGATTGCTAGTAGATTTAATGAATCTACTAGAGCTTAAAGAGTTGCCAAAGAGAATAGAAAGCTTTGATATATCTAATATATCTGGAACAGATATAGTTGCTGGTATGGTAGTGTTTGAAAATGCAAAACCAAAAAGAAGTGATTATAGAAGAATAAAAATTAAAACAGTAGATGGTCAAAACGATGTTGCATGTATGAGAGAAACTTTAATGAGAAGACTTAAATATTTGCTTCCAAATCAAACAGAAGAAAAAAATCCGTATGGTCCAAAACCTAACTTAATACTAATGGATGGTGGTATAACGCAAGTAAGAGTTGCCAAAAATGTAGTTAGAGAATATGGTTTAGATATTCCGGTATATGGACTTGTAAAAAACGATAAACATAGAACAAGAACAATAGTGAATGAAGATGGAAAAGAATACGAGGTAAAGAGTAGTGAGATCTTTAATTTAATAACATATATACAAGATGAAGTGCACGAAACAGCAATAGAATATCATAGAAAGTTAAGAAATAAACGAATGAAAAAATCTGAACTTGATGAAGTCGAGGGAATAGGTGATGCAAGAAAGCAAGCACTTTTAAAGAGATTTAAATCAATTGAAAACATAAAAAAAGCTTCTGTTGCAGAACTATGCCTTGTAGATGGAATAAATGAAAAAATAGCAGAAAAAATATTAGAAAAGTTAAATTAAAAATTACTTTAAAAAGGCGATATGATAGAAAACTATTATATCGCCTTTGAATAATTATACCTTATATTTTCATTTTTCGTATTATTTGAATGCTTATTGCAATAGCCACTAAACTTAGTATGACTACGAAAAGATTAGAACTTTCAGAAACTATTTTTATGCCACTATTACTATAATTAAAACTTTCTACTATGTCTAAAGAAAAGAAATTAGTAAACCTCATTAAGATATATGTATAAATTGCGGCAAAAACTCCTTGAAGCAATTTTCCAGCCAGATATGGCTTTAGAGAAAGCTTTGCATCGGCTATTATACTGGCAACTTGCATATGAACAGAAAAACCGCCAAAACCTAATATAAGTGCCACTATCGGCAAGCTCTCACTATATTTCAAACCATTTAATTTAGATATTTTATTTATTCCATTTGTTATTTCTAATATTCCAGTAAAAATTCCATTAGACATATCTGGAGAAACATGAACCAACTTTAGCATTTCTTCTATGCCAGTGGTGAAAAATGATGCTACTCCTGTATTTACTAAAATATTTGATAGCACGGCAAAAAAGACAATATAGCCTGCGATAAGTAGAAGTGTTGCAATACTTTTTTGAATAGCGTCACCCATTACTTTTCCTAGATTTTTTAAGGTTAGTGTCTCATAAGTCTTTGATTTTATGGAAACTTGTGGTATAATACCACTTGATGTGTCGTTTCTTTTATAAAATCTAAATAAAATTCCGACAGTTGTGCTGGCTAAAAAATGCGTCAAGAACAGTAATAATCCTATTTTAGAATCAAAGAACATACCAGTTCCAACGGCTCCAATAATAAATAGAGGACCTGATGAATTAGTAAAAGCAATAAGCCTTTCGGCTTCTGTTTTTGTGCATAGATTTTCTATGTAAAGGTCCGAGGCAACTTTAGCACCAACAGGATAACCAGAGGTTATTCCCATAGCAAGAGCAAAGGCACCGCGAACCAGGAACATTAAAGATAGGGTACATTATAGGGTTAAGTGCTTTTCCCACTACTTTTAAAAAGTTTGTACTCTTTAAAACCTCAATACAAATAAAAAACGGAAGCAGAGATGGAATTACATTATTAACCCAAAGCATAAAACTTTCTTTAGCGGCAGTTAAAGAAGATGAAGAAAAGCAGACAATCAGTATTAAAAGTAAAACAATAATGCAAGGCAAAATGTAGTTTTTCAAGCGTATTACAAACATAGAATTTTGCTTTTTAAAGATATAGAATAACAAATACAAGATAACAAATATAAAAAAATAAACCATGTATATCACCTAATAAAATATATGGAAGAAAGGACGAATATATGATTATATCAAAAGATTGGAAAGATTATGAAATACTAGATATGGCAAATGGCGAAAAATTAGAAAGATGGGGAAATATCATTTTAATTAGACCAGATCCACAAATAATATGGAAAAACAAATCAAAGCCAGAATTGTGGAAAAAAGCTAATGCACATTATCACAGAAGCAAAAGTGGTGGTGGCGAATGGGAGTATATAAAAAATGTTCCTAAGTCATGGCAAATCAAATATAAAGACTTAACATTTAACTTAAAACCAATGGGCTTCAAACATACAGGATTATTCCCTGAACAAGCTGCTAATTGGGATTTTATGATAAACAAAATACAAAATGCTAAAAGGCCTATAAAAGTACTTAATCTTTTTGCTTATACAGGTGGAGCAACGGTGGCTTGTAGTTATGCAGGAGCTTCTGTTTGTCATGTCGACTCTTCAAAAGGAATGACAGTTTGGGCAAAAGAAAATGTAGCAGATTCAGGACTTGCCGATAGACCAGTCAGATTTATAATAGATGATGTTATAAAATTTGTTCAAAGAGAAATAAGAAGAGGAAACAAATACGATGCAATAGTAATGGATCCACCATCTTATGGAAGAGGTGCAAACGGAGAAGTTTGGAATATAGAAGAAAGCTTATATCCATTAGTAGAACTATGCACACAAATATTATCAGATAGACCATTGTTCTTTCTTATAAATTCATATACAACAGGGCTTTCACCAACTATACTTGCGAATATATTATCAATGACAATAAAACAAAAAGGAAAAATATCATGCGGAGAAGTAGGACTACCAATGAAAGATAGCAGACTAACACTTCCGTGTGGAATATATGGTAGATGGGAAGAATAACGAAATGGCATCTTTTCTAAGTGTAACTTGAGAAGATGCCATTATTTTATGCAAGTGGTTGATTTTTATAAAATTTATGATAAAATCATTACAAATTAGGTTCTAAAAATTCTTGGCGTATCCGCCGAAAAATCCAATTTTGAAATATAAATGCAAAGTGTTATTGATAAGTAGTACTAAATGTGATATTATAATATTGCTTTAATTCACTAATGCTTTTGCAAGAAAGGAAGTATTAGTGAGTAAAATAGAAAAAATAATTTTTAAGATGAAACAAAGACCAAATGGCATAAGATTTGTTGAAGTACAAAGAGTACTGGAGGCATATGGTTATGAAATGAAAAAACTTGGTCCTACGTCACATAGGCAGTTTATAAATTCTTATGGAGATGTAATAACCATAAAATATGAAAATCCACTAAAAGCGGTTTATGTCAAAGATGTTTTAAAGAGAATAAAAATAATAAATTAGTAGGGGGAAATGGTTTATGAATAAAAAGGTTAAATATTATATGAATTTGCCATACAATTACATAATTCAACAAATAAATGATGAGAGCGGTTCATATTATTATGCGAAAGTATTAGAATTAGATGGTTGTCAAAGTACAGGAGAGACCTTTGAAGAAGCGTATTCTAATGTACAAGAAGCCATGAAAGGTTGGCTAGAGGCAAAAATCATTGGTGGCTATGAAATTCCACTTCCTAAAGAAGAAAAGGATTATAGCGGAAGATTTGTTATAAGAATACCAAAGACACTTCATTATAGACTAGCAATTGAGGCAGAAAAAGAAGGTGTTTCTCTTAACCAATATGCGTTATATAAATTAGCAAAGTAATAAGAAAGGAACCATGTTATGAATAAATTAAATGTAATATACGAAGATAATCATATAATTGTTGTAGAGAAGCCTTGCAATGTGCCATCCCAAGCAGATAACACGGGCGATGAAGATATGATAACTCTTGTTAAAAAATATATAAAAGAAAAATATAACAAACCAGGTGAAGTATATTTAGGTTTAGTACATAGACTTGATAGACCAGTTGGCGGAATAATGGTTTTTGCACGAACATCAAAAGCTGCAAGTAGACTTTCGGAAAGTATTAGAACTAAAGACTTTTCTAAAACATATTTAGCAGTTGTAAAAGGAAAGTTTGAAGAAAAAAACGGCAGACTTGAAAATTATTTATATAAAGACGAAGCTTTAAATAAAAGTAAAGTTGTATCAAAAGATAAACATGGGGCAAAATTCGCAAGTCTTTCATATGAAGTATTAGAAGAGAAAGATACCTTGTCTTTAGTAAAGATAAATTTGGAGACAGGCAGACATCATCAAATAAGAGTACAGTTTTCAAACATAAATCACCCATTATATGGTGATCAAAAATATGGTAAAGGTGAGATGAATACGCAGATTGCTCTTTGGGCATATAGACTTGAGTTCAAGCATCCTACAAAAAATGAGATAATGAAATTTGAATGCAAACCAAAGAAAATTGGCGTGTGGGGAAAGTTTGATTTATAATAAAAAACTCCTAGAAGTTTATACTTCTGGGAGTTTTACTGTTTTACCTTTTAAATACTCTAATTCACCAATTGCATCATTGAAAATAATCTTGTATGCAGTTAGCTCTTGTTTTGTTAATTTGAATTTTTTATTTACTTCATTTTTTCCATATTTGCCATCCCCAAGTATAGGGTAGCCGATGAATGCAAGATGTGCACGAATCTGATGAGTTCTGCCAGTTACAAGCTCAACTTCTAATGTAGATGTGCCATCATTATTATAAGCAATTACCTCATATTTTGTAACAATTTCAACATAACCTTTTTTCTTTTCACTTGAAATAATTACTTGACTAGTTTTACTATCTTTAAATAAATATGCTGTTAGAGTAGCTTTTTTATTCTTCGGATGTCCAACAACTCTGCATCTATAAACTTTTCTAATCATGTGCTGTTTTAACATTTCAGATAATGTTTCTTCAGCTATTTCATTTTTAGCAAATATTATAAGACCAGATGTGTTTCTATCTAGTCTATGGCAAGGTACAATGTTTTGCGTACCAAAGTAGTCATTTAACATTTTGTCTAGTCCAATATTTATTTCATCGCCTTGTACTAAAACATCTTGAGGTTTGTTAACTATAACAATATTTTCGTCATCGTAAATTATTTTAGATTTGTCAAGCACTGTTGTGCCAAATAAAAATTCATCTTTTATATAAAGAGTTATTTCATCTCCGGCATTTACAGGGACATTTTCAGATATTTTCACTCCATTTATTCTAATATCCTTATTACGAAGAGCCTTAAAAATAGTGCCATTAGTTAAATTTTTAAATTTGTTTTTTAGATAGTCTACTATCTTTTTTTGATCTTTTTCAACTTTAAATTTTATCATAATAATAGCATTATACCGTATTTATGTTAATATATCAATATTTTTCCAAAATTATAGACAAATTTAGAGGTTTTAGTGTAAAATAGCTCTGTAAGATGGTAGTATTGGATGTACTTATATAAACGAAAGGAGACATAATATTGAATATTTGGCATGATATAAATAAAGATAGAATAACACCAGAAAAATTCACTGCTGTGATAGAAATACCAAAGGGATGCAAAAACAAATATGAATTAGATAAGGAGACAGGACTTTTAAGACTTGATAGAGTATTATATACTTCTACACATTACCCAGCTAATTATGGATTTATTCCTAGAACATATGCAGAAGATAATGATCCTCTAGATGTTTTAGTATTATGTCAAGAAAGCATATCGTCTCTTACATTAGTTGATTGTTACCCAATCGGAATGTTAAAAATGGTTGATGATAACGAAAGAGATGAAAAAATAATAGCAATACCATTTAAAGATCCTTCAATGTGCATGTATGAGGATATACTAGATATTCCAGCACACATATTTGCAGAAATATCACACTTCTTTGAAGTATATAAAATCCTAGAAAATAAGAAAACTGCAATAAAGGAGATTGATGGAAGAGAGACAGCAATTGAATGTATCGAAAAATGTATGAAAGCATATGATGAAAAGTTTATTAATAAATAATTTTTATATGTTTAAATAAAAGTTGTAAGTAAGTAGTAGGAAGGATGCAAGGAAATGTTTTTAGAAAGATTTGTTTATAGTATTTTATGTTTTGTATTTGCTATGTATGTGGCAAGAAAAGTTTTAAAAAACAAAAGCAATTGGTTGATTGGGCTTTTAGGCTTTCAGACAATAGGTTTAGTTGTTGAAATTTTAACTTTTGCTAATGGGATTTATCCGGATGTAAAAATGCGTATATACATATTCTTAATAAACATATTAATTCCTAGTGCGTTGATTTTTTTAGACTACAAGAAGATAGATGCATCGGAACTTTTCTTGGAAGAGATTGGCGATTATTACATGCATAAAGGAAAGTATCAAAAAGCAATTGCTAAATATTCGAAGGCTGCAGAAAAGAAAAAGAACAGTAGTAAGCTGTTTGTTAAATTAGGAACTGCATATAATGCTGTTGGTGAGAGAAGAACGGCATTTGATAAATTTGCAAAGGCAGTAGAACTTGATAGAAATGATTATAAATCATATTATGAAATTGGAATAATTTTCAATGAACTTGGTAAGAAGAATGATGCTCAAATAGTTTTAGATAATGCTCTCAGAATAAAGCCTGATTATACACCTGCATCTGAACTTTTAGCAGTAGTATTGTGTTCGCAAAACAAATATGATGAAGCGATAAATGTTTATAAAAATGCAATAAAATACGATCCTGACAATTATCAGTTGTATTATAGCTTAGGCATTGTAAGGACTGAACTTAGAGATTTTGATGAAGCGTCAAGCTGTTATAAAAAAGTTATAGAATTAAAACCAGACTTCTGTGAGGCATATTTTAGCTTGGGACAAATAAACTTGTTAAGAGGAGAATTAAAACTTGCAGAGGAGAATTTTAAAAAGTCTGCTTTAGACCCAGAGCTTGCAAGTAAGTCATATTATCAACTTGCAAAGACATATATATTAGACGGAGATGAGATAAAAGCTGTTAATTATGTTCAATATGCAATAGAAATTGACCCAGGCTATAGATATAAAGCTGAGTCAGAGCCGTTGTTTAAGAATATAAAGGATTATCTAACTGGTGTTCATATGGTATCGGAAGCTCAAATGAAACTAGAACAAGAGATAGATGAAAAAGTAAAAGAAAAATATCAAAAAGATTATGATAATATTAAAATTAATAAAGATGTAAAAGAAGATGACGTAGAATTTAATTTTATGGATAAATACAAGGATTAGGTTCTAAGTAAAATAATAGTTTATTAGGAGGCAAATATGAGTGTTTTACAAGCAATTATATTGGGAGTAGTGCAAGGCTTAACGGAATTATTACCGATTTCAAGTTCGGCACATTTAACTATTTTACCTTGGCTTTTTAATTGGAATGACATTCCGGCATCTTTTGATGTTGCACTTCATGCTGGAACATTACTAGCAATTGGAATCTTTTTCTTTAAAGATTGGATAAATTTGCTTGTGGGTGCATACAAGCAGACGATTAAGAAAGAAAAAAATCGTGATGGCACAATGTTTTGGTATATTGTGCTTGCAACAATACCAGGTGGTGCAATTGGTTTTATACTAGATAAATTTTGCACGGATATACTTACAAAACCTTTAATCATAGCTATAGCATTAATTGTGATGGGTATAGTGCTATATTTAGTAGATAAATATAAAGAATCTACAGTTGACTATGAACATTTAACATTAAAACAAACATTTATAATTGGTGTATCACAAGCATTAGCGTTTATACCAGGAGTTTCACGTTCTGGTGTAACAATGACAACAGCCAGAGCACTAGGAGTAAAAAGGGAGGCGGCAGCAAAATACTCGTTTATGCTATCTGCACCAATAGTTCTTGCAGCTACACTTTTCAAACTATCAGAATTTGAATTTACACTTGCATTCTTTATGGGAGTACTTGCAAGTTTCGTGGTTGGCCTAATAGTAATTAAGTTTTTACTTAAATATTTACAAAAAAGCGATTTTAAAATATTTGCTATATATAGAGTGATTTTTGGAATAATTATAATTATCAGTTTACTAATGAAGTAAGGAAAGGATGAAAATTAATGACACTAATAGATGGAAAAAAAGTTGCTGAAAAATGCAAGAAAAATATAGAAGAAAGAATAAAAAGATTGGATAGAACACCTGGTTTTGCAGTTATAAGAATTGGAGAAGATGAGGCATCTAAGATATATGTGAGATTGAAGCATAAAATGAGTGAGGAACTTGGAATTAATTTTACAGAATATCATTTAGATGAGAATATAACACAAGAAGATTTGATTTCTCTTATAAAGAAATTGAATGCGGATGATGAAGTGGATGGAATTTTGCTTCAAAGCCCTATACCATATCATTTAAATATATTAGAGGCTTTCCAAACAATTGCTCCAGAAAAAGACGTTGATGGATTTAGTCCTATAAATGTTGGTAAATTAGTACAAAGACAAGAATGTTTTGCTGCATGTACTCCAACGGGTGTAATGACAATGCTAAAAGAATACAATATACCAATCGAAGGCAAGCATGCTGTTGTAGTTGGTAGAAGCAATATAGTTGGTAGACCAATGGCAGAACTTTTACTAAATGCAAACGCAACAGTAACAATATGCCATTCTAAGACGCAAAATTTAACTGAGATTGTGAAAAGTGCAGATATACTAGTTGTAGCAATAGGAAAACCTAAGTTTATAACAGCTGATATGATAAAAGAGGGGGCAGTTGTTGTAGATGTTGGAATAAATAGAATACCAGATTCAAAGAAAATAGTTGGGGATGTTGACTTTGAAAATGTAAAAGAAAAATGCAGCTATATAACACCAGTTCCGGGAGGAGTTGGTCCGATGACTATAATGACACTTATGGATAATGTAGTCACTGCATGTGAAAGAAGAGAAAATAAATAAATATAAATGGACCAAAACATATTATTTTGCTTTGGGCCTTTTTTTATGTTATAAGGGGTTTTTATGAAGAAAATAGAATATTTAATATGGTTTTCGAGCTTAAAAATATTACCGATTAAAAAGAATAATTTGTTGAATTCTTTTCGGCAGTATAGCTGAAATTTATAAAGCAAAAGAAAAAATATTATTAGAAGTGCCAGATATAAATTTTGAAGATGTTATTGAAATTGCAAATAGCAAAAATGAAAATTTAATAAAAAAATATACGGAATATATTAATAAAAATGAAATAAGTGTAATAAGTATTAATGACAAGCTTTATCCTGATAGTTTAAAAAATATATATGATCCTCCTACTGCAATATTTGCTAAAGGAAATTTAGAACTTTTAAATTCTAAAGGAATTGCAATTGTTGGAAGTAGAAAAGCAGATGAATATGGATTAAGGGCAAGTTATAATTTTGCACAAGATTTAGCAAGTAGAGGAATAACGATAATCAGTCGGATTAGCTAAAGGAATTGATTCAATGGCACATAAAGGTGCATTAAAAGCAATAGGAAATACTATTGCGGTAATAGGTACAGGAATGGACATTGTGTATCCATATGAAAATTATAATTTATATGCACAAATATTGGAGAAAGGTTTGGTAATTAGTGAATTTATAGTTGGTACGAAGCCTAATGCCATAAATTTTCCAATGAGAAACAGGATTGTAAGTGCTTTATCAGATGGAGTTTTTGTTGTAGAGGCAACGGAAAACAGTGGTGCATTGATAACAGTGGACTTTGCATTAGAACAAGGAAAGAATATCTATGCACTACCTGGAAATATAGATAATGCTTTGTCTTTTGGGTGCAATAGCCTAATAAAAGAAGGAGCAAAGCCAGTTACTAATGCCAAAGATATTTTAGAGGATTTTTTAGTATAAGCAATAAAAAAATTTACTTTTTTAATATTTTAATATATAATGGTGTTGGTAATGTACCGCTATTTGTTTTAGCGGCACATATGCAAGGAAATTGCAAATTTATAGGAGGGGTAGAATGTCAAAAAACGACGAAATAGATAAGTATGTAAATAAGCAAGCTCCGAAATTGAATAAAAAGAAGAAGAAAAAACATCCGATTTTAAAAGCAATATTGATATTGATTTTAGTTGGAATTATAGCTGGCATAGGACTTGTAATTGGTTTTGTACAGTCAGTAATAAATGGGGCAGGTGCTTTATCAAAATCAGATTTTGAAATTAGTCAACTTACAACAACAGTGTATGACAAAAACGGTCAGGCATATACGCAATTATATGCACAAGAAAATAGAACGTACGTGTCTCTTAGTGAGATGTCGCCTTATTTAAAAGAAGCTTTCATTGCAATAGAGGATGAAAGATTTGAAAAACATTTTGGAATAGACGTAAAACGTACTGGTGTTGCTGTTTTAAAGTGGCTTACAACTGGAAATTCTGATTTTGGAGGAAGTACAATAACACAACAGCTAATAAAGAAAGTAACACAAGATGATGATAGAAGCTGGCAAAGAAAAGCTAGAGAGATAGTAAGAGCGGTTCAACTTGAACAATGGCTTTCTAAAGACCAAATAATAGAATTGTATATGAATTTGATATATTTAGGTGAAGGAGCATATGGCGTTGAACAGGCTTCACACATTTATTTCAATAAGAGTGCTAAAGATTTGACAATAGCAGAATGTGCACTAATGGCCGGTCTAGCACAAGCACCAGAAGGCAGAAATCCATATACAAATCCAGATGGCGCGAAGAATAGACAAAAACTAGTTCTTGGTAAAATGCTAGAATTAGAAAAAATCACTCAAGAACAATATGATGAGGCTATTAGCCAAGAATTAAAATATGAAAAAGGAACATTAGAACTTACATCAAGTAACTCTTATTTCATTGATGCAGTTGTAGATCAACTTATAAAAGATTTGCAAACTGAAAAAGGCGTAACAAAGGTTATGGCTCAAAAAATGGTTTATTCTAATGGACTTAAAGTTTATACAACAATAGATCCAGAAGTACAAAAGGCACTAGAAGATGTATATGAAGATCAAAATTATTTTAAACTAAGAAATGGTACTTATGATGAAAATATACAATCTGCAATGGTTATTATAGATTACAAAAAAGGAAATGTTGTAGGATTAATAGGTGGCTCAGGCAAAAAGACAACATTAAGAGGATTAAACAGAGCTACTCAAATGACTAGAGCACCAGGATCTACAATAAAACCACTTGCAACATATGCACCAGGAATAGATACAGGAGTATTTACAGCAGCTACTACATATGATGATGTACCTTTGACATATTATGTGCCAGGTTCATCTACGCCTTGGTCTCCACATAACAGTTATGGTTCATATAGAGGGCTTACTTCTGTTCGTAAAGGTGTTGAAATATCAAGTAATATCATCGCTGCTAAAGCATTCTTAGATGTTACTGCCGATGTTTCTTACAGTTACTTGGAAAAATTCGGAATAACTACACTTACAAAGAATGATAAAGTACCAGGTGCTCTTGCACTTGGAGGTCTAACAAGAGGTATTTCACCACTTGAACATGCTGCAGCATATGGAACAATCGCAAACGGTGGAACTTATGTCGAACCTAAATTATATACAAAAGTAGTTGGACGTAATGGAGAAATTATATTAGAAAATGTAAGTAATGTTAGAGAAGTTTTAAAAGAATCAACAGCATACATTGTAACAAGTATGTTGTCAGACGTTATAAACGGAAGTGAAGCAACAGGAGGAAGTGCAAGACTTTCTAACATGCACGCCGCAGGTAAAACAGGAACATCAAATGAATCAAAAGATAGATGGTTTGCAGGATTCACACCTTATTACGTTGCTTCAACATGGGTTGGATATGACCAACAAAAGACAGTAAGTATGAGTGGAAACCCAGCAGCAAAAATATGGAAAGCTGTAATGCAAAAAATTCATGCAAATTTACCAGATAAGGAATTTACAAGACCAAGTACTGTTGTATCAGCAACGGTTTGTGCAGATTCAGGTTTGCTAATGACTGATGCTTGTAAAAATGATAGAAGAGGAGATAGATCTAAGACTGAGTGGTTTGACGTGAACAATGTACCTACAAAAGAATGTAATATACACAAATATGTTACAGTATGTCCAGAATCATTTAAATTGCCAAATCCAACCTGTAAAGCTACATCAGGTACAATAAATATCGTATTCCTAGATAGAGGTTATGAGGAGGCACCAAGCAAATTGCCGAAAGATTATGATTATGAAGCACCGCATACATATTGTGAATACCATTATTGTGCTGTAGATGAAGATGGAAACTTTATTGATAATAGTACTAAATATGAAGATTATACTAATTGGATACGTGATGAAATCGAAGACAAGTACGAAGAGATAGAAGACCAAACTCGTTGGTGGAACAGATAAAAAGCTATAAGTGCCTTTTAAATAAAATTTCAAAAGGCACTTATAAACAGATTTATAAGTGGTAAAACTAGTTAAGATAAAGAAACAAAGGAGGAAATTATTATGGTAAAGAAAGTTGGTATAATTACAGCTGGTGGAGATTGCCCTGGACTTAATGCTGTAATTAGAGGAATAGTAAAAACTGCCGAATATGCTAATGTTGAAACATATGGTTTTTTGGAAGGATATAAAGGTCTTTTAGAGAATAGATATGTAAAGTTAGATCCATTGGCGGTTAGTGATATAATAGCTAAAGGTGGAACTATACTTGGATCAAATAATAAAACTAACACATTTTCAATACCAGTAAAAAATGCAAACGGAGATATAGAACATGTAGATAAATCTTTTGAAATAGCCGAAAGACTAAGGAATGAAGGTTTTGATTGCTTAATAATAATCGGTGGCGACGGTTCTTTAAAGTCTGCTAGAGACTATACAAGAAGAGGAGTAAATGTAATAGGTGTTCCAAAGACAATAGATAATGACGTACCTAGTACAGATATAACATTTGGATTTTACACTGCAGTTGAAGTCGCAACAGAGGCTGTAGATAGAATAAAAACAACAGCTGAATCACATGGCAGAATTTTAGTATTAGAAGTAATGGGAAGATATGCAGGTTGGATAGCACTAGCAGCAGGAATAGCTGGAGGTGCAGACACTGTTTTAATTCCAGAGATACCGTATGACTTTAATGCCATTATAAATAAAATAAATCAAAGAAGAGCAAAAGGCAAGAAACACAGTATAATAGTTGTAGCAGAAGGTGCTAAACCTATTGGAGGAGAAGTTGCAGTAAGAGAAGTAGAGGAGAAAAATTCAGGTTTAGACCAAATAAAATTAGGCGGAGCTGGTGAATTTGTAGCTAGAGAAATAGAAAAGTTAACAGGCTATGAAGCAAGAAGCACATCTCTTGGATATATCCAAAGAGGTGGAAATACAGGAGCTTACGATAGAATTTTGTCAACAGAATATGGTTCTATGGCAATGCAACTTGCATTGGAAGGAAAATTCAATGAAATGGTAACATTATTAAATGGCAAACTTACTCATGTATCATTGGATGAAGTTGCTGGTAAGAATACGGAAATAGGTGCACAATCATCAAACTTAAAAACTGTAACTATGGATTCTGACTGGGTACAAACAGCTAGAAGAGTAGGCATTTGTTTGGGAGATAAGTAATACAGTAATCATGGAGGTTTAAATGTTTACGAATAAAAATTTAGAAGAATTTAAAAATTACGTAAAAGGAAAATATGTTGCGATAATGGGTATGGGAGTGAGCAATACACCACTAATAAAGTACCTTATGGATTTAGACGCAAATATAACAGTATTTGATAAAAAAAGCGAGGAAGAATTAGATAAATCTTTAATAGAAGAGTATGCAATACAAGGAATTAAATTTTCTTTAGGTGAAAATTATTTAAAAAACCTTGTAGGATATGACATAATTTTCAGATCGCCAAGTATGAGACCAGATATTCCAGAGTTGGAAAAAGAATTAGACAGAGGTGCAATTCTTACATCTGAAATTGAAATGCTAATAGATTTATGTCCAGGAAAGATTATAGGAATTACAGGTAGCGACGGAAAGACCACAACCACCACGCTTATATATAAGATGCTAGAGGCAGCTGGACATCATTGCTATTTAGGTGGAAATATAGGAATTCCTTTATTTGCTAAGATAGATGAGATGAGACCAGAAGATATAATAGTTCTAGAACTAAGTAGTTTTCAATTGATGACTCTTAAGAAAAGCCCTCAAATAGCTGTTGTTACTAATGTTTCTCCAAATCATTTAGACATCCATAAATCATATGAGGAGTACATAGAAGCAAAGAAAAATATATTTAAATATCAAGACAAAGATGGTATTGTTGTACTAAATTATGATAACGATATAACAAGAGACTTTTCACTTGAAGCAAAAGGCGAAGTTAGATATTTTTCAACAAGAGTCAAACTAGATGATGGAGTTATTTTAGATAATAATATGATAAAGATATCTGAAGATAAAATCAGAAAACAAATAATAAATGTAGACGATATATTACTTCTTGGAGCACACAATATTGAAAACGCATGTACAGCAATTGCTGCGGTTAAAGATTTAGTAAAACCAGAAGATATAGTGAGTGTATTAACAACATTTAAAGGTGTAGAACATAGAAATGAATTTGTTAGATTATTAAACGGTGTAAAATGGTATAATGACTCAATTGGAAGTAGTCCAACAAGAACAATAGCTGGACTTGTAAGCTTTAAAAACAAAGTTATTTTAATAGCAGGTGGCTATGATAAACACCTTGATTATACTGATATGGGAAGGTACATAGTAGATCATGTTAAAACATTAGTCTTACTAGGTCAAACAAAGGAAAAAATAAAAAATGCCACATTGCAAGAAATCGAAAGAAGAGGCGGAAACATAGATTTACCTATAATTGAGTGTACATCTTTAGAAGAAGCTGTTAATAAAGCTTATGAAGTTGCAAGTGAAGGAGATACAGTGTTTTTCTCACCTGCAAGTGCAAGTTTTGATATGTTCAAGAACTTTGAAGAAAGAGGAAACAAATATAAAGAACTAGTACATAGCATAGGCAAATAATTGCCGTAACGAGATGCTTAATAAAAGAATAATTGGAGAAAAATACATAATAAAAGTTGTGTTTTGAAATAAAAAATTGACATATAGGAGAGCTAAAAAGAAAATTTTGTAAAAACTATTGAAAAATCTCTTTAAAACATATAGACTATATGTGAAAAAACAAAAGAAAAGAGGAATAGCATATGGGATTATTTAGTAGATTAGCGATTACATTTAAACAAAACAAAAAAAGTAATACATATTTACCAGAAGCAGTAAGTCCAGTTACTTGCACAAATGACTCAACAACATGTGCAACTTCACCGTATAAGACAATTGCTTCGTTCGATTTAAATATAGAAAAGCCAAAATATGATGGAGCAATTCCAGATGCAACTATTAAGTTTTATCCGTTAGATTAGGGTAAATTACTTGACAAAATAAAAAAAACAGTATATACTTTTAAAAGTTGACGCCGAGGTAATAGAAATTTTGAAAACGGCGCACGCTTGTTTTTAAAATTACACATATAAAAGATTAGCATAAGAGGAGGGAAATAGAATGGCACAACCAAAAAGAAGATGGTCTAAAGCTAGAACAGGTCTTAGAAGATCTACATGGAAACTTGAAAAACCAAGTTTTGGTGAATGTTCACATTGCCATGAACCAGTAGAACCACATAGAGTATGCAAGAACTGCGGATATTATGATGGAAAAGAAGTTATAGCTGTTGGTAAAAAAGACGCTGAATAATAGAAGAAACAACCTTTAAAGAGGTTGTTTTTTTGTAGGCAATATTTTAACTGATAATAAAAAAGGATTACGACTGTTTGTGGAGTTGAGTGTGTATTTGCAAGTAGAAGTTAGTCTAGCTATCAATAAGTACGATAATAGTCATACCTTCAATAAAAAGTGTCATGAGACTTGACAGATTTACATAAATAATATATAATAATATTGCATTGAAAAATAATATTATATAGGAGGTTTTTCATTATGAAAAACAACAAAAAGTTTCTTGATGCACTTTCTTTCATTGCGAATCTTATCTTAACGATAAGCATCGTCTGGCTGGGAATCTTCAACGTCAACGGTTTTCAAACAATGAGATATCTTCTCGTTATACTCGGGATAATTGCTTTGATTGGAATTATCTCAAGCAAGTTCGGTTCTTGGCTGGGTTCGAAAGTTTCTGACATACGGACGAAGGCAGCAGAAAGGAAGAGACTCAAAGAAGAAGAGAGACTCAAAGCAAAAGAGGTGGAAGTTAGGTCAATAGCTGGAATGAATGAAGCAGAGGCAAGAGAAACGCTTAACAACACTTCGGATTCTTTGGTTAAGGAGTTGTGCAATGAGCGTCTCAAAGTGCTTGAGGAGGCGACTATCGCTAAGATGTCCGAAGAAGAGGCGGAGGAGCGTTTGTACAGCACCTCGGATTCTCGAGTTGCGGAACTTTGCGGTAAGCGTCTTGACGAACTTAAAAAGATTAAGGAACTTCGTGCAAAGCACCCGAGGACAAAGGCGAAGCAAGTAGAGCCTAAGGCCGAGAGTGCAAAGACTAAATAAGGTCTAACAAAAGAGTTTGCATTTTGCAAACTCTTTTGACTTGTCTAAAAAGACTTTTCATTTGAAGCAAAAGATGAAGTTAGATATTTTTCAACAAGGGTAAAACTAGATGACGGAGTTATTCTTGCACTTTCATTATAATCCAGAATTAACTCTTACATTAATTCTTAGTGTAAGAGTAACTTCCATCTTTATTATGGTTAAATGGAATTTACTTTGTTAAGTTACACTTGAAATTTTTCTCATTTATTTCGTGGAAAATATTGACAAGGTACATAAAACGTACTATAATAATAAATGTTCGTTAAAAATAAGTGTTAATTGAAAGGATGAAAACAATTGAAATCATCAAATGTGGCAGTACAAACTGCAGGCATACTTCTTATTGAAGACAAGGCAACCACCCAGGAACATGTTAATCAGGCGATAGAGAAGATTTATATTCTCCCTGAAGTTGCTCCTGAACTTCTGAAAGCTCTTGGAACTTTCCAGCTTCACCTTGAAGAATACTACGAGGCATCTGTAAAGTCCAAGGATGACAGAAAGAAAGCTTTCTACGCTGAGTATATCAAAGCTTTTCCTATGCTGGAAAAGCTGGGCACACCAGAATTTGAGGAGGATAAAGAACTTGGAAGGCTTGTTCTTGACCGGTATAAAAAAGTTACCGAAGACTTGGAAAGGACTTTTGGTCAATTTCGAGTCGATGGGAACTCTCGCAGGGTTATCGAAATTCATCAGCTCATTGATGATTTTGAAAAGATAAAGATAGTCGCGAGGAAGCATGGCATAGAAATTTAAAAGAAAATCCCTCAGTTTTAAAAGAACTGAGGGATTTTTGAATTTTTCTTGACTTTTGAATAAAAAAAGAATAGTATAGTAACGTAGCTATGATTACATTCAAAGTAGTTGTTTTGAGTTCTTTTAGAAAGAAAGGGTCATCGGCTGAAAGCCCTTTTAAGATAAGCAAAATAATGAATTTCAAATGTAGGAGCTATACTTTAAAAGTCGTGATTAGAGCGTTAATCTAAACTTAAAGTGCTAGTAACATCTTGCTACTAGAATTTGGGTGGTACCGCGAATAATATAAATTCGTCCCAAGGAATAAAAAATTCCTTGGGATTTTTGTTTTCTAAGGAATAAAAAATTGGTAGTGTGAGCTAATTTATTAAAAAATAAAACATAATGTAGCTTAAGCTTAGGTGTGCTCCATAAAACAATTGATAGCAACACACTAAAATAAAGCCAAAGAAATATAATTAGTAAACACACCCAAAATTAGAAAGGAGCTTAAAAATGAAAGAAAAAATTGATTTACTTATTAAAGAACTTAAAGAAAAGTTCGATGCAGTTAAGACAAATCAGGAACTTAACGATTTAAAGGTTTTGTACATGGGCAAAAAAGGTATTATAACAGAACTTAATACTGGCATTAAAGATGTAAAACCTGAAGAGAAAAAGGATTACGGAATGGAGGTAAATCGTCTAAGAACATATTTTAATGATACATTTACTAGCATTCAAAAAAGATTAGAGGATGAGAGAATAAATCAAAAACTTCAAAAAGAGACAATAGATATCTCATTACCTAGTGAAAAAAATATAAGAGGTTCAAAACATCCATTTAATAGAATAATTGAAGAAGTTGAAGATTTATTTGTTTCTATGGGATATGATGTAGTCGACGGCCCAGAACTTGAAGACGATGAGCATTGCTTTAGATTGCTAAACTATACTGTTGGCCATCCAGCAAGAGATGCACAAGATACATTCTACATAGATGAAGAATATTTGCTTCGTACACAAACATCATCTAGCCAATCAAGAGTAATGCAAGCAAACAAAGAAAAATCTCCAATAAGAATTATATGTCCAGGAAAAACATATAGAAGAGATGATGATGCTACTCACTCACATCAATTTGGACAAGTAGAAGGTTTAGTTATAGATAAAAATATTTCACTTGCAGATTTAAAAGGAACACTTGAAATATTCGCTAAAAAGCTATTAGGAGAAGAAACAAAAGTCAGATTTAGACCAAGCTATTTTCCATTCACATCTCCATCATGTGAAGTTGATGTTACTTGCTTTAAGTGTGGAGGAAAAGGTTGTCCACTATGTAAGAAAACAGGTTGGATAGAGCTTTTAGGTGCAGGAATGGTACATCCTAATGTTTTAAGAATGGGTGGATATGATCCAGATGAGTTCACTGGATTTGCATTTGGTACAGGTCTTGATAGACTTGCAATGTTTAAATATTCAATCCCTGATATTCGTTTAATGTATACAAACGATGTTAGATTTTTAAAACAATTTGATAGAAAGGATGAGGAAAATGAAATTAAGTATTAATTTTCTTAAAGATTACGTTGATGTGCCAGTAGATATGATAACACTTGGCGAAGATATGACAAACGTAGGCAATGAGTACGATAGTGCTAAAAAATTGGTTCAAGTTTCTGGTCTTACAATAGGCAAAATAATCGAATGCGAAAAACATCCAGATTCAGACCATTTACATATATGTAAAGTTGATGTTGGAAATGAAGTTTTGCAAATAGTTTGTGGAGCACCAAATGCAAGAGTTGGTATAAAAGTTATAGTTGCTTTGATTGGTGCAGTTTTACCAGATGGAACAATTAAAAAAGGCAAACTAAGAGGCGTTGAATCTTGTGGAATGCTTTGCAGTATTGAAGAACTTGGTTTAGAGCATAAATTCTTGAAACCAGAAGATGTTGAAGGTATTGCAGAACTTGGTGATGATGCAGTAATTGGAGAAGATCCAATTAAATATCTAGGATTAGATGATGATGTTATAGATTTTGAATTAACAGCTAATAGAGGAGATTTACTTTCAATCCTTGGAATGGCATACGAAATAGGTGCACTTTATAATAAAGATGTGAAAGATATTGATTTATCATACAATGAAAATAAAAATGATTTTGCAAAAGACTTTAACCTAAATATAGAAACAGATAATTGTACTCTTTTCTATGCTAAAAAGGTTAAAAATGTAGTTGTAAGAGAAAGTCCAAAGTGGATGAGAAATAGACTTATAGCATCTGGCATTAGACCAATTAACAATGTAGTAGATATAAGCAACTATGTAATGCTAGAAGTTGGTCAGCCACTTCATTTCTACGATGCTGATAGACTTGGAGATACATTAACAGTTAGAATGGCGAAAAACGGTGAAAAGCTTACAACACTAGATGAACAAGAAAGAGAATTATCAGAAAACGATATAGTAATTGCAGATTCTAGTAAAGCAATTGGACTTGCTGGTGTTATGGGTGGACTTTCAACAGAAGTTGAAAATGATACAAGAAATATCGTAATAGAATCAGCAATATTCAATCCAGTAAAAGTTAGACTTACTTCAAAAAAGATTTTAAGAAGTGAGGCAAGCAATAGATTTGAAAAAGGATTAGATCCAAAGAGAACTTTAATGGCTGTAAATAGATGTTGTCATTTGCTTCAAAAGTATGCTGATGCTGAAATTGAAGGCGGAATGGCTGTATATAACAAAACAAACAGCGATGACAGAATTGTTGAAGTTACATATACAAAAATCAAAGATGTTTTAGGAATAGACATTCCACATGACGAAATATCAAATATTTTAAGAAGATTAAAGCTAGATTTTGATGTAGATGGAGATTTGTTAAAAGTAAAAGTTCCAAGCAGAAGATGGGATTTGCAAATAAAAGAAGATATAATCCATGATATCGGAAGATTTTATGGAATGGACAATATAAAAGGCAAAAAGATGATATTACCAGTAATACCAGGCCATTATGATAAATTCAAAAGAGCTGCTAGAAACAAAATGGTTGAACTTGGATTAAACGAAACATTAAGTTACGCCTTAATTCCAGAATCTGAAGTAAAGAAATATACAACAGATGAATTTAATGTAGTAAAAATATTAGATCCAATGACAGAAGACAGAAATGCTTTAAGATATAGTTTGTTGCCATCATTAAAAATGACATACGACTACAATAAAGCTCGTAATCAAAAAGATATTTCTTTATTCGAGATAGGTAAGAGCTTTTGGAACAAAGATGGAAAATATGGAGAACATTTATCACTTGCATGTTTAATGAGCGGAAATTACAGAGTTGGTGTACAAAAAGAAAAAGTTAATTTCTATATATTAAAAGGAATAATGGAAGAATTACTTGATTTCTTAGGCTACGAAGGAAAATATACATTAGAAGTAAAAGATTTGCCAACCGAACTACATCCAGGTCAATCTGCAAGCATATATATAGGCGAAGAAAAAATCGGTATAATAGGAAAATTACATCCAAATGTTTCTAAAGATGACATATTCGTAATGGAAATAAATATGGACAAATTATCAAAAATAAAACGTGAATCAATGAAGTATAAAGAAATATCTAAGTTCCCTAATGTTCAAAAAGATGTGGCTTTCGTAATGAAAAAAGAAAAAACATCAAGAGAAGTAGAAGAGGCAATTAGAAAAGCTGGTGGAAAAATGTTAAAAGCCATAGAAGTATTCGATGTATACACGGGCGAAAATGTAGCAGAAGATGAAAAATCAATAGCATATACATTAACATTTAACAATCCTGAAAAGACACTAAGCGATGAAGAAGTAACTGAGGTATTTAATAAAATAATAGATAAAGTAACAAAAGAATGTAATGTTACATTAAGAAGCGAATAGTAAAAGCCCTTGTCGTTAGAAAATTAGCGATGAGGGCCTTTTGGCATGTTGCAAACTTTTAAAAAGACTTGCTACACAGCATAGTTAATGATAGAATGTTGTTTGAAAAGAGAGTGATTTTATGGATAAAAAAGTTTTCCTTGCTTCACCTCATATGTCTAAAGAAGGTTATGAGCAAGAATACGTAAAAGAAGCATTTGATACAAATTGGATAGCGCCACTTGGAGCTAATGTAGATAATTTTGAAAAGGAACTTGCAGAATATGTTGGAGCAGGACATGCTGCTGCACTTTCATCTGGCACAGCTGCAATTCATATGGGACTTCAAGCTTTAGGAGTTCAAAAAGGCGACATAGTTTTTTGTCAGGCTCTTACTTTTTCAGCATCAGCAAATCCAATAGTTTATGAGGAAGCAACACCAGTTTTTATAGATAGCGAATATGAAACATGGAATATGGATCCTAAGGCGCTAGAAAAGGCTTTTGAGAAGTATACGCCTAAGGCAGTTGTTGTTGTTCATCTATATGGAATACCAGCTAAAATGGACGAAATAATGAGAATTTGTCAAAAACATAATGTTCCTATATTAGAAGATGCAGCCGAAAGTTTGGGAGCAACAATAAATGGCAAGCAAACAGGTACATTTGGAAAATTCGGCGCATTTTCATTCAATGGAAATAAAATCATAACAACAAGTGGTGGAGGAATGCTTGTTTCAGATGATGAAGAGAGAATTGCTAAAGTTCGTTTTTGGGCAACACAATCTAGAGAAAAATTCAGATATTATGAACATAAAGAAATTGGATATAATTATAGATTAAGCAACATAAGTGCAGGAATAGGAAGAGGACAATTAAAAGTTTTAGATGAAAGAATTGCAGAGAAAACTAATATACATAATACATATAAAGAAGGATTTAAAAACATAAAAGAAATTCAAATGCAACCATATATGCAAAATTCAAAACCAAATTTCTGGCTATCAGCAATAATATTAGAAAAAGATTCTAAAGTAACTCCACTTCAAATAATAGAAGCATTAGAAAAAGAGAACATAGAATCAAGACCTATATGGAAGCCAATGCAATTGCAACCAGTATTTGCAGACCGTGATTTCATTACATTAAATGAGAGTGGAAGTGTATCAGAAGATATATTTAGCAGAGGAGTATGTTTGCCAAGTGATACAAAAATGACTAGAGAAGAACAAGCTAAAGTTATAGAAATTATAAAAGGGTTGTTCGATTAATATAAATTAGGAGCAGATATGTATAAGAAATATATAAAAAGAATTTTAGATGTTATTTTAAGTTTGATTTTGCTAATACTACTTTCACCAGTGTTGTTAGTTGTTGCAATATTAGTAAGAATAAAGCTTGGAAAGCCAGTTATATTCAAACAAGAAAGACCACGGACTAAATGAAAAAATTTTTACATTATATAAATTTAGAACAATGACAGATGAAAAAGACAAAGATGGCAACTTATTGCCAGACGATGTTAGGCTTACGAAATTCGGAAAAATATTAAGAAGTACAAGCCTCGATGAGCTTCCAGAGTTAATAAATATTTTAAAAGGCGATATGAGTTTTGTTGGACCTAGACCACTTTTGGTGGAATATTTGCCGTTATATAATGAAGAGCAAAAACATAGACACGATGTAAGACCTGGATTAACGGGGCTTGCTCAAATAAATGGAAGAAACAATTTAGAATGGTCAAGAAGATTTGAAATGGACCTAGAGTACATAGAGAAGATGTCGCTTAGATTTGATTTAGCAATAATGTTTAACACGTTTAAAAAAGTATTTAAAAAAGAAGATGTATCGCAAACTGGGAACGCAACTGTAGAAAAATTCAAAGGAAACAGAAAGGAAAAATCTGATGAATAAAAAAGTAATAATTATAGGTTCTGGCGGACATGCAAAATCAATAGCAAATATTATTATAAAGTCAGGAGATGAAGTTGTCGGCTTTTTAGACGATAATAAGCCTATTGGGACAGTTATAATAAATTCGCCATCACTAAAAGTAATTGGAAGTGTTTCTGACTGCTTAAAATATAGTGAAGTAGAATTTGTTATTGGCATAGGTTCAAATCAAACAAGAAAAGAAATTGCAAGCAAATATAATTTGAAATATTATACAGCAATTCATCCATCAGCAAATATTGCAATAGATACTAACATTGGCGAAGGAACAGTTATTATGGCGAATGCTTCGATAAACACATCTACTAAGATAGGCAAACATTGCATAATAAATACAGGGGCAATAATTGAACATGATAATGTTATAGAGGACTTTGCACACATTTCACCCGGAGCATCACTTGCTGGAACTGTTGTTATTGGAACTTGCACTCATATTGGAGTTGGAGCTACGATAAAAAATAATATAGAAATAGCAAATGATGTTGTAGTAGGTGCAGGAGCAGTTGTTGTAAAAAATATCAATGAACCAGGTGTGTATATAGGCGTACCTGCGAAGAAGAAGGAGTAGCATGAAAAAGATATTATTTGTAGCTTCGATAACAAGGCATATACTAGCGTTTCATATACCATATTTAAAAATGTTCAGCGATGCAGGATATGAAGTGCATGTTGCAAGCAAAGGTGAAGAAGAAATACCATATTGTGATGAACATTTTGAAATAGATTTTGAACGCTCACCGTTTAAAATCTCAAACATAAAAGCATATAAAGAATTGAAAAAAATAATAGATGAAGGCAATTACGATATAATCGAATGTAACACACCAGTTGCTAGTGTGCTAACAAGAATTGCAGCTAAAAAAACAAGAAAACAAAATAATACCAGAGTGATATACATAGCACATGGTTTTCATTTTTACAAAGGTGCACCTCTAATAAATTGGTTAACATTTTATCCGGTGGAAAAACATTTATCAAAATACACTGATGATTTAATTACAATAAACGAAGAGGACTTTGAGTTTGCAAAAGATAAAATGAAAGCAAAACGAGTACATCACATACATGGAATAGGCGTAAATGAAGAAAGATTTTCTAAAGAAGTTTCAATGGCAGAAAGAAAAGAATTACGAGAAAAGCTAAAACTTCATGATAACGATTTTGTATTATTTTTTGCAGGTGAGCTAAACAAAAATAAAAATCAAATAATGCTTATAGATGCGATGAAAGATTTAGTAAAAGAAAATCCAAGAATAAAACTTTTACTAGCAGGAGATGGTGTATTAAAAGAGCATTATGAAAATAAAATACATGAATATAAGCTAGAAGAAAATGTTCATTTGCTAGGATATAGAAATGATGTGCCAGAAATTTTAAAAGCAGTAGATTTGTATGTGTCGGCAAGCAAAAGGGAAGGCCTGCCACTAAATATACTAGAGGCAAAATGTGCGGGCGTGCCAATAATCATAACAGAAACTAGAGGTCAAAAAGAATTGGTACATAACGAAGTAGATGGTTATGTCGTAAAAATTAACGATGTAATGGACTTAGAAAAAAAAATAAAGGAATTGTATGACAATAAAATTTTGCAAGAAAAATTCAAAGAACACGGCTTTAAAAGCGTAAAAAAATATACATCAAAAAACGTTTCTGAAGAGTTAAGAAAAATATATTTTGAATAATGGGGGAAAGAAATGGCCAAAAGAATAGCCCAAATGTTATATAGCATGGGAATGGGTGGAGTAGAAAATTTCCTTATGAATATTTATAGAAATATCGATAGAGAAAAATACCAATTTGATTTCATTCTTCAAACAAATGAGAGAAGCTATTTTGATGACGAAATAGAAAAACTTGGTGGCAGAATATTTAGAATACCTAGATTTGAAAGGCATCCTATCGAACATATAAAAGAATTAAAAAAAATCTTGAAAGAAAATGAGTATATTGCTTTTCATAGGCATACAGCAAGTAGCACAGTTTTTGTGGATTTACTTGTGGCCAAAAAGTGTGGCATAAAAAGAAGAATAGTGCATTCGCATAGCACTAGCCACAGATGCAAGGTATTAAATAAGTTTTTTAGACCAGTATTATACAATAGTGCTACAGTCCATTTGGCATGTGGTAAAGAGGCGGGCAAATGGCTATATGGAAACAAACCATTTGAAATATTAAATAATGCAATTGATTGCCACAAGTATTTTTTTTCTAATGAAACACGTTTTGAATATAGGCAAAAATTAGGCGTAGATAATCATATAGTCATTGGGCACGTCGGCAGATTTGATGATGCTAAAAACCAAAGGTATTTAATTAAAGTCTTTAAAAAAATTTGTGAGAAGAAAAGCAATTATAAATTGCTACTATGTGGTGATGGTGCTTTAAGAAATGAACTTGAAAAAGAATGCGATAATTATAATATTGCCGATAAAGTAGTATTTCTAGGAGTGAGAAAAGATGTTAACAGCATACTTCAAGCAATAGATATATTCGCATTTCCATCAAAATATGAGGGAGTTTCACTCACATTAATAGAAGCTCAACTATCTGGTTTGCCTATTATTATGTCAGATAAAATAGCAAAAGAAACCATTTATAACCCTAATGTGCATATGCTGGGAATATCTGAGTATGATGTTGAAATATGGGCTGAAAGGCTCATAGAATGCAAAGGTGAAATATTAAGTAGAAAAGATATAAATGAAAATTTAATAAAAGATTATGATGTAAATACAATAAGAGATAAGCTAATTAATGAATACATTTCATTGTAAAAAATACGATTGGAGAGAAATGTTATGATACCTAAAAAAATTCATTATTGCTGGTTTGGCGGAAAAGAATTACCTAAACTGGCAAAAAAATGTTTAGAAAGTTGGAAGAGATATTGTCCTGATTATGAAATTATACGTTGGGATGAAAGCACATTTGATATTAATTCAAATCAATATGTAAAAGAAGCATATGAAAATAAAAAATATGCATTTGTTACTGATTATGTGAGATTGTACGCATTGTATAATTTTGGTGGAATATATATGGATACTGATGTTGAAGTTTTAAAACCTTTGGATGAGTTTTTAGAAAATAAAGCATTTTCTGGTTTTGAAAGTGATAGTTCTGTTCCAACTGGCATAATGGCTAGTGAAAAAGAAGCAGACATTATAAAAAAATTATTAGATTATTATGATAATAGAAGTTTTGTGAAAAGCGATGGCACTTTAGATTTAACGACTAACACTCAGACAATAACAGCTATATTTGAAAAATTAGGTTTAAATAAAAATAATCAGTTTCAAGTAATAGATGGTTTTTCGTTATATCCAAGCGAGTATTTTTGTCCAATTGACTGTTCTACTAAAAAGAAAAAGATTACGAACAATACACATACGATTCATTGGTTTTCAGGCTCTTGGATACCATTAAAGGATAAGATAAAATACAAATTTCTTTGGATATTAAAGAAAATTGTTGGAGATAATAATGCAAAAAAAATTAAAAAGTTTGTAAATAGTAAAAATAGTACTAAGTAAATCTATTTTAAAAATCATATAAGAGGGAGTTTTTATGCAAATATCGTATTTACTAAAAAAAATTCTAATAAAAATCATTCCGATTAAGAAAAATAGAATTGTTTTTATAAGTTTTGGTGGTCACTATTCAGATAGTCCGAAATACATATGTGAAGAGATACACAAATTAAAACCAACTGCAGAACTAGTATGGCTTGTGGATGAAAAATATAAGGAGTGCGTACCTACTTTTGCAAAAGCGGTAAAATATAACTCGTTTAAGAGTTGGTATTATTATGGCTCAGCTAATATAATAATTGATAATGTCTATGGCGAGAAAGAAGCTATATTGTCTGGAAAAGATTTGCTTTCTAGAGTTAAGTATAATATTCTGAGTTTTTTAAACTATAAAAAAAATCAATTTGTGTATACCACTTGGCACGGAATGCCTATAAAGAGAATGGGAAGAGATCAAGTTAATTCAAAAGAAATATATGACTTTTCTTGTCCAAACACAACAATGTTTGTAAATGATAAACACACATATGAAATAATGGACCATATCAATTTTGAAAAAATTAATATGAAATTGATAGGAACACCTCGAAACGATATTTTATATAAAAATGATATAAATACTATAAATGAATTAAAATTGAAATTAAACTTGCCGGTAGATAAGAAGATTGTCATGTTTGTGCCAACATTTAGAAGTGATAATGGAAACTTTGAGAAAAACGTTGAAAAGAGTGGTCTAAATCAGTTAAAAGATATTGATTTTAAAAAGTTATTTGATACGTTGAATTATAAATTTGGAGGAGAATGGATATTTTTATGTAGATTTCATTATCATGTAGAAAAAATGGTAGATTGGAACGAAATCAAGGGAAAATACGGAGACAAGGTGTTGAATGGAAATAAGTATGATGACATTATGGAATATATGATGTGTACAGATATATTGATATCAGATATTAGTTCTGCATTATGTGATTTCATTATTACTAATAGACCTGTATTTAATTTATTTCCTGACTATGAAAATTATAAGAACAATGAAAGAGGTCTATATATAGCCGTTGACGATTTGCCATTTAACATAAATACCAATTTTAAAGAACTGATAGATAGCATACAGTTTTTTGATATGGAAACTTATTTAAAAAAGATAAATGCTTTCAAGGATAAATATGGCTATGTTTATAGCAGTGATTCTTCAAAACAAATTGCAGAATATATCTTAAAAGAAAGGGAAATTTTATGAAAAAATTAATTCAAAAAATGAGAGGAGCACCAATAACCTTAAAAGCTTCAATCGCCGTTTTTCTTTCTTCTGTTTTATTAAAAGGAATCGCATTCATTACGATACCTATTTTTACAAGAATTCTTGGAACAGAACAGTATGGAACAATCGCACTGTATAATTCATGGCTTTCAATTTTAGAGGTTTTTGCTGTGTTAGGATTAACTTCTGCAGGAAGCTTTAATGTTGGTTTAAATGACAATAAAAATGAGCCGTATAAATACATGGCAAATTGTTTATGTATATGCAACTGTGCAACGATAATTTGTTTTTTGATTATTTTTGTTTTAAAGAAGTTTTGCATATTAAACCTTATATTACCAAACAATTTGTTGCTATTGATGTTTATTCATTTGTTCTTTTATCCAGCACAGATTTTTTGGATATTTTATCAAAGGTATGAGTATAAATATAAATTATCCACAACATTAGTCGTAGTTTCTACTGTTTTAGGTCAGGTTTTATCTGTTTATGGTGTATTAAATTCTAGTCAAGAAAATGGGGCTTTTATTAAGTTATTATATACAGAATTATTAAGCTTGTTTGTTTCGGTTCCTCTATATTTTGTAATATTAATAAAAGGAAAATTTCATTTTAATATTCAAAAATGGAAAGTGATATTAAAATACATAATACCATTAATTCCTCATTATTTAGCACAACATATAATGGCTAGTGCTGATAAAATAATGATAGCTAAGTATATCGGCAATACACAAGCTGGTATTTATAGTGTTGTACTAAATATTGCTATGATTTTTGATGTAATGTGGAGTGCAGTAAGTGCATCTTTAATACCATATACATTTAAAAAGATAGAAGAAAAGAAATATGATGAAATTAAAAAAACGTCAAATGCGCTTGTAATAATTTTTTCAATATTATGTATTATTATAATGTTAGTTGCACCAGAAGTTATGAAAATACTTGCACCAGAAAAATATTATATTGGTGTTTATCTTGTGCCAGCATTAATGCTAGTTTCTTTCACTAAAGTATTATATAATTTATTTGCTAATATAGAGTTTTATTATAAAAAATCAGATAAAATTCTATTAGCCACACTTATAGCTACAGCTGTCAATTTGCTCTTAAATCAAATTTTTATTCCAATATTCGGATTTATTGCAGCTGCTTATACTACTTTAATTTCTTATATTTTATTAATTATAATGCATTATGTTGGTTATAAGGAATGCGATGGTAAAAATAGTATTTATAATGACAAATTTATATTTAAGATTTTATTTTTATTAATGATAATTGCTGGTATAAGTTATGTTTTATACTTGAATACATATATTAGATATATTGTCTTAGCTGGCGTGTGCATAATAGGTATTTTAAAGAAAAATATTTTTATAAAAAATATTAAAGAATTATTAGCGTAAGTATAATATTTGTTTAATCGAAGATATAAGGAGGAACAAAATGAAAAGAATATTAACATATGGAACATACGATTTATTACATTATGGGCACATAAGATTGCTAAAAAGAGCAAAAGCACTAGGAGATTATTTGATTGTTGCACTTTCAACAGATGAGTTCAATGCAATAAAAGGGAAAAAAGCATACCATAATTATGAAACCAGAAAAGAAATGCTTGAAAGCATAAGATACGTAGATTTGGTTATTCCAGAAGAAAATTGGGAACAAAAGATAAATGATGTGAAAGAATATAAAGTTGATGTAGTTGTTATGGGAAGCGATTGGAAGGGAAGTGACAAATTTGACTATTTAAAAGATTATTGTGAAGTCGTATATTTAGATAGAACTGAAAATATATCAACTACAAAAATCAAAGAAGAATTGAAATTAAATGAACCAAACGAGAATGCAAATGAAATATTAAAAAAATAGAAAAAGCATTCAAGTTTAATAAAAATTATGTAAATCGCTTGCTTTTATTTTTCTAATGTGCTACAATAATACTTGCAGTCCGAAATATATTGTTCAATGCAAAGGAGTTTATTATTATGAACGAAAAAAGACTTACTTTCTGTGATGTGACTTCTGTCGAAGGACCGATGGTTACGATGTTTTCCTCTTCAAACAAGCGGAAATTTGACCTATTAAAGTATGATTTTCCTTGTGAAGTAGAAGCAGGCGACCGAATTTGCATGAAAGGAAGTTTTTTCCATTCAAAGGTTCCGAAAGGTACTATGCCGAAGGAATACATTGAGAGCCTCATAAGAGCACTCAAGTAAACAAACCAATCAGTAGCTTACTAGTTTTTAGTGAGCTACTTTTTGTAATTAAAAAATTTTATTCATGAATCTAAGATTGAAATAAAAATATATTTAGTCTACGAACATTATTAGAAAATTTTTGCATATTTTTTGCTCTATGGCTAATAATACTCTTGAAATACAAAAAAGGAGGAGTTTATATGCCAAAACTTAATGAATTAGAACTTCAAAATGTTCGTCATTTAATTGGTGAACACGAGATGTCTTATCAAAAATTATCTTCTTATGCTCAAAACTGTACAGATTCTGAGGTTAAGCAAATGTTTGAAAAATCCGCACAAGATGCTTTAAACACAAAACAAAAGCTTATGGGATTTTTAACTACAGACTAAGAGAAAGGGGAGATAGATATGTTAGAAAAGTACATGGTAAATGATGTTTTATCACAAGTAAATAGCAGTATAGGCAATTATGCCAATATAATTACACAGGCTTCATGTCCTGAATTTAGAAAGACAATGCAAGATATTAGAAATAGCTGTGAGACATTTCAATATGATTTATACAAGGTAGCTCAAAACAAGGGATATTATCAACCTGCAAGAATGGCAACACCTGAAGAGGTTCAAACAGTGAAAGATATATTTGTTCAAGGTTAAATAAGTAAAGAAACGGTGCAGAAACTAAATCTGCATCGTTTTTGCATAATTTAGGCGCCGTAAATCAGCTTATAAGAATCTTCTATACAAGACCATTTTACTGACATCAATAAAATGGTTTAAATCGGTTCAGGAGTCTATAGAGAACAGATTGACTATAAATTAACTCGTTATGCATGTTATCTAATAGAACAAAATGGTGATAGTAGAAAAATGAACACATGAATTTTTTTGGCTAAATTGCATATAATATATTGATGTACGCAAAAAAGTACGGTATAATATCATTAGGTAGTGCAAAATATCGTTAAAAAGTTGAGGAGCTTAAGTGCATAAATACAATTTAATTTTGTAAGGAGGGATGGATATGACAAATACAAATATAACAAATTTTCGTAAAAATATATATGAGTTGCTTGAAACAACAATAAAATACAATGAACCTATAAATGTTTCAACAAAAAATGGTAATGCAGTGGTAATATCGGAGGAGGATTATAACAATCTTATGGAAACACTATATATTTCTTCTATACCAGGTTTAAAGGATGAAATAATAAAAAGGGGCAATGCACCTGATGAAGATTTTGTAGATGAAGATGAGGTGGATTGGGACTAATGTACACTATTCAATATAACAAAAATGTCTTAAAAGAGATACAGAAACTAAAGGAAAACAAATTGGCAGAAAAGGCACATAAACTTATAGAAATAATAAAAATAAATCCTTATCAAATGCCACCTCCATATGAAAAACTAGTTGGCGATTTGGAATCGTACTATTCACGCAGAATAAATTTGCAACATAGACTTGTTTATCAGGTGATAGAAGACGAGAAAAAAGTAAGAATACTAAGTGCATGGTCGCATTATGAAAATATGTAATTCGACTTTTGTTGAATTTTTTTATATTTTATAGTATACTTTTGTTTGGTAGTAAAAAAGAGACATAGTAGTAACCTTTTTGTTTTTTAAAAGTAACAAATAGGGTTAGTTCTGGTCTGTTATATAAAAAGTTATGAGGTGAAAAAATGGCAAAACCAATTGTAGCACTTATTGGAAGACCAAATGTAGGTAAATCTACATTTTTTAATTACATAGTGGGAGAGAGAAAATCGATTGTAGAAGATACACCTGGCGTTACTAGAGACAGAGTGTATGCAGATACCGAGTGGAGAGGAAGAAAGTTTACTTTGATTGATACTGGAGGTATCGAGCCAAAGTCTACTGATGAAATTCTTGTTCAAATGAAGAGACAAGCACAAATTGCTATGGAAACAGCTGATGTTATTATATTTTTAACTGATATAAAGCAAGGCGTTACAGCTGCAGACCACGAAGTGGCAACTATGCTTAGAAAGACTGGTAAGCCTATTGTTTTAGTTTGCAATAAAGCAGATAGAATAGGTGATGCACCAGCTGAATTATATGAGTTTTATAATCTTGGACTTGGTGAACCATATCCAGTATCAGCTTTGAATCAACTTGGAACAGGTGAAGTTCTAGATGCTGTTTATAATTCTTTTCCAGAAGAAACAAGTATCGATGATGATGACGAGTATATCAGAGTTGCAGTTATAGGCAAACCTAATGCAGGTAAATCTTCTTTAATTAACAAAATTTTAGGTGAAGAGAGACTTATTGTATCAAATATTGCCGGAACTACTAGAGACGCAATAGATACTCCTTTTGAAAATGAATATGGAAAGTATATTTTTATTGACACAGCTGGTATTAGAAGAAAGAGCAAAATAGAAGAAGATATTGAAAAATACAGTATTATTCGTGCTAAAGCTGCTATAGATAATGCCCATGTTTGCATATTAGTAATTGATGCAACTGAGGGTGTTACAGATCAAGATACCAAAATAGCTGGTGAAGCACATGAAGCAGGAAAAGGCGTTATTATACTAGTTAATAAATGGGATGCTGTTGAAAAGGAAAATGGCACATTGGAAGCATATAAGAGAGATGTATATACAAAACTTGCATATATGACATATGCTCCAATTATATTTGTTTCAGCACTTACAGGTCAAAGAGTTGATAAGATTTTTCCACTTATAAATTCTGTAAATGAGCAAAATGCTAGAAGAATAACAACGGGAATGCTAAATGATGTTATGAATGAGGCTGTTACTATGGTTCAACCACCTAGTGATAAAGGTAGAAGATTAAAAATATATTATGCAACACAAGTATCTACACGCCCACCAACATTTGCAGTATTTTGTAATAGTGCAAAGTTGTTCCATTTTTCATATCAAAGATACATCGAAAACCAAATCAGAAAAAATTTCGGAGGACTAGAGGGAACACCAGTTAGAATTTTAGTCAGAGAAAAGAAGAAAGAAGATTTATAAAATCGAATATAAAAAATATAGAAGATATACAAAGGAGGAATTTTTATGATATGGCAACTAATTGTTATAGCCATGGTAGGATATTTAATTGGTAGCATCAATTTATCAATTATTTTAAGCAAACTTATGGGAAAAGGAGATATTAGAGAGCAGGGCAGTGGAAATGCAGGAACAACAAATACGTTAAGAGTCCTTGGAAAAGGTCCAGCTGCTTTAGTATTGATATTTGATATTTGTAAGGCAGTAATTGCAATATTACTTGCAAAAGGAATATTTGCTATTTCAGGTGTAGAAATGTTTACTGCACTTGGAGATACAACTACTCTCAATGTTACATATGAACTAGGTATATTGCTTGCAGCACTTGGTGCAATACTTGGACATAATTACCCTATTTATTATGGTTTCAAGGGTGGAAAAGGTATTGCAACATCACTTGGAGCATTGTTAATGATAGAATGGCAAATCGGACTTGTATGCTTAGTATTTGCACTAGTTCTTATGATATCTTCAAGAATGGTTTCGCTTGGCTCAATATGTGCAGCAATACTTTATCCGGTACTTGTTTGGATAATGGGAAGCGCATTTGGAACATCATTTAAGGCTAGAATGATTTATACTATATTCGCTGTATTAGTTGCAGCACTTGCAATATATAGACATAGAGCTAACATAACAAGACTTTTAAATGGTACAGAAAACAAGCTTTGGAAGACTAAAGCTGAAAAGTTGGCAGAGATATCTAAAAATTCAGAAGAAACAAAATAAAACTCCATAGCAATATAAAACATGCAGAAAGGATGATTTTATGAGTAAAATAGCAGTTATTGGTAGCGGTAGTTGGGGAGTAGCACTAGCTATGGTTTTAGATAGAAATGGCCACGAGATTAAATTATGGTCATACAACAAAGATGAAGCTGAGCTAATAAACAATGAGCATAAATGCAAATTCTTGCCAAACATTATAGTTCCCTCTTCAATTAAATGTTTTACAGATTTAGAGGAAAGTATAAAAGATACTGAAATCATTTTGATTGTTACCCCATCTAAAGCAATTAGGTCAACACTTAATAACATGAAGTCATTTGTTACAAAAAATCAAAGTTTTGTTTTATGCTCAAAAGGCATGGAACCAGACACACAGATGGTTTATACACAGGTTATAAAAGAGATAATGCCAGATAATATTGTTTCAGCACTATCTGGCCCAAGCCACGCAGAAGAAGTATCGACAAATATTCCTACAGCACTTGTAATTGCCTCTGAAAGCGACGAGATGGCACTAAATTTGCAAGATATCTTTATGAATGATAAATTACGTGTATACACAAATGATGACATGTTAGGCGTAGAAATGGGAGGCTCATTAAAAAACATAATAGCACTTGCTTGCGGAATAGCAATGGGACTTGGCTATGGAGATAACACAATAGCAGCTTTGATAACTCGAGGAATAGCAGAAATAGCAAGGCTTGGTGTTGAGGCTGGAGCAAAAAGAGAAACATTTTATGGCTTAACTGGAGTAGGTGATCTATTTGTTACATGTTCTAGCAAACATAGTAGAAATAGACAAGCCGGAATTCTAATAGGACAGGGAAAAAGCGTAGATGAAGCAGTAAAAGAAGTAGGCATGGTAGTAGAAGGAATATATGCAGTTGATGGTGCATATGCACTAGCAAGAAAATATAGTGTGGGTACGCCAATAATAGATGTTATGTATGCGATTATACATAACGGAAAATCACCTGTAGAAGCAACAGCTGAGTTAATGACAAGAGGAAGAAAAAAAGAATTTTAAACATAAAACACCCCAAAACTTTTAGATGGATACTATCTAGTGTTTTGGGGTGTTTTGATTTTAATTCAATAATTCATCCAGTATAACAATTTAACGAGTTCGTTTATATTTTCATTAGTAACCTTAACACTATTGTAATGCTTAATAGAAACTAATGCCTCGATTTTATAATCTTCTATATTGTCAACAAGTGTAGCAAGCATACAAATGCTATCTAAAGGCTTTTGAAAGATAGAAGTCCATCTAAAGGCTCCCTCTTCAATTTGCATATCCTTGTTATAATAACTACTTAAAAACCTATTAAGCTCACATGGTTTTTCTGCAAGCAAAGTAACAATAATATCATTCATAAGCTACACCTCTTAAACTAATTATACATCTTGCGATTAACATAAACAAATGTAAATATTGGCTATTTTTCATATTGAAATACATAAAAAAAGAGTATATAATGTCTGTATATTTAAAAAATCTAAGAAAGAGGGGAATTTTATAATGAAAAACAAAGCAATTACGCCAAGAAATGAAGACTTTGCTAAATGGTATGATGATATCATTAAAGCAGCTAGACTTGCAACATATTCAAGTGTTAAAGGATGCGTAATTCTAGAGCCCAATGGGTATGCTATATGGGAAAACATACAAAAAGTAATGGATGGTATGTTTAAAGAAACAGGGCATCAAAATGTAAATATGCCAGTTTTTATCCCAGAAAGCTTATTAAAGAAAGAAGCTGAACATGTAGAAGGCTTTGCACCAGAGGTTGCATGGATTACTCATGGGGGAAATAACGAACTAGAAGAAAGGCTTTGTTTTAGACCCACATCAGAGACTTTGTTCAGTGAATATTATGCAAATACGGTTAAATCATATAGAGATTTACCAAAACTATATAATCAATGGGTTAATGTTGTTAGATGGGAAAAAGAAACAAGACCATTTTTACGTTCTAGAGAATTTTTATGGCAAGAAGGTCATACAATTCATGAAACTGCAAAAGAGGCAGAGGAAGAAACTCTTAGAATGCTTATGGTATATAAAAAATTCTTTACAGATTATCTTGCAATACCAGCAGTTGTTGGTCAAAAAACAGAAAAAGAAAAATTTGCAGGTGCTGAATATACATACACAGTTGAAGCTTTAATGTATAATGGAGTATCACTTCAAAGTGGAACATCACATTATTTTGGTCAAAAATTCAGCAAACCATTTAATATAACATTTAGCAATAGAAATAATGAACTTGAGAATCCTTATCAAACATCTTGGGGAACAACTACAAGAATGATTGGTGCTCTAATAATGGTTCATAGTGATGACAATGGATTAGTACTTCCACCAAGAATTGCTCCAAGACAGGTTGTTATAATTCCAATAGGTTCAGATGAAAAAGTTATAGCTAAAACAGAAGAAATCTTATCTAGTCTAAAACAAGCCGGAATTACTGCATATGCAGACTACTCAGAGAAATCACCGGGTTTCAAATTTGCTGAAGCCGAAACAAATGGTATACCAGTTAGAATAGAAGTTGGACCAAAAGATTTAGAAGCAGGAAAGCTTGTTGTTGCAAGAAGAGATACTAGAGAAAAGATGGATATCTCACTAGATACAGACATTGTTACATATGTAAAAGATTTAATGGAGAAGATCCAATCAAATCTATTAGAAACAGCAACAAAGAGAAGAGATGCACTTACATTTACAGCCAAAACAATGGATGATGTAAAACACATAATGGAAACACAACCAGGTTTTGTAAAAGCAATGTGGTGTGGCGACACAGAGTGTGAGCTAAAGATGAAAGAAATCAGAGGTACAAAATCTAGATGTATTCCATTTAAAGAGGAACAAGAACATATATCTGATACTTGTGTATGCTGTGGAAAACCAGCAAAAACAATGGTTATATGGGGAATACAGTATTAAGAGGAGGATTAAAATGGAGAGAACTTATATAAAAGATATTAAAGTAGGGGAAACTAATAAAGTAAAAGGTTTTATCGAAAACATAAGAGATAAAAAAACTATGGCTTTTATAGTTGTAAGAGATATTACAGGAAAACTTCAAGTTACAATAGAAAAAGAAAAGTTTCCTGAAATCGCAAAAGAAATCGAAGGAGTGCTTCCACACAGTGTAATAACAGTAGAGGGACCTGTAGTAGCAAACGAATTCGTAAAAATGGGTGGAGTAGAGATGCTTCCTGAAAAACTAACAGTAGAATCAAGAGCAGAAGCTCTTCCATTAGGTCCAGATGCTAATATAGATACTAGATTAGATTATAGATGGATTGACTTAAGAACAGAAAAAAATCAATTGATGTTTGAAATGCAAACAGAACTTGTAAAAGCATTTAGAGAATTCTGCTTAGAAAGAAACTTTATAGAAATACATACACCAAAGCTAATAGCTACAGCAAGTGAAAGTGGAGCAGATGTATTTGAACTTGATTACTTTGATGGTAAAGCTTATCTTGCACAAAGCCCACAGTTCTATAAACAAATGGCTATGGCTTCAGGATTTGAAAGAATATTCGAGTCAGGTCCAGTATTTAGAGCTGAAAAATCTAATACTAACAAACACGCAACAGAATTTACTGGTTTCGACCTAGAAATTAGTTATATTGAATCATATGAAGACATAATGAAATTCGAAGAAGAAATGCTTGCATATGCACTTGAAAAAGTTCATGCAAAATATGGCGAGAAATGTAAAGAAATATTCGGAAAAGAAATTGTTGTTCCAACACTTCCTTTCCCAAGAATTAAACTTGCAGATTTATATGCAGAGTTAAAAGAAATGTATGGCTTCGAAGTTCCTGCTTCTGAAATGAATGATTTAACAACAGAAGCAGAAAGACTATGCAAAAAATATGCAATGGATAAATATGGTCATGAATTCTTATTTGTTACAGATTATCCAAAGGATAAGAGAGCATTTTATCATATGAGAAAAGATGGAATCCCACAAGGATATGACCTAATTTGGAGCGGTGTTGAAATTACAACTGGTGCACAAAGAGAGCATAGATACGATGTATTAAAAGCACAAGCAGAAGAAAAAGGACTAGATAAAGATGTTAAATTCTATCTAGAATTCTTCAAATATGGTTGCCCTCCACATGGCGGATTTGGTCTTGGAGTAGATAGACTTACAATGATATTAACAGACTACACAATAAAAGAAGTAGAGTTCTTATTCAGAGGACCAAATAGATTAACTCCATAGTTTAATAAAAAGTAAAATATGAAGAAAGAACTGAACTTAAAAAGCATCTAACTTTTGCGTTCAGTTCTTTTTAATTTAAGAGTAAACCCCCAGTTATACTGGGGGTAAAGAAAAACTTATAGTTATGAGTAAAGTAATAAAAAACTCATTCCGAACATGGTATAATATTTAAAGTTTGACAGCTAAAAATATTAAAAATGAAAGGAATGAGTAATATGAAAAATTCATATACAGATAGTTTAGCACACACAACATGG
>DHKI01000009.1 GCA_002404755.1 Clostridiales bacterium UBA4698 | reverse complement strand
TTCACCTATTTTCGTTATATAATTGCTTCATAATTTGGCGATGATAGAGACTAGTAGTAATTTGGTATTTTTTAAGAGAGCTAATGGTTGGTGTGAATTAGTACAATACATTTTATGAATCTACTCTTGAGCTTTTAGCGAAAGCTAAACCTGTCACATAGGTTAAAGTGTGCTTAAAAGAAGTAATTAAGGTGGTACCACGACTCTCCCTCGTCCTTTGGATTTGGGAGAGTCTTTATTTTTAAGGAGGTAAATTTATGTTAGATATTAAGTTTGTAAGAGAAAATCCAGATTTAGTTAAAGAAAACATTAAGAAAAAATTCCAAGATGCTAAACTTCCACTTGTTGATGAAGTTTTAGAACTTGACAAGGCTTTAAGAGATGCTCGTGTTAAAGGTGATGAGCTTAGAGCTGAAAGAAATTCTAAGAGCCAAGAGGTTGGTAATCTTATGAGAGAGAAAAAAATCGATGAAGCAAATGCCATAAAAGCTAAAGTTTCTGAAATTAACAAAGAATTAGAAGATATTGAAGCTAAAGAAGCTGATTTATCTGCAAAGATTAAAGAAAAAATGATGGTTATTCCAAATATAATTGATGCATCTGTTCCAATAGGAAAAGACGATAGCGAAAATGTTGAAAACGAAAAATTTGGTGAACCAGTTGTACCTAATTTTGAAGTTCCTTATCACGCTGACATAATGGCAAGATTAAATGGACTTGATAAAGACAGTGCTGGTAGAACTAGTGGAAATGGTTTTTATTATTTAATGGGAGATGTTGCTAGACTTCATTCTGCAATGATTTCTTATGCAAGAGACTTTATGATTGACAAAGGCTTTACATATTGCATCCCACCTTTTATGATTAGAAGCGATGTTGTAAACGGAGTTATGAGCTTTGCAGAAATGGAAGCTATGATGTACAAAATCGAGGGTGAAGATCTATTTTTAATTGGTACTAGTGAACACTCTATGATTGGTAAATTTAAAGGACAAATCGTAAAAGAAGAAGAACTACCACTTACCCTTACCTCTTATTCTCCATGCTTTAGAAAAGAGGTTGGTTCTCACGGTATCGAAGAAAGAGGCGTTTATAGAGTTCATCAATTTGAAAAACAAGAAATGGTTGTTCTTTGTAAGCCTGAAGATTCTATGGAATGGTACAATAAAATGTGGAACTACACAGTTGAATTCTTTAGAAGCCTAGATGTACCGGTTAGAACCCTTGAATGCTGCAGTGGTGATTTAGCGGATTTAAAGGTTAAATCTTGTGATGTTGAAGCTTGGAGTCCAAGACAAAAGAAATATTTTGAAGTTGGAAGCTGTTCAACTCTTGGAGATGCTCAAGCAAGACGTCTTGGCATTAGAGCAAAAGGTAAAGATGGAAACTATTTAGTTCACACTCTTAACAATACTGTTCTTGCTACTCCTCGTGGTTTAATTGCATTTTTAGAGAACAATGTTAACGAAGATGGTAGCGTTAATATTCCAGTTGCTTTAAGACCTTATATGGGTGGTAAAGATAAAATACTACCTAAAAAATAATTTATCAGCATATTACTCCTATGAACTAATTAGGAGTGCATTCAATATGTTAAATGTTAACATATTGAATGCACTCCATTTTTACATTTTATTTATAAGTAGTTCTAATATTTGAACTGCGTTGCTAGCAGCTCCTTTTCTTATATTATCCGCTACTACCCACATATTTATTCCAGATTCAATACTATCGTCTCTTCTAATTCTACCAACATACACTTCGTCTTTTCCAGTTGTCGCAACTGCAAGTGGATAAACTTCTTTTGATATGTCATCTTGAAGTACTATAGATGGACTATTCGATAATAATGTTTTTAATTCTTCAATTTCAAAGTCTTTTTTAAACTCAACATTTATTGATTCTGAATGTGAATTTAAAATAGGTACTCTAACTGTTGTTGCTGTTATTTTCATTTGAGGGTTATTCAAAATCTTTCTTGTTTCATTTATCATTTTCATCTCTTCTTTTGTGTATCCATTCGCAGTAAAAGAATCTATCTGTGGTATACAATTATTTGCAATTGGATAAGGAAATTTTTCATTTTTCAATCCTTTTAACGTATTCTCTAAATCTTTTATTCCTTTGCTACCTGCACCGGACACTGCTTGATATGTAGAATAAACGATTCTTTTTATCTTATATTTATCATCTAGTGGTTTTAATGCAACTACCGCTTGAATTGTAGAACAGTTTGGATTTGCTATAATCCCTCTGTGCTTTTTTATATCTTCAGGATTTACTTCTGGTACTACAAGCGGTACATCTTCATCCATTCTAAAATAGCTACTGTTATCTATTACAATAGTTCCTTTTTGTACTGCAAGTCTTGCATATTCTTTTGATATTTCGCTACCAGCTACAAATATTGCATAATCTATTTTTTTATCAAAAGTATTTTGGTTCAATTCTTCCACTTCGTACTCTTTATTCATGAATCTTATTTTTTTGCCTTGTGACCTCTTAGATGCTAATAATTCATATTTAAAATCAGTAAGATTTTTCTCTTCTAACACTTGTAAAACAGTTTGCCCTACCAATCCTGTAGCACCAACTATCGCTATTATTTTATTATCCATATTATTTTTCTTCCTTTAACAAATTTTTCATATCATAAAGTCCTGCTTTTTGATTTATTACATATTTAGTTGCTTTTAAAGCTCCTTTTGCAAATATTTTTCTTGATGATACACTATGAGTTATTTCTAAAATTTCATTTTCACTTAAAAATATCACACTATGCTTACCTACTTCTGTACCACCTCTTACTGAATGAATACCTATTTCATCACTACTACGTTCTTTTCGTTTTGAATGTCTTTCATAAACATACTCAAACTTATCTTCACGGGCACGATTTATTGAATCAGCTAACATCAAAGCAGTTCCACTTGGGCTATCTATCTTATTTCGATGGTGTGTTTCAACTATTTCAATATCAGCATCCTTGAGCTTAACTGCCAATTTTGACACAATCTCACCCATAAGACTAATCTCATAAGACATATTATTTGACTTGAAAATCGGGATTACTTTTGCACTTTCTTTTATAAGTTTAATTTCATTTTCCGTAAAACCTGTAGTAGCTATCACTATTGGTATTAACTTTTGTCTTGCATATTCTAACACAGCTAATGTTGCCTTTGGATTAGAAAAATCTATTATCACATCTGGTTGTTCTTTAATACTTTCTATATCATTATATATTGGAATTTCGTTATTAGATGATACTTTATCAAATCCTGCACATACAATAAATTCTTTATCTTTTTCTATTTCTTTTAAAAGTTCTTGCCCCATTCTTCCAGCTATACCACTAATTAAGATTTTTATCATGGCCATTCTCCTTTATAATAATCCATAATTTTTTATCTCTTGTTTTAATTTTTCTTTTGCTTCTGCACTCATCTCTATCAAAGGTAATCTTGGAATTCCAACATCATATCCCAGCATGTTGCATGCCGCTTTTATTGGTATTGGATTTACTTCAGAAAACAAGCTTGCTGTTAGATTTAAAGTATCTAGTTGTAACTTTATTGCATTTTTTATATTGCCATCTAAAAAGCTATATACCATATTGTGTACATCTTTTGGAATTATATTAGAAAGCACTGATATAACTCCACTTCCACCCACTGAAAGTACTGGCAATATTTGATCATCATTTCCCGAATATATTGCTAAGTTTTCTCTACATAAATTAGCTATTTCTGCCACTTGAGATATATTTCCACTTGCCTCTTTCACTGCAACTATATTTTCTATCTTTGAAAGTTCAAAACAAGTTTTTGGCAATATGTTGACTCCCGTTCTTGATGGTACATTATAGATTATTATCGGAATTTTTACTTCAAGTGCTATTGTTTTATAATGTTCAATTAATCCTTGTTGGGTTGTCTTATTATAATATGGTGTAACAATCAAAAGTGCGTCTACTCCCACGCTTTCTGCATATTTTGACATTTCTATAGCATTTTTCGTACAATTGCTTCCTGTTCCTGCAATTACCGGAACTCTTTTATTTACTACATCTACAGCAAATTTAATTGTCTCCTTTTTTTCTTTTTCTGTCATTGTTGAAGATTCTCCCGTGGTTCCACAAACAATTATTGCATCTGTCCCTTCTCTAATTTGAAATTCCAACATTTTTTTAAATTCTTCAAAATTAACTCCATCAGTTGTAAACGGGGTTATTATCGCTGTACCACAGCCTTTAAAAACCTCTTTTTTCAAGCTAATCCCTCCTCCTACCTAACTTACAAAATTTCTTTTAATAATTCTTCTCTTGATTTATTAGAAAGTAACACTGGTGGTATATCAAAAACTGTAATAGCTCCGTATTCTCCTTTTTTATTTAATCTGTAAACAGCTCTCGCATATGCTATAAGTATGCTAGATGTGAACTCTGGGTTAGAATCTAATTTTAATGAATATTCTATTACTTGATTAGATTCATTATTTATCCCCGTTTTTCCACTTCTTATAACAAATCCTCCGTGTGGCATTGCGGCATGATTTTCTTTTAATTCTTTTTCAGATACAAAGTTTACCACTGTATCATAATCCGCAAAATAATTCGGCATATTTATTATCTCATCTTTTATTCTTTCTTTATTGGCGCCTTCCTCTAAAACAACATAGCATTCTCTTTTATGTTTTTCTCTTGTTGTTAATTGGATATTTTGACCATTTCTTATTTTTTCTATTGCTTCATGTATTGGAATTGTATATTGTTTCGCATCTTTCACACCTTTTATTCGCCTTATTGCATCCGAATGTCCTTGACTAACTCCTTTTCCCCAAAAAGTATATGTTTCTCCTTTAGGCAAATAACACTCACCTAACAATCTATTTAACGAAAACACTCCTGGATCCCATCCACATGAAATTAAAGCTATCTTTTTTGAAACTTGCGCACTCTCATTTACATTTTTAAAATGTTCTGGTATCTTTGCATGTGTATCGAAACTATCTATCACATTAAACATAGATGCATACTTTGGTGTTTGATATGGCAAATCTGTTGCGGAACCTCCACACAAAATCATTACATCTATCTCTTCTTGCCAATTCTCTACTTCTTCTACTGAAACGACTTTTGCTTTTGTCAATGTCTCTATATCTTCTGGTTTTCTTCTTGTGAATATTGCTTTAAGTTCCATATCACTATTATTTAAAATAGCAAGCTCTACACCTTTTCCTAGATTTCCATATCCAATTATTCCTATTCTAATACTCATACACTCTTTCCCTCCTAACATATTATTGTTCCTTTACTATTAAAATCAAAAGTAGATTTAACTACTATTTCTATATTTTTTTCCTTTGCCATCTCCACACATTTATACTGTAGCACTTCAGCTCCACTTTTCGCCATTTCTATCATCTTATCATATGATAGCATCTCATATTTTATAGCATCCTTGTTTTGGTTTGGATCTTCAGAATATACTCCATCCACATCCTTGTATACTTCACATTCATGCAATCCTAGTGCTTCAGCTATAGCTATTGCAGTGATATCAGAGCCTCCGTCTTCCAAGTGTTGTTATATTATTTTCACTAGTAATTCCTTGAAACCCAGCAATTACCACAATCTTTCCTTCTTTTAATTCTTTTTGCATTCTTGTAGTTTTTACTTTAATAATATTAGCCTCACCGTAATTTGAATCAGTTAGAATTGGAACTTGCCATCCTAAAAGAGAAATTGCATCGTGTCCCAAAAATTTTAAGCACATTGCAAGTTTTGTTGCTGTTATTTGTTCTCCAACTGCCAACAAAACATCTTGCTCTCTCAAATCTCCTTTGTAGGAGATCTCTTCTTTTTCTTTTAACAATTCGTCTGTCATATCTCCTTGAGCTGAAACAACTGCAACTACTGAGTTGCCTTTTTCTTTTGCTCCGTATTATGTGTTTACAAACATTAAATAACTTTTGATTATCTGCCACAGAACTACCACCATATTTTTGAACTACTACTTTCATATTTATGACCTCTTAATAAAAATTTTCATGACATTTAAATTTAAATGTTCATTTAAAAAATATGCAAATCATATATCTAAATATATAACCCGGCAAAGACAAATTGATTTCAGTCTGTCTTTACTCATTATTTTTATGAATTCATTATTGCCTCAAATTCTTCTGCTTCAATCTTTTCTTTTTCTAATAATACGCTAGCTACTCTATGAAGTTTATCTATATGTTCTTCTAGTATTCTCTTTGCTCTATTGTAACCTGTGTCTATTATCTTCTTAACTTCAACATCGATTACAGCTGCAATTTCATCACTATAATTTTTAACATTATTTATGTCCCTTCCTAAGAATACTTCTTCTTGGTCATTTCCAAATGTTATTGTTCCTAGTTTATCACTCATACCATACTTCATTACCATACTTCTAGCAATTTTACTTGCTCTCTCTATATCGTTTGAAGCACCTGTGCTTATATCATTTAGTACTAGTTGCTCTGCAACTCTACCACCAAGAAGTGATACTATTTTATCTTCCATTTCTGATTTTGACATAAATGATTTGTCCTCTGTATTTTTATACATTGTGTATCCGCCAGCCATACCTCTTGGTATTATTGATACTTGATGTACTGGTTCTGCATGCTCTAAGAATCTACTTACAACTGCGTGACCACCTTCGTGATATGCTACTAGCTTTTTATCTTCTTCTGATATAACTTTACTTCTCTTTTCTGGTCCCATTAAAACTTTAACCATTGCATCTTCTAAGTCTTGCATAGTTATTGTTGTTTGGTCTTTTCTAGCTGCTAAAAGAGCGGCTTCGTTCATCATGTTTTCTAGATCTGCACCTGTGAATCCCGCTGTATTTTTAGCAAGTACTCCTAAGTCAATTTCACCAGATAATTTTTTCTTCTTTGCATATAATGCAAGAATTTCTTCTCTTGCTTTTACATCTGGTGCTGGTACAACTATTTGTCTATCAAATCTACCAGGTCTTTGAAGAGCTGGATCTAAGATATCCGGTCTATTTGTTGCTGCTAAAACTATTACACCACTATTTGTTCCAAATCCGTCCATCTCTACTAGTAATTGGTTTAATGTTTGCTCTCTTTCATCATGTCCGCCTCCAAGGCCTGCACCTCTTTGACGACCGACAGCATCGATTTCATCTATAAATACTATACATGGTGCTTTTGCTTTCGCTTCACCAAACAAATCTCTTACTCTTGACGCACCAACACCAACATACATTTCAACAAAGTCTGAACCACTTATTGAAAAGAATGGAACCCCTGCTTCACCTGCAACGGCTTTAGCAAGTAATGTTTTACCTGTACCTGGTTGACCAACAAGTAATATTCCTTTTGGTATTCTTGCACCCATATCAATAAATTTCTTTGGATATTTTAAGAATTCTACAACCTCTTGTAGCTCTTCTCTTTCCTCAGGAAGTCCAGCTACATCTTTAAATGTGATTTTGTTTTTATCATCTGGATTTGAAAGTCTAGCTCTGTTTTTTGTAAAAGACATCGCACCCTTTCCGCCACCAAGGTTTTGCATCATAAATACCCAGAATAATATAAATATTACAACCATTCCTATTGGTGTGATATAGTCTATCAATGTAAGTGCTATTGATGGAGAATTTTCTTTTAATTCAAATGTTGCTCCATTTTCCGTGATAGCTGTTTGTGCATACTCAATAAAAGCACCTCTATCTGGTATATTAACTGTTTTTTCTACTTTTTTTCCGTCTTTTTTCTGTATTACTGTTGCATATGGTCCCTCGCTTGATAATTCGATTGAAATAACATCTCCAGTTTGAATTGCAGATAATAATTCATTATAAGTTAATTTTGTGTCATCTTTCTTATCCATCATTACAGAAATTGAAAAGAATATTATTATTAACACTATTATCAATGGGGCTATGCCTCTAAATGTCTTTTTCATTTGCTCCTCCTTTATTTTATTATTTTAATGTCATCCTTAATGTTACCACACATGTAATTTGTTGTCTAGTAATTTACTAAAAGTTCATAATGCCTACGTACTTACAAATTCTAAAGCACCTTACACCTCATATTAGTTGATATTCACAGCATTTATTATTTTAATTTAACACATTTTGATACATTCAATCGTGCCTTTTATAATGCTTATTTTCACTCTCTTATTTGGCATCAAGAATTTTCCACCTATATTTTTATCACATAGCTTCACAATATCATCTATATGTACCTTCTCTATATCTTTTGCATTTCCTAATAAATTTATTATAAATTTTTTAATTAATCTCTTTTTTATAACAATATCTAATGAATTAAATTTTTTCAAATTATATACATTTCTATTTTCTTCAGAAGCAATTAAACATTCATTGTATGCCTTTTCTGCTTCTTTCTCTATATATTTTTCTTCTTCTAAAACGATACTAGAAAGTCTATTAATATTATTAACAACATTCGAATTTATATTTTCCTCTATATACGGAATGACTTTTAATCTAACTTTATTTCTAGTATATATATCTTCGTCATTAGACTCATCATGACGAGGATTTAACTCATTTTCCTTGCAATACTCTTCAATTTCTTTACGCGTAATTTCTATAAGCGGTCTTATTACGTTATCTCTTATCGGCTCTATGCCTTTTAATCCTGAAACACCACTACCTCTTATTATATTCATAATAACTGTTTCAGCATTATCATTACTATTATGTGCAGTAGCAATTTTGTTACACTTTTGATTTTTCATAATCTCATAAAAGAAATCATATCGTTCTTTTCTGCCAGCTTCTTCAAGTGTCATCTTATCTTTAAGCTCTTTTAGTTTAATTTGCTTTATAAAACAAGGAATGTTTCTTTTATTGCAAAAATCCTCAACAAATTTTTGATCAATTATAGCATTCTCTCTGAGTCCATGATTTACGTGTGCAACACAAATATTGTAATTAAGTTTATATAAAATATCTAAAAGTGATATCGAGTCTGGTCCACCTGATACTGCTACCACAATTTTATCATCTTTATCTATTAAATTATATTTTTCTATCGTTTCTTTTACTTTATTTAGCATAAATTTTCTTCTCCGTATCAATGATATTTATCTAAATTAACAAACTTTGTATATTGTCCAAGCCATAAAAGTTCAGCAGTTCCTGTAGAACCTGCTCTGTTTTTTGCAAGGATTACTTCTGCTACATTTTTCTTATCCGTGTCTGGATTATAGTAATCATCTCTATATAAAAACATAACCATATCGGCATCCTGCTCTATAGAACCAGATTCTCTTAAGTCACTTAGCATAGGCCTATGATCTGGTCTTTGCTCAGGAGCACGGCTAAGCTGTGACAACGCAATTATTGGCACGCCAATTTCCCTTGCAAGTACTTTTAAAGATCTACTTATTTCAGATATATCGGCTTGTCTACTTGCATTATTCTTGCTTGCATCCATTAATTGCAAGTAATCGATTACTACAAGTCCTATGTCATATTCCATTTTTAATTTTCTGCATCTTGCTCTTAGCTCGATAGGAGAAAAGCCCGCTGAGTCATCTAATATTATTTTAGCCTCTGAAAGTGTTCCTGATGCATTTGTCAAACTAATCCAATCTTCATCCTCAAGCTTTCCACTTCTTATCTTGCTACTATCAACCATAGCTTCAGCAGAAAGTATTCTGTTTACTAGTTCTTCTTTGCCCATCTCCAAGCTGAAATAAACAACAGATTTATTAGATTTTATTGCAGCATTTGTCAATATGTTTAGAGCAAATGCTGATTTACCCATAGCAGGTCTTGCTGCAACAATCACTAATTGCCCTGGCAAAAAACCAAGTGTCTTGCTATCTAGGTCCGCAAAGCCACTAGGAATTCCAATTATACCTTCCTCTTGTGAAGCAAGTTTTTCTAAGTTATCAAAAGTATCAACTAATACATCTTTTATTAACGCATAAGAATTTTCTTTATGTTGAATTATATTAAAAATTTCTTTTTCTGCTTTTTCTGTAATTGTAATTGCATCTTCTTTTGCATCATAACTTTCCTGCGAAATTATATTGGCCGACTTTATTAATTTTCTTAATGTAGACTTTTCTCTAACAATCTCGGCATAATACTCAACATTAGCTACAGAATACATTGGACTTGTAAGTGAAACCAAATATTCGAAACCATTTATTATATCATATTTTCCTCTAAGTCTAAGTTGTTCCTTAAGAGTAAGTAAATCTATAGCTTTACTCGCCTCATATAAATCCAATATAGCCGCATATATTTCTTCATGCTCAGGCTTATAGAAATCATTCGGCTTAAGCATTTCTATAACTGTAAGTACAGCATCTTTATCAACAAGCATAAGTCCTAGCACAGCCTGCTCGGCTTGTACATCATTTGGCGGAACCCTTGCAATTATTTCATCCATTCTACTCTATTTCCTTTCAATATACTTAGTTAGCATATACTAATCAGCTAAAACTGTAACCTTTAATTTTCCAACTATTCCTTCAAATAATTTAACGTCTATTGTATATACACCGATTGTTTTAATTGCATCTGCTAATCCAATTTTCTTTTTATCAACTTCAACAAAATACTTTTTATTAAGTTCGTCTGCAATATCTTTTGCTGTAACACTACCAAATGTTTTTCCATTTTCTCCGGCTTTTATTTTGAATGTTAGTTCAAAACTTTTCATTTTTTCCACTAACTCTTTAGCATTTGCCATTGTCATATCTCTCTTATATTTATTAGCATCTTGTTTAGTTTTTAATTCGTTCAAATTAGTTGCGTCTGCTATAACAGCAAGTTTTTTTGGCAATAAGTAATTTCTTGCATATCCATCAGATGCATCTAATATTTGACCTTTCTTTCCAACTGATTTAATGTCTTTTTGTAAAATAACTTTCATAATAATACCTCCTCTTTTATTTTAAAAAGGCGGATGAAGTAACCAACCTTCCTTCCGCCATATAAAGCTATTCTTTTGTATTTATTGCTTCATTTATTGCATCTATTAGCATTGTTTTAACTTCATCTATGCTCTTGCCTTCAATTTGTGCTCCGGCAATCATCATATGACCACCACCACCAAATTTTTCAAGTATGATTTGGACATTTAAATTTCCATTTGATCTTCCACTTATATGAATTTTATTATCGCTTTCGCAAAGAACAAATGAAGATTCTATTCCATTTAAATTTAAAAGCTCATCTGCAGCTTGTGCAGTTATTTGGACTTGATTTTCAAGTCCTTTTGGACAAATTGCTATTGCAACTTTATTTGCTACTAATTCACAATTTCTAATAACATCAGCAATTGCAACGTATGTATCAACATCAGTTTGAAACAACTTATTTATTCCAGCAACATCAATTCCGATTTTCTTCAAATATGCAGCAGCTTCAAATGTTCTAACACCTGTTTTTTGTGTAAAATTCTTTGTATCTGTCAAGATTCCAGCATACAAACACTCTGCCTCTTCTTTAGTTGGAATAACTTTATCTTCTGAATACTGAATTATTTCAGTAACTAATTCACTAGCAGAAGATGCATATACTTCATGGAATGTTAACACTGGATTTTCTATAACATCATCTGTGCTTCTTCTATGATGGTCTATAACGACTACCCTATTCGCCTTTGACATTATAGTAGGTGCATCTATAAGTTCCATTTTGTGTGTATCAACAACTACCACCAATGTATCATCATTAACCTTTGATAAAATTTCATTTTCAGGTAAAAGGGCATTTCTGTACTCTTCTTCTTTTGCTATTTTTTCATATAAATCTTTTAATCCAATTCCATAATTATTGAATACAATGAAAGCCTCTTTGCCATTATGTTTAGCCAAGCAATAGACACCCATCGCTGCACCAAGACAATCCGCATCTCCATTTTTGTGTCCCATGATAACTACATTTTTTGATTCCAAAATCAACTCTTTTAATGCTTGTGCAACAACTCTAGATTTAACTCTAGTTGTTTTCTCAATCTCCTTTGATTTACCACCAAAGAATTCGTATTTACCATCTTTCTTTATAACAGCCTGATCGCCACCTCTACCAAGAGCTACATCTATCGTAGAAATAGCACTTTGGAACTTTTCGTTCTTAGTACCTTCTTCTATAACTATTGCAATACTAAGTGTTACTGGTATTTTATTGCTAAACGATATTTCTTTTATCGTATCCAAAATTTCGAATTTAGCACTTGTAAAAACTTTTACATATTTCTTCTCAAATAATATTAAAAAACGGTTTCTATCAAGCTTTACTAAAATTCCACCAGTAAACGCAAACCATTCTCTTAATTGTCTTTCAATAACAGCCAAAAGTTGTGGTTTGTCAGTATCATTAGTTCCTTGCATAAGTTCATCATAATTATCTATCATAATTATTCCGACGGTATCTTTAGAATCGTCATACATCCTAAATAATCTATAATACTCTGTTCTATCTATAAAATACAACATTAAAACCTGTTCTTTTTCGTTACCACGTTTTTTTAGATTTACTAGATTTCCAAGCACTCTAAAATGTTTATCATGGATACTAAGCTCTTTATCTATCGCTCTAAACTTGGTATCATATTCAGCATCTAAATCTTTTATAAGATTTTCCATATATCTTTGTTTGTTGATTCCCTTAAAAAGTTGCTCTAAGTCATTATTATTCCACAATATATCACCCGTTTTGGTGATAATAATTGCCGGAATAGGAAAATCAAGGATAGTATCGTCAGCCTTAAGCTTAAACATCAAACTATCCATGTTTTTTATAACACGATCTAGCATACTTAAGTGCTTTTTATATGTAAAGAATAGTACTGCCAAATAAACAAATACTGCAAGTGGTATTGCTCTAACCTCTAATGTACACATAAAAACTAAAAGCAAGAAAATAATTACGAGGTATGTCCTATATTTTGGTACAAATACATCTTTAAATTTTACTTTTCGCATAAAAGCCTCCTATGCCATATATTTTATACATAAAGCATAAATTTGTCAATAAATACAACTCTTTAAACACATTAACTTAAAATAAATTTATTAGCAGATTTCAAGTATAAAAACTTGCACTTAAATTTATATTTGCATTACTTTTTACATCTTATTAAGTTATGTAAAATTTTTAAATATAACAATTATTTGCATTTTTAGCAATCACAAAAACTCCTCTCATATCACATATATGAGAGGAGTTTAGACTATTCGCCACTTTCTGGCCAAATTAATCGCATATCATT
>DHKI01000011.1 GCA_002404755.1 Clostridiales bacterium UBA4698 | reverse complement strand
CTGTAGGTAGAAGAGGTATTTTTGTTTCGTCGATGAAATTACAATGAAGCAATACCTTTTTATGTGCAGATTACTGTTTAATCTGTAAGTAAAAGGGATATTTTTTATATTGTGATAATAAAATTACAATTGTATATGCCTTTTATCTGGCAAGTAAATTTAATATTTTTATGCCGGATCTAATCAATATGTATAATATGGATGCTAATAATATGCAATAATTAAAAATATTATTAACAAATTATGTATTTTTTTTGAAAAAGGCTTGCTTTTCTCATTAATATATATTAAAATTTATTCGAAGGTGGGGAAAAGTGGTGGAAAGTGGAACCGAAAGGAGGAATCGTTATGCTAATTGGTGAGTATTCACATACTATCGATGCAAAGGGCAGAATGATTATTCCGGCTAAGTTCAGAAGTGAGCTTGGTGAGAGGTTTGTTGTTACCAAGGGCTTTGATGGTTGTCTCTACGGTTATTCTATCGATGAATGGAAAGGAATTGAAGAGAAAATCAAAACTTTACCTTTAATAACGAGCAAAGATGCTAGAAATTTTACCAGATTCTTTTTTTCAAGTGCAATTGAGTGCGAGCTCGATGCACAGGGAAGAATTTTGATAACCAACAATCTTAGAGAGCACGCATCGCTTATAAAAGATGTGGTTGTTATCGGTGTTTCAACTAGAATCGAGATTTGGAGCAAAGAAAAATGGGAAGCTTATAATGAAGAACAAGATTCTGATGACATTGCAGAAAAGATGTCTATGCTTGGAATTTAATTAGGCTAAAACCTTTTTAAATAGTTACATAAGATGAAAAGATTGATTTACAAAAGATGAAGAAAAAATACAAAAGATAAATTTTTAAATACTAAAGAAGAATCAAAATTGCATGGCAAAATATATTTACATATGAAAAAAATAGCTTTGCTATTTAAGTTACTAATGAAAAGTTTACAAGTGTACAAAGGATAAGAGAGGATTTTAAAGTTAAGAAAAGCGGTCACGCTTGTGACCGCTAATTCTTTAATAATTCAATTAATGCAATGATTTGTAGAGAGTGCATTATGGAATGATTTACTCTTATAAATAGTTACAGTTTTAATTAGTTTTTAGTGGTTGTGCCATAATAATCATGAACATAGAGTATTACATATAGCTACAATTTTAATTACTTTGCAATATGTGTATATTTAGTTTTATAAATCTGTACAAGACATGATTAATTGAATTTATATTTTAGTTTATTTTATGAAGGTGTAATTGATGGAGTTTAAACATGAACCAATAATGCTTAAAGAGTGTTTAGAAAATTTGAATATTAAACCAAATGGAATATATGTTGATGGTACAATTGGCGGTGCTGGACATTCTTCAAGAATTGTTGAACGTCTAAATCCTTCTGGAAGGCTTATAGGAATTGACCGCGACCAAGATGCTCTTGCTGCTAGTAAAAAGCGATTGGAGAAATATTCAAATGTGACTTATGTATGGGGAAATCATGAGAATATACGAGCCCACTTGGATTCTTTAGATGTTAAATTGGTTGATGGGATTTTACTTGATTTAGGTGTTTCGTCTTATCAAATTGATGAACCGGAAAGAGGTTTTAGTTACACCAAAGATGCTAGGTTAGATATGCGTATGAATCGTGAACAAGATATCGACGCTGAATATATAGTTAATAATTATACAAAAGAGGAACTTGAAAAGATTTTTTTCGAATATGGCGAAGAAAAGTTTTCAAAGAAAATTGCTAGTAAAATAATTAGTGTGAGAGAAAAGAAAAAGATTGAAACAACATTTGAACTTGCAGATATAATAAGAGAAGCAGTACCTAAAAATACCGTAGATTCATTTAAGAGAATTTTTCAGGCATTAAGAATCGAAGTGAATGGAGAGCTTAAAGATTTGAAAAAGGCAATTGAAGATGCAATACTTTCTTTAAATGATGGCGGAAGGCTTTGCATTATAACATTCCATTCGTTGGAGGATAGAATTGTGAAGAATACTTTTATAGAGTATGAGGGCAGATGTACTTGTCCGAAAGATTTTCCTAAATGTGTTTGTGGATATAAATCATACGGTAAAATAATTACTAAGAAACCGATTGTACCTAGTGAAGAGGAAATGATAAGAAATCCTCGTTCAAAGAGTGCAAAGCTTAGAGTTTTTGAAAGAAAAATAGAAGCATAATTAAAGATAGAATTACGTAGATATGAGGATTTGAAATATTTGTTTGATATAAGAAATTAATTATTGTGTTTTTATATAATTGAAAGGGGTATGAGATGCCAGCATTAAAGCAGGAGTACGATTATTATGAATATGCAAGATCACGTCAAGGTACAGCCAAAAAGGCGGTGCCTTCTTCTGCTGTTTCAAAAAAAACTAAGCAAGTTCAAACTATGACAATAAAAACAAATCCAACACGTGAGGCTACAAAACAGGCTACTAGAATTGCAATGGGCGATGATTTTATTGGAACTAAAAAAACAACACGTCCTGCGACCAAAAAAGTTAATGCTGGCAAAAAACGTGAATTTTCGAAAGATGAATATTTGCTTTCAAATACCAGAAAAGAAAAGACATTTGCAAAACCGAGCGAAATGAAATTGAAGAAACCAAAGAGTAATCTTAAGGCAAGAGAAGTTGCAAAGCAAAAGGCAAAGGTGAAAGAGATGTTGAAAAATACTTTTGTTGCCTCAATAATATTCGGAATGCTTTTTTTAGTGTGCTACAGATATTCATGTATTAATGAGGCTTTTAATGAAGTAAATGATTTAAAGGATAGTTTAAAGAAAAAGCAAACTGTGAATGCACAGATAGAGTCTAATATTCAAAAAGAAACAGATCTTGCATATATTGAGAATTATGCTAAATATCAACTTGGAATGCAAAAGCCTAAAGATTCACAAATACAAAAGATTAATGTAAAAAAACAAGATAAAATAACGACACCAATAGAGATAAAAGAGGAAGAGGAAGAAGGAGTTTTTACAAAAATCTTAAATGGATTACTAAAAATATTGGATTAAATGTATAAGCAAGAAACCTAAGTTATTAATGCATGACATTTTACTTATGTTTCTTGCTTATATTGTTGTTGTAATAAAAATGAAAGTAGTATAATATATAAATAGTGTGAAAAAGAGGTGATATACTTTAGATGTCAAAAGCAAAGATTCAAAATAAAAAAAGAGTTATAACTTTGTTAGTTTTATTCGCTGTTTTTATGGTGTACATAGTTGGCAAATTATTTTATTGGCAGATTGTTAGAGGAAAAGAACTAAAAGAAGCTGCATATAATCAGCAAACAAAAAATAGAACAATCAGTCCTAAGAGAGGTGTTATATATGATAGAAATGGCACTGTGCTTGCTGAGAGCATTACGGTTGAGACTATAAGTATTACACCTAAGAAAATTAAAAGTGGTGATAAAGAAAAAACAGCAAAGGGGCTTTCTGAAATATTAAATTTAGATTATGAAACTGTACTTGCAAAGACTAAGAAAAATAGTGCGGACGAGATAATTGCTAAAAAGCTTGATAAAGAGGTTACAGACAAAGTAAGAAAGTGGATCTCTGAAGAAAAGATAAAAGGAATAAATATTTACGAAGATACGAAAAGGTATTATCCAAATGGAAAGTTGTTATCACAAGTTCTAGGTTTTTGTGGAACAGACAATAACGGACTAGAGGGACTAGAAAATCAATATGAAAGTATTTTAAAAGGTGTAGCAGGTCAATTGGTTATTGGCACAGATGCGAATGGTAATGAACTACCGCTAAATGATGAAAAATATATTCCGCCAGAAGATGGTTTAAATTTAGTCTTAACGGTAGATGAAATGATACAATATATTGTTGAAAAATATTTAGCCCAAGCAATTGAAGACAATGCCCCAGTTGATTATGCTTCATGTGTTGTTATGAATCCTCAAAATGGAGATATTTTAGCGATGGCAACGGCTCCGTCATATGATCCAAATCAACCGTTTGCACCATCAACAGAGGAACTTTCTGCTAAGTGGGATACAATGACTTCTGCAGAAAGAACAACAGCTTTACAAAATTTATGGAAGAATAGAACAGTAACTGATGCATTTGAACCAGGTTCTGTTTTCAAGACAGTGACAGCAGCGATTGCTCTTGAAGAAGGAATCACTTATGATGTGGATAAAGTACAATTTAATTGTGCAGGTTTCCTAAATATAGAAGGTTGGAAAATGAAATGTTGGAGATATTATAATCCGCATGGCAGTCAAAGTTTGAGAACGGCACTTATGAATTCTTGCAACCCAGCATTTATGGGAATTGCATTGAGCTTAGGTAAGAGTACGTATTACAATTATTTATCGGCCCTTGGTGTAGCTAAAAAAACAGGTGCAGACTTACCTGGAGAGGTAAATGGAGTTATACATAAAATATCCGATGTAACAGATTCCACACTTGCTTCTGCTGCATTTGGTCAAGGTTTTACATTAACACAATTAAACATGTTAAACACTATATGCACTTTAACCAATGGTGGTAATCTGATGAGACCTAGAATTGTAAAAGAGATAAAAGATAAAGAGGGCAATGTGGTTCAATCCAATGAACCAGTTGTTGTTAAACAAGTATTTTCAAAAACGACATCTGAGAAAGTATTAGATATGATGAAGAGTGTTGTTTCTGATGGTACAGGAAGAAATGGTAAAGTAGAAGGATATTACGTTGCTGGAAAAACAAGTACAGCTGAGCAAGGTAGAGGTAATGCGAAAACATATACAGCATCATTCGTAGCTGTTGCACCAGTTGAAAATCCTCAGATTGCAATAATGCTTAGTATAGCAAATCCAAGAGGTAGTCAAGGACATTCTGGCGGTGCTGTTGCTGCTCCAGTTGTATCAAATATTTTAACTGAAGTATTTGAATATTTGGAGATACCGAAGAGCTATGAGACGTCTGAAGCGACAAAGAAAATTGAGGTTCCTGATGTAACGAATAGAACTGTTGGTGAAGCAATCAGAATGTTGAATGGTGTCGGATTAAAGTATGATGTTGATAGCTCTGATTTAAATCAAATTGTAACGGCACAAATGCCAGTTGCAAAGGAACAATTAAATGAGAAATCACTTGTTAAATTATATCTACAAGGAAATGATACTAGATTTAATACTACAGTTCCAGATGTAAAGAATATGGATATTGTTACAGCAACTAAGAAGTTATCAGATAAGCACTTGAATATAAAGATATCTGGTAGTGGAATGTCAATTCTTCAGGATCCACCAGCAGGTACAACTGTAGAGCAAGGCACTATTGTAAGAGTTGAATTTAGACCGGTTGGAATCGATGTTGAGTAGTCAATTAGATTTAAAAGGTTGTTCATTTCTTGCATAAAAATATATAGTGTATTATAATTATTTAGTGCCACTTTGAATAAAATATCGTGGCACGAGATACGAGGTTTTGTAATTACAAATTCGTATTAATATTAAAAGTTTAATTTTTATATAGTAGTTTGTAGTCTACTAAGAAAGGATGGATAATTATGAAATTATCAGAGGTTTTAAAAGGTATTGAAGAAATTGAGGTAAGAGGAGATTTGGAAGTTGATGTTCCAAGTATTGCTTATGACTCAAGAAAAGTTGAAAATGGAGGTATGTTTGTTGCGATTGTCGGTTTCAAAACGGATGGACACAATTATATTGAATCTGCAATTCAAAGTGGTGCCAAAATTATTGCAATGCAAGAAGGTGCTTATGATGCAGGAATGATTCCAGAAGGAATTACAGTTGTGTTTAGCAAAGATACAAGAAAATTTTTGCCGATGGTTGCTTGTAACTTCTATGGTAACCCAACAAGAGAATTAAAGGTTGTTGGTGTAACTGGTACAAAAGGAAAAACAACAACAACATATATGATAAAGTCTATACTAGAACATGCAGGTAAAAAGGTTGGATTGATTGGAACAATTGCTAATTATGTTGGCGATAAATGTTATGAGTCAGAAAGAACGTCACCAGAGAGTTTGGATTTGCAAAGAATGTTTAGAGAAATGGTAAATAACAAATGCGATGTGGCAGTAATGGAAGTTTCTTCTCATTCACTTGCATTAGACAGGGTATGGGGAATAGATTTTGATATTGGTGTATTTACTAATTTGACACAAGATCACTTAGACTTCCACAAAACATTTGATAATTATTTAGCCGCAAAAGCGAAATTATTCACAATGTGTAAAGAAGGATTTGTTAACTGTGATGATATGTATGCAAAGAAACTTATGGATATGGTAGCTTGTCCTATTACAACGTATGGCATAGATAATAATCCGTTTGTATCTGCAAGAGATATAATTATTACTAATAGTTATTCAGATTTCAAAATGCCGTTTAATAAAGTAATTCAAAGAATAAAAGTTGATATACCAGGAAGATTCACGGTATATAATGCATTGGCAGCGATTTGTGTTTCGATAAGACTTGGTGCAGGAGTTGAAGATGTTTTAGCTGGTCTTGAAAATGTAAAAGTTCCAGGAAGATCGGAAGTTGTTCCTACAACAAGAAACTTTACTGTAATTGTAGATTACGCTCATACACCAGATAGTTTAGAAAATATTTTGAAGGCTTCAAAAGTTTATACAAAGGGAAAAATAATTTGTGTATTTGGATGTGGAGGAGATAGAGATACTGCAAAACGTCCTATGATGGGTGAAATAGCAGGTAAACTTGCCGGATACACAGTAATTACTTCTGATAATCCAAGATCAGAAAAGCCTGAAGAAATAATTAGACAAATCGAAGAAGGTATGAAAAAGACAAACGGAAAGTATAAAGTAATAGTAGATAGAAAAAAGGCAATCGAGCATGCACTTAGAAAAGCTGAAAAAGGTGATTTGATTTTAATTGCTGGAAAAGGTCATGAAACATATCAAGAGATAAATGGTGAAAAACATCATTTTGATGATAGAGAAGTTGTAAAAGAGCTTGTAACAAAGTTGCCAGCACCAAAAGATAAAACAATGTATGCTTGGTAATTTTCTAGGGGGGAACATGGTAGATATTATAAAATCTTTATTTATGAATACAGGAGTTGAAGTAGAAGGACTCATTGCAAGTTTTGTATTAACAATAATTTTAGGTATTATTATAATTCCAATATTAAGAAAACACAAAGTAGGTCAGGTTGTTAGAGACGATGGTCCTAAGGAGCATTTGAAAAAAAGTGGCACACCTACAATGGGCGGAATTATAATGCTTATAGCTATAATCGTAATATCAGTTATAGTTTCATTTAAATATAAAGGAGTGTTGCCAGTTGCACTGGTAACACTTGGATATGGATTGATTGGCTTTATAGATGACTTTATAAAATTGGTATTAAAAAATACTAAAGGTTTAAAGCCTAGTTTGAAAATGTTTGGATTAATAATAATTGCAACAGCATTTGTAATATATTTAACATATATAAATTTTGGAACAGAAACATATATACCAATACTTAGAGAGTATATTACATTACCAGTTTGGGTGTATATACCTTGTACGGTATTTATAATACTGGCATGCACCAATAGTTTGAATTTGACAGATGGATTAGATGGATTAGCAAGTGGAGTTACTGCAATTATAATGATGTTCTTTGTAATCGCATCTATAAAATTGGGCAATAAAGATATGTCAGCATTTTCATCAATAGTCTTAGGAAGTACAATTGGATTTTTATTATTTAACATGTATCCTGCCAAGGTTTTTATGGGTGATACAGGTTCTTTAGCACTTCGGAGGTGCATTTTGTAGTGTAGCATTGATGTTGAAAATGCCACTTATGTTAGTTGTAGTTGCAGGCATTTGTGTAATTGAAGCATTGTCTGTAATATTGCAAGTGACATATTTTAAGGCAACTAAGGGAAAAAGATTATTTAAGATGGCACCGATACATCATCATTTTGAGTTGTGTGGAATTAAGGAAACTACAATAGTGCCAGTTTTTTGGCTAGTTAGTGCAATTTTTGCATGTATTGGCGTTATGATGATATGAGTATAAATGAAAAGTTTGTTAATAGGAGGTGATTAAAATAGCAATAGCGGAAAGAAGTCTGATAAAAAAAGCAGAAAATCAAATAACGAAAAATAAAAAGAAACGTTTAGATATTGGCTTACTTGTAACAATTTTTATTTTGCTTGCTCTTCGGTCTTATGACGGTGCTTAGTGCAAGTGCACCAAGTGCACTTACATACGAAGGCGATAGCTATTTCTATTTTAAAAGCCAAGCCAAAAATGCGTTAATAGGAATAATTCGGAATGTTTTTTATTTCTATGATTGATTACAGAATATATAAAGGTAGAATTGCAGATATTGGAATAGTTGGTGCAATAATTTTGCTTGCTCTGGTATTTGTTCCTGGATTGGGTGTTACAAGAAATGATTCTACTAGGTGGCTTAATATAGGAATTCAATTCCAGCCTTCAGAAATAATGAAAGTGGCAATAATAGTTTTTTTGTCTGCCAAAATATCAAAATATCCCGAATCGATAAATCGTTTTTGGAAAGGTATGTTGCTATATTTGCTTTTATTAGGAGTAATAGCAGGATTGCTTTTATTTGAGCCTCATATGAGTGCTACGGTTATAATACTAATAATATCAGCCTCTATAATGTTTTCTGCTGGGCTTAGTTGGAAATATATAATTCCGGTTGGTATTGGAGGCGTAGTAGCATGCGTAGTACTTGCGTTAACTGCAGAATACAGGATGAAAAGAGTAATGATATTCTTAGATCCGTGGCAAGATAAGCTAGGGGATGGATGGCAGATAATTCAGTCAATTTATGCAATAGCCTCTGGTGGACTTTTTGGCGTAGGGTTAGGAAAGAGTACTCAAAAGTATATGTACATACCAGAGCCACATAACGATTTTATATTTGCTATTTTGTCAGAAGAATTAGGATTTATTGGTGCACTTGGAGTAATAGCATTGTTTGCAATATTTATTTGGAGAGGAATTGTTATTGCGATGAAAGCACCAGATATGTTTGGAACGCTACTTGCTGTCGGAATAACAACAATGGTTGGAATTCAAGCATTACTTAGTATAGCGGTTGTTTCATCGGCAATACCAGTAACAGGAATTCCACTACCATTCTTTAGTTATGGTGGAACAGCCCTTATAATACTTTTGTGTTCATGTGGAATATTACTTAATATATCTAGAAATGCCGTAAAATAATAAATTTAACGAGTATAACGAAAAATATAAAATTTCGCTATACTCGTTTTTTAAATACATTTTGCAATTTCGTTTGCTGACATATGAAATTCATCTTCTATTTCGGATGTTTCACCATGTCGTATAAATTCATCAGGATATGCAAAATATTTTGCTGTAATCCCATTTTCGTTAGAAATTAAGTCTTTTATGCAAGATGAGATTCCACCATTAATTACATTATCTTCTATAACCACTACATTCTTTGTTTTTCTTATAGATGCTAAAATTGTTTCTTTATCAATTGGTTTAAAAAATCTTAAGTTTATTATTTCAAATGATTTATCTTTTCTAATATCAGCTATTTTCGTTGCAGTTAAAACAGTTTTTCCAAAGGCAATGATTGTTATATCAGAACCTTTTGCTAGAATTTCAGCTTTTCCTAGTTCTATTGGTAGTTCAGTGTTTGTAAGCTTTGAAACATATCCGTCTCGAGGATATCTTATTGCAATCGGTCCGTTGTATTTTACTGCAAAGTCCAACATTTTCGAAAGTTCTATTCCGTCTTTTGGTGCCATAACAATGAGATTTGGAATGTGAGATAAATAAGATAAATCGAAAATGCCATGATGTGTTTCGCCGTCTGAACCAACTATTCCAGCTCGGTCTATTGCAAATATCACATGTAATTTTTGAAGTGCAACATCAATAACAATTTGGTCGTAAGCACGTTGTAAAAAAGTTGAGTATACAGCAAAGACAGGAATTAAACCTTGCTTTGCAAGACCAGATGCAAAAGTTACTGCATGACATTCGGCAATGCCAACATCGAAAAATCTATTTGGATAACTTTTTGCAAATTCATTTAATCCGGTACCATCTGGCATTGCAGCAGTGATTGCAACAATTTTTGAATTCTCCTTTGCAAGTTCAACTAAAGTATTTCCAAAATCTTTTGAATAAGAACCTGCCTTTTTGGAAATAATCTCACCAGTTTCTTTGTTGAATTTAGAAATTGCATGGAATTTATTTGGATTTTCCTCAGCATATTTATAACCTTTTCCTTTTTTAGTGACAACATGAACAAGTACAGGTTTTTTTACTTTTTTTGCACGTTCTAAAATAGATATAAGTTCATTTATATCATGTCCATCGATAGGTCCAAGATATGTAAACCCAAATTGTTCAAACATAACACTATTAGGTAAAACAAATTCACGTATAGCATTTTTTATACTTTCAATAAATTTTATAAGAAGCTTTCCAATAAGAGGAACATGACTCAAAACCTTTTTTACACTTTCTTTAGTAGAAGTATAGAGTGGGTTCGAACGAATCTTATTTAAATAAGCAGAAAGATTCCCAACACTTGGTGAAATTGACATTTGATTGTCATTTAAAATTACTATTAAATTTGTATCATCTATTTTTGCATTATTTAATCCTTCAAAAGCAATACCGCCAGTTAATGCACCATCGCCAATTACTGCTATTGCATAATTATCATTTCCCTTAAGTTTGTTTGCAACTGCAATACCAAGTGCCGAGGATATAGATGTGCTGCTGTGACCTGTATCAAAAATATCATGAATACTTTCGCGAGCTTTTGGAAATCCGCTTAAGCCACCAGTTTTTCTTAAAGTGCTAAATTTGTTTTTTCGTCCAGTTAAGATTTTATGGACGTAGCATTGATGACCGACATCAAATATAATTTTATCCTCCGGGGAGTTGAAAATATAGTGCAATGCCATTGTTAGTTCAACAACACCAAGATTAGGTGCTAAATGTCCGCCAGTTTCTGCAATGTTATCTATCAAAAATTTTCTTATTTCTGAGGCAAGCTCAGGCAAATCTCTTTTATTTATTTTTTTAAAATCTTCTAATGTATTAATATTATCTAATATGTTTGACATAATACTCCTTCTTAACCTAAAAGTGTTTAAATTATATCATCAAAATGCACTCTTTTCAACTCACCATTGTACAACGCGTGGTTTTAGTATATAATCCCTATAAGGTGATTTTATGGATAGGGATTTTGTTCATTTGCATGTGCATACTGAGTATAGTTTATTGGATGGTGCAAATAGAATTAAAGATTTAGTTAAAAAGGTTAAAGACTTAGGAATGAAAGCCTGTGCAATAACCGACCATGGCGTTATGTACGGTGCTGTTGAATTTTATAAAGAATGTGTAAAGAATGATATTAAACCAATCATTGGTTGCGAAGTTTATGTGGCTCCTGGAAGTAGGCTAGATAAAGAGGCAGGAATAGATGACAAGTATGGTCATTTAATATTACTTGCTAAAGATAATGAGGGATACAAAAATCTTATTAAACTTGTATCGCTTTCTTTTACTGAGGGGTATTATTATAAACCGCGTGTTGATATAGAGATTTTAAGAAAATATAGCAAAGGACTTATTTGTACAAGTGCCTGTATTGCAGGCTTTGTGAGTCAAGCTTTAATAAATGATGAATTTGATAAAGCTAGAAAAGTTGCAAGTGAGTATATTGATATATTTGGCAAAGATAATTTTTATATTGAGCTTCAACATAATGGACTAGATGTGCAAGTGCTAGCTAATCAAAGGCTTATAAAACTTGCACGTGAGCTTGGTGTAAAGATTGTTGCGACAAACGATGCTCATTATTTAAATAGAGAAGATAGTTATAGCCATGAAGTTTTACTTTGCGTTCAAACAGGCAAGAAGATGATAGATGAGGACAGAATGAGATTTGGCACAGATGAATTCTATATAAAATCTATAGATGAGATGTATGATAATTTTAAGAATATGCCAGAAGTGTTAGAAAACACAGTGGAAATTGCAAATAAATGCAATGTTACATTTGAATTCGGACATACGATTCTTCCAAATTATGATACACCAAACAATATGCACCACTACGAATACTTGAAGCAAGAGTGCTTTAAAGGTTTAGTCTCAAGATATAATATTGATGCAGAGTATAATGATGAAGAAAAAATAAAAAAATTGGAACCAAAGCTTTATGAAAGACTTGTTTATGAACTATCTGTAGTTAAAAAGATGGGATATGTTGATTACTATCTAATAGTTGCAGATTTTATAAGATATGCCAAAAGTATAGGAATACCAGTTGGCCCAGGTCGTGGAAGTGGAGCTGGAAGTTTAGCTGCATATTGCATGACTATAACAGACATTGATCCGATAAAATATAGTTTAATATTTGAGCGTTTTCTAAATCCAGAAAGAGTTAGTATGCCGGATTTTGATGTAGATTTCTGCTATGAAAGAAGAAGCGAAGTTATTGACTATGTTTGCAGAAAATATGGAGATGATCATGTTGCACAAATAATAACATTTGGAACTATGGCAGCTCGTGGTGTTATAAGAGATGTTGCCAGAGTTTTGAACATTCCATATAACAAGGCTGATACAATTTCTAAAATGGTGCCAATGGAACTTCATATGACACTAGATAAAGCAATTGAAATGAACCCAGAACTAAAAGAAATGTATGAGACAGATGATGAAACAAAAGAGACAATAGATATTTCAAGAAAATTAGAGGGCTTGCCAAGACATGCTTCAACACATGCAGCGGGAGTTGTAATCACAAAAGACCCAGTTGATACATATGTGCCACTTTATAAAAACGATAACATAATTTCAACACAATATACAATGACAATACTCGAAGAGCTTGGACTTTTGAAAATGGACTTCTTAGGACTTAGAACTCTTACAGTAATAAAAGATGCAGTAGATTTAGTAAAGAAAAATAGAAAAGTAGATGTTGTCTACGATAAAGATATGAATGATCCAAAAGTATATAAACTTTGGGCAGATGGAAATACAATAGGAATATTTCAGTTTGAAAGTGCAGGAATGACAAGCTTTATGAAAGAGCTAAAACCAGACTGCCTAGAAGACTTAATAGCTGGTGTATCGCTTTATAGACCAGGTCCAATGGATCAAATACCAAGATATATAAAAGGAAAAAGAAATCCAAAAGAAACAGAATATACACATCCAGCATTAGAGCCGATACTAAATGTAACATATGGTTGTATGGTGTACCAAGAGCAAGTTATGCAAATAGTTAGAGACATAGGTGGGTATTCATTAGGAAGAGCCGACTTAGTTAGACGTGCAATGGGAAAGAAAAAACTAGATGTAATGGCAGAAGAGAGAAAGAACTTCATTTATGGAAAAGAAGATGAAGAGGGAAATGTAGTAATTCCTGGAGCTATACGAAATGGAGTAGATGAAAAATCTGCAAATAAAATATTCGATGAGATGGCAGAGTTTGCAAAATATGCATTCAACAAATCTCACGCAGCATGTTATGCGGTTGTTGCTTATTATACTGCATATTTAAAGGCATATTATCCGACAGAATTTTTTGCGGCCATGCTAAATAGTTTCATTACAACAATGAACAAAATATCTGTGTATATAAACGAGTGTAAAAGATTAAATATAAAAATAGAAAGGCCAGATATAAATAAAAGTTATAGTAAATTCACGGTAGATGGCGACAGCATAATCTTTGGACTTTCAGCTATAAAAAATGTAGGCGATGCGGCCGTTGAAAACATAACAAAAGAGAGAGAATTAAATGGACCTTATACAAGTTTTATTGACTTTTGCAAACGAATTGCATCAGAAGATGTTAATAAAAAATGTATTGAGAGTATGATAAAAGCAGGTGCATTTGATAAACTAGAAGCAAATAGAAATACACTTTTGCAGTCTTATGAAAATGTTATAGACACGATAAGTAGTGATAACAGAAGAGCCTTAAGTGGACAATTAAATATGTTTGATACAGGCGAAGATACAGTAAAAAGCGAAACATTATATAGACTTGTTCCACAAAAAGAACTAGACAAAAAGTATTTGTTATCAATGGAAAAAGAAGTGCTAGGATTATATGTTTCAGGTCATCCATTAGACAGTTTAATAAATGATATAGAAAAAATATCAAATATAAAGAGTACAGATTTATTGCCGATGGAAGTAGATGAAAATGGAGAAAAAGAAAGAATTACAAATCAGGCACTAGATGGAAAACAAGTAAAATTTATAGGAATAATATCAGGTGTAAAAACAAAGATAACTAAAAACAATGAGATAATGGCATTTGTTAGCATAGAAGATTTAGAAGGCACAATAGAAACAATAGTATTTCCAAAAACATATGCAGGTTATAAGAATGTGATATTTGAAGACAATATAGTGAAAGTAGATGGAAAAATAAATGTGCGAGAAGATGAATTATCAGTAGTAGTTTTAAAAATAGAAACATACGAAGCACAAAAACAAACAGAAGAAGTACCTCAAAAAGAAACTAAAAAAATAATAGTAAACATTTCAGAAAGCCTAAGTGAAGAGGAAAAAACAGAACTTAGAAACTTTATAAAGCTAATAGGAAATCAAAAAACAAATGCACAAATAGAAATAGTAAATAAAGAAGTAAGCAAAACATTAAATGTATTTTTTAATGAAAAAATACTAAATAAATTAAAAGAACTTGCTGGCGAAGAAAATGTAAAAATGAATTAATTGTAAAAATAATGAAAATTAAATTTAATATGATATAATGACATTGAAGAGGAGGATTGATGTATGGAAAATAATGAGGAAGTGCAAATGGTAGAAAGAAAGCAAAAGAAAATTCCAGTAATAGCAATAGTAATACTTGGGATTTTAATATTAGGTGTGTTTGTTTGGAAATCAGAAATATGGAAAACTAATGGTGTGAAATTCGTTGAACTAATGACAAAAGATCAATATGCGGTGGATATGCTATCAAGCAGAGCAAAAAGCTTTAATAATAAGGGCGAAAAGGTATACACTGCAACTATAAAAAATAATCTTTTATCAATGATAGATTCAACATTTTCACTAATAGATGGCGATTTTGTAGTAACTGCTGATGTAATAAGAAATGGGAAAAATATTGATGCTTCTGGAGAGATTAGTCTTGGAGATTTGAAATTACAAACATTAGAACTAGTTAAAGAAAATAAAGAAGTAGCTCTTAGTGTGCCAAATTTGTATGAAGGCTTTTTATCTTGTAACATAAAAAATATAAATGATGTTACAGATAAATTAGAAATTTATTCTGGCGATAAAGAAGGAGACTATAAAGAAGAATTTGAAAAAATCATAAAGAAATATGCAATATTATTAGCACAAAATATAAATGATTATATAAACGTTACAAAACAATCTGTAAACATAAACCAAAAGGAATTGAGTGCAGAAAAATATACATTTTCATTAGATAAAAAAGAAATGAACGCACTAGCTATAGTTCTATTAGAAAAACTAAAAGACGATGATGAAACTATTGAATTTATAACAAAAAGCATGAATGAAAATGAAAGAATAGCATTACTAACAAATGGAGAATATACAGCAGATGAATTAAAAGGTGAGATATCAGACTTGTATGAAGAAATGAAAGAAAATTATCAAACAATAGAGGCAAGCGGAGATATCATAACAATTAGTGCATACGCATTTAATGGAAAAAATGTAAAAACAGAATTGCATTATAGTGGGGACACAAGAGTATATGGTCTTTCATTTGAAACAGTTGGTGAAAAGGAAAATGACTATGCATTATTAACACTAAACATAACAGACTTAGCTCTAAATATAGAATTTATAGGCAATAAATTGGATGACAATTATACTTCTGAAATAACTATTGGTACAGACGGGGCAACAGTTTCAGTAGCTGAATTTAATATTGTTTCAAAAGAAAATGAACAAAGAAAAATAAGGAAGATAGCAGATATAAATGCAATTTCATTAGATAAAGCTACAAACGAAGAAATAGAAAAAATAAAGAAAGAAATAAGAGAAAATTTAGGAATAAGCGAAGAAGAAATATCGGAAGTATATGAGAGTGGAGAATTTAAACTTGCGGATGAAAATAATGTTTTAAAAGTACTAGATGTTTCAAAGGAAAAATATCAAAAGATAAATCCGGGTATGAAGAGGGAAGAAGTAGTAGAAATATTAGGCGAACCAAACATAACATATGGAACAACATCTAATGGATATCTTGGATGGTACTTGGAAAACACAAGTAATGTATATTTAGTTTCAGTTGCATGTGAAAATGACATAGTTTATGCGGTGTACAATGATATTGCCTCTGATATGGATAACAACATACAAATATCTGTCGAGCTAGGAACAGAGCTTGCAGATTTAAACGAGAAATATGACGAAATAAAATTAGAAATGAAAAAATCAGAAGTAGAAGAGATATTAGGAAACAAATATTTAGAAATGTACAAAGATGAAGATAAAAACGTTGCAATGAAATGGTATGATAAAAATGAAAATAGTTTGATTATTGAATTTAACGAAAATGAAGAAGTATCATATGTAGATAAAGTACAAAAAGATATATAAAAAAAGTAGCCCAATGGGCTACTTTTTTTTTGGCTCCCCTTGTAGGACTCGAACCTACGACCTGCCGGTTAACAGCCGGACGCTCTACCAACTGAGCTAAAGAGGAATGTGAACGAATTTAATTATATATTTATAAAAAATATTTGTCAATAAAAAGATGAAAAAATAGTAAAAATTTTTATAAAGGACATAATATATGTATATTAGCACATTGGGAGGTTTTTATGGGAAAAGTTGAAACAGGCAGAAAAAATGAAAAGATTATTTTGGCAATAGTAATAGTAGCAATAATATTGATTTCGCAAATAGCTATAATTTTGGCAAATGCAGGAGTTTTTAATAACAATGGAGAAAAATTTATATCTTTATTAACAGAAAAGCAATATCTTTGTTCTATGGCGAAAAAGAATTTAGATAATTTCAGTGGCGATGGAGAGAAGAAATATAAATTTTCACTTCAAAATTCAACGTTAACTAAAGTACAAAATTTTCTTGGTGTAGGCAAATATAAATTATTAAATGGAAATGTTGAAGTGGAGGGGACTGTAGTTACAGAAGATAAAAACTATGATGTGAAAATGAGCTTAAACAATAGTGTGAATAGTGAAATTATTCAAAACGGTAACAAACTAGCGGTTTCAATACCTAAGTTATATAAGAAATATATTGTGGTAGAAAATGCAAATATGGAAAGAGATATAAAAAAGATATTTGATATAACGTCTGATGAAAATAGCAAACAACAGATAAGCAGAATTAAGAAAAAGTATGCCAAGCTGTTAGCAAGTAGCATAAAAGATGATATTGAAACTGAAAAAGATAAAAATATAGAGTTAAGCGGAAATAGCTATAGTACAACCAAATACGATATGGACTTAGATAATAAGAAAATGAAAGAAATCATAAAAAAGTTACTAAAAGAATTAAAAGACGATGAAGAAACACTTGATTTCATATCGAAAAAAATTAACGAATGCAATAAGTTAAAAAGTGAGTATGCGAACATGAAATCAGAAGGAAATATAACAAGCGAAGATATAAGAAAAGAAATTGAAAACATAAGTAATAATTTAAAAATAGATGAAAGTGTTGAATTAGAAATAAAGGCATATGAATATCAAAAAGAAAACGTAAGAACCGAATTAGAATTAAAGCAAAAAGACTCGGAATATTCATTCATATTAGAAACAGAGCCGACAAACCAAAAACAAACTTCTACACTTACTATAAAGAAAGGCAAAGAAACACTTCAAATTCAGTATGATGGAACGTTAGAAAAAGAACTTTATAATGGAAATGTAACTTTAAAGTCAAATAGTACGCTTGGAAAAATGAATATAACAATGTACAAAACTCCTACAAGAAATGTAAGAAAGATTGACGAGTTAAGCACAATAGAAATTGCAACTGCAAGTGACGAAGAAATAAAAGCTTTGCGAGAAGAAATAAAAAACAACTTAAAGGTAACACCGAAAGATAATATAGGGAAATTTGAAATAAAGAAGCCAGCATCAAGTGGTGATGAAATAGCAAATGCAGAATTAGCATATAAGCGAATAAATCCAATAATGACGAAAGATGAAGTTATAAGAATTCTTGGAAACCCAAATAAAACGGCTTCTGGTGAAAACGAGATAGAAGAATATTTATCATGGTATCAAGGTGAAAAAACAAAATTAATTTCAGTAAAAGTTGAAGGAATAAAGTTGTATGAGGTAATAAATGATATTGCACAAGATTCTAAATATAACCAAGAAATTTATAAAAGCATTTCTGGAGATATAGAGGATTTAAGCAAGTTAGTAAATCGAATACAAAGCGGTGATACAAAGGAAAATGTAATAAAAATATTAGGAGACAAAAATGTTGAAGTATTAAAAAGTAATTTAGGATATAAGGAATATATTTGGTATGATAGGAACGGAAAAAGTGAAAAAATAAAATTTGATGAAAATGATAAAGTGCTAAAATAAAGAATGAAAACCTTGCCATAAATTGGCAAGGTTTTGCACGTTAAATTTAATGACAAAAGTTTTATGTTATGGTAAACTTAACATAAGGAGGCGATGCAAATGACAAAAAGTACTTTGCACCAAAACAAGCCGAGAGGAAGCATTAGAAGGAAAATGATCGCCGTATACATAGGAATATTAATTGTAGTAACAAATATAGGAATAAGTCTTGCAAATGATTATGAAGGAGAAACTAATATAGGTTCAACAGCTTGGTCTAAGGCAAATGGAAATCAAGAATGGGTAGTAACAGAATATGATAAAAACTGGAATCACGTAGGAGCAACTGGAACAAAAGTTACAGTATATGTTGGAGAAGATTATAGCATTTCAAAGAGTGTGTACTATAATCAAGGAGAAGGAGTATCAGGAACGGTATACAAAGGATATGATTGGTCATCTTGTACAGGAAAAGATGCACCACCATCAAATGGATTTAATACAGATACAGATCAAATGAAAAAAATGATTGATGCAATAGGATTGGATACGGCGACAAAAGAAAAAATAAAACAAGGCGAGGTTGTAACTATCCTTTCAGAACCAACAGTAAGAATAAAAAATACAAAAACAGGAGAAGTGACTGTAGGTACTGTAGTAGAAATATTAGTAGCTTGTAAAAATGTAGCCAATAATGGAGTAAAAAATGGACAAGGAATAAGATATGTAGAAAACTATTCAAAATCAATTTTTATGAAATTAAAAGAAGAGCAACCGGAGTTATATACACAAATATTGGCATATGCAAATGGTCAAGGACAAGCAGTGCACCAAGAAAGATTATATCAACCACCAACGCCAACACCAGATGAACCAACGCCAACACCAGATGAACCAACACCAACTCCTGATGAGCCAACACCAACACCAGATGAACCAACACCAACACCAGACGAACCAACACCAACTCTAGACGAGCCAACACCAACTCTAGACACACCAGAATTACCACCAGATTCAACAAAGTACACTGTAACAGAAGCTGATGCACCAACAAGAAATAATTATACAGCACAAGTAAAAATAGATAATGAAAAGTTTAAAGTGTTTTTAGGATATGATTCTAATGGAAATCCAATACCGACGAATGAAAACTTAACTTTAAATGGTTGTACAAGCTTAGTTGGCGTAGTAAAGAATTTAGGATTAAATACAGTAAGGTTCACAGATGGAATTGAGTATACAGTGTATGCTTACTGGTCTAGAGAAGAAGAGAGGACAGGAGAAAGACAAAAAGAAATTGATGGAGTTTTGCAAGTAGATAAAAATAATAAACCGATAATAGAAGAATATACATATACAGTAACTATAAGTGGAGTAGAGACTGCAACGGTATATAGTCAAAATTGGTCGACAAATTATTATAAAATAAGAAGAAACACAAATTGGGCAAAATTAAAGAATGTATTAGTATCTAATGATTCTTTTGGAGAAATTAAATTTAATTCACCAAGAGGAATAAATTATTTTCCAACAATATACTCAGATGTAACAAGAATAAGCGAAAAAACTTGTGTAGTAAGTGGCTCATATGAGTATGCTTCAGATGCAGAAGTGGCGGCAGAAGAATTTGCGAAAAGTGCAAGCTGGAGCGATTTTTGGAATGTTACATCAGATGTGTTAGGCTCATCAGAAGGAGAGATAAGATACAATGGAGTTGTATCCAATAATGCATGTAATAAATTAACTGAAAAAACAACTAAAACTAAAGAAGTAGAAAACAAATCATTAGGTGGCGATGCATATCCATCAACAGGTTTACATGATGTGGAATGGATAAGAATAACAGGCGAGGAAACAGGTTGGCCATTCAAACCAAATGCAATAAGAATACATACACCGATATATAATGAAATGGAGATAACATCACCATCAATAAATCAATTAGAAAATATAAATGGTGTAACTAGCGGATACAAGATTGTAACAATAGGAGATGAATTCACAGTAACAGTAAATGTAAGTGGACCATATGAATATTACTATTTCCCAGATGGCACAACGCATAGAATAAGTCTAGATACTTCAAAATATGTAAAAGATGTAATAATAGACTGCGGGGTATGTGGAAAACAATATCATTCAAAAACGCATACTTGTGAATGGTATAACACAATAGAAAAAAATGACGATACAGAATATCAAATAACAACAACAGTAATAGCTAAAAATAGTGGACCAAAAGGTGAGGCAGAAGCAAATAAAAATGAACCAGATGATATCTATGTATTAAAACAATATGGAGGAGTTCATTTAGTTGGAAAGATATACGATTTAGAAGTAAGAACAACAGATGACCCAGGATGGAAACTAAGAATGGCTGAAAAGCTAGCGAAATTGCCAACAGGTGAAAAAGGAGATAATGCAATAAATTCATATAAGTATGGAATAAAATTAGGATATAGAGCATACTTTGATTTGAAAACATTAGGTACAGCATCAAAAGATATAGTAATAACTCCAAAGATATACTATGTAGATAAAGACGGAAATCAGAAAGAAGTGGATTTATACTATAGAACTTCAAAAACAGAATATAAAAAATTAGAGGACAATGATATCGAAATAAGCATGGTAATGAACAAGACAAATGGAGATGTGAATAATAAAGACTTCAAAATAGAAAGAGCTGCAATGCTAGTTGTAAATCCTAATATAAATTATAATCAAAAAATAACAATCGGAGGATTAAAGAATATAAAACTAACAGCACAAAATTCAGTAGCAACAAAATATAACGGAGTATACACATGGAAACCAACAGTTGAGCATTCTAGAAGATGGTATGGAGAGGTATATATACCAGCAAGTACAATAGTAGCAGAAAAAGGAGCAACTGTTGCGGAAATAACTAGAGGAGCAAAAGTATTAGAAGATGGTTATTTAATAATATCATTTGAAGAAATTGTATCAAGACGAGGAGATGAAAGTAGATATCTAAACTACAGCATAGGAAGAACAACCGATGGAGTGAAATTCTCACCAGACGCATCAAACAAACTAGTAAGCCCATCGATAATGTATGAAGAAAAAACAAACGATGAAAAACAAGCATTGAAATCTGAAATAACATTACCAAACGGAAAAATATTTAAAGGCTATGAAGAAACAGAAGCTCCGATAATAATATATGATGTATCATTAAGAGCAAACGACGATTACGAACAAACAGGAACACACTAAAAGATATTTTAATAAAAGAGGAGGATTGGCATAAAATTTAAAATA
>DHKI01000027.1 GCA_002404755.1 Clostridiales bacterium UBA4698 | reverse complement strand
ATAACTTTCTGTAGAAGATAAATATGGAAGAAATTAGATTTTGTAGCAGTTTGCACTGCGTACAAAATCTTAATTCTGGTTTTTATTATAGAAGTTTTAAAGGAGAAAAATATAGAAATTTTAAAAAAATGCTCGTTCAAGCTAAGTATCGTAGAAATTATAAGCGAAATTTGTGGCACCCTTCCATTATAAATGAACTCTTTCCACAAATTTCTTAATAATTTCTAACTCACTTACTTTCAATGCGCTTTTTTGAAAATTTTATATTTTTATCCTAAAAATAACAAATAAAAAATATATGAAAAAAGGAGGAAGAATGGAAAAAACAAAATATTGGATATGGTTTTCTAAAATAAAAAAATTGGGAAGTATAAAGAAACAAGAACTATTAAAAAGATATAAAATAGAAGAAATTTGGAATTTAAAACAGGAAGAACTGATGAGTATAGATGGAATTGGTGAAAAAACAGCAAAAGAGATATTAAACCCAAAATATAAAATAGGAATAGAAAATATGATAAAACAAATGAAGAAAGAAAAAATTAAATTAATAAATATAGATGATGCAAATTATCCAGAAAAATTAAAGCAAATATATGATAAACCAATTAGCTTGTATGTAAAAGGAAATGTAGAAATATTAAGTAGCTTTTCTTTGGCTGTAATAGGATGTAGGCAGAATTCAAAATATGGAGAAGAAGTAGCTAAAGCTGTTACGAAAGGAATAGTGAAAAATAATATAGTAACTATAAGTGGTTTGGCAAGAGGAATTGATAGCATTTGCCATAGAGAAACTTTGAAAAATAGTGGCAAGACGATTGCAGTTATAGGAAGTTCTTTAGATATAATATATCCTTCTGAAAATAAAAATTTAGTAGATGAAATAATAAATAATGGAGGATGTATAGTAAGTGAATATCCACTTGGAACAAGACCAGAAAAGATGAATTTCCCAGCAAGAAATAGAATTATAAGTGGATTATCAAATGGTGTTATAGTAATAGAAGCTAAAAAGAAAAGTGGAACAATGACAACAGTGGACTTTGCCTTAGAACAAGGGAAAACTGTATTTGCAATTCCACGGAAATATAACAAACAAGAACTCAGAAGGAACAAATGAATTAATAAAGCAAGGAGCAAAATGTATAACATGTATGCAAGACATATTAGAAGAATTTTAGGAACAAAAGGAAATTTATGTAAAATACTTGAAATTGAGAATATAATATATTATAATAGATATACTAAAACAGATATTGATATTAAACATCAAAAAATGAGAGAGGTCCTGCTTTAGTGGACAATTTAAAATAGGAGAGGTCTTGCCTTAGTAGACAATTAAAAATGAGAGAGGTCCTGCTTTAGTGGACAATTTAAAATATAGGGGCTATTATACATTAAGTATAATAGCTCCTCTTTTGTATTTTTAGGAGGAATGATGAAACAAAAAACAAAAACAAAAGAGCATGATAAATAAGCCTAAAAAAGGCAATTTTTAAAATTAATATAGAGAGAGTTAACAAACTACCTTGTAACCTTGTCGTTTAGCTAAGGAAATTGCTTGTTCGGTTGTAATTTCCTTAGATGTTGGTAATTGATTGTAATGAGAATAAAGTTTTTCGTCATAACAAACTTTGTCTTGTAAAATGTGATAAATAACAGTCATAAGAAAACGAGCAATAGCAATAATAGCCTTTTTATGACCACGACGCATTTTTAGATTTTTGTAGCGATTACCAATTTCAGGATTATCTTTAGATTTTAAAGCGGCTAAACCACATTGTACAAGTAAAGGTTTGATATAACAACCAGCTTTTGATATACGAACCGATTTCTTCTTGCCAGCACTTTCATTGTTTGTAGGCGTAAGACCAGCCCAAGAACAAAGGTGTTTGCTAGTAGGAAAGCTAGATACATCATTGCTAACTTCAGCGATAATACGAATAGCAGTTAATTTAGAGTTGATACCAGGAATTGTTTGGAGCAGAGCAATTTCGTGTTCATAAGGTTTAGCTAATTCGTAAATAAGGTTTTCTAAATCAGATTTACAGGTATTTAAATTATCAAAATGTTTCTTAATAATTTTCAATTTAGAAGCTTGTTCAGTAGTGATAACACCATCAATAGCAAGAGCAATATCATCTAGTTTAGGTAACATACTTTTATGAAGAAGAGGTTCAATATCAAAACTGGTATCATCAGGGTTTTCTAATATTTTGGCGAGAATTTTTTGAGCAGACTTGCCATTAATATCAGAAACAACATTAGCAAGTTGAATATTAGAAACAGTAAGACAATTTTGAGTACGCTGAGTCTCGCTAGAAGTTAAATAAGTAAGTTTGCAGTAATAGCGACAAAGGTCACGAAGTTGACGTATAGTTTTAGCAGGGATAAAACTAGAAACAACTAAATCATGCTTAAAAAGGTCAGCAATCCATTTAGCATCTTTCTTGTCAGTTTTCTTGCCACGAATAGCTTTAACATATTTTGGATGAGCAACAATAACTTTACAAGAGTCTTCAAGGATGTTAAAAACAGGATACCAATACTTTCCAGTAGATTCCATGCAAACATCTTTGCAGGAATTAGAGCATAACCACTCTGACAATTCACGTAGACCATTAGTGAACGTGGAGAAACGTTTGGTTTGATAAGTTGTAACATTTTTATCATCTGTTTTTGCAATACAAGCAACAACGAAATCTTTATGAACATCAATACCGCAACAAATTTTAAAAACAATTTTTAGCATAAAACAGTCTCCTTTCTTTCAAATTAGTTGATAGAAAGACATTGACTGTTAATCTAGCTAGACTACGAGTAGACTCAAAGATAATGATACGGGCTTAAAATCCCACTTAGTTGTGCTTGAAAAGATTAACTACACATATAAAAATGCGGTCATTCTCATTGGAGATTGCACACTCACCTCCCCGTGGTTTGTAGTATATCTTTAATCAACTAAGTTAAGTATATCAAATTTATCTGCAAAAGGCACGTTTCATACCGTGTTGTGCCTTGAGCGGAGCGAAAGGAATGATTATAAAAATGAA
>DHKI01000003.1 GCA_002404755.1 Clostridiales bacterium UBA4698 | reverse complement strand
GGATTGGCATAAAATTTAAAATAAATAATATGAAAAATTAATATTTTAAAAAATTTCTAAAGACTGAAACTTCACGCACGATTTAAAAGTGTGAGAGGTTGCAGTCTTTTAATATTCTGAAATATTACAAAAATATTACAGAAATATTAAGAAATGGTAACAAATAATGAAAAGATAGCGTAGCTATGATAAAATTTCATGGGAGGTTGATAAGAAATGAAGAAAAGTTTTGCATTTTTATTATTAGTTAGCATGCTTTTAATGAGTTCGTTTACATATGCTCAAAATGCTTTTTCAGATGTTGATGCGAACCATTGGGCTGTTAACTATGTTTATGGAATGTATCAATTGAAAGTAATTAACGGCTACGCGGACGGAACATTTAAGCCAAACAACAAGTTAAAAACTGGCGAATTTATAAAAATGTTATCAATGGCAATGTGGCCAACGTATGAATATTCTAAGCCTGAAGAGGGAGTGCATTGGGCAATGCCTTATGTAAAAACTTTGGATAGAATAATACTTGTAGCAGATAATTATAATGCTGAAAAATTAGAAAGCATTATAACAAGAGAAGAAGCAGCAAAATTAATATGCTTATTTCATGTAAATTATTTTGCAGAGAATAATGAAAAAGTTCTTACAAGAGATGAGAAATATATAAAAAGCATGAAAGATGAAGCACAAATAACAAATAAAGATAGCAGGATGTATATAGATAATTGTATGAAATTCGGATTAATAAATGGCTTCGAAGATGGTACATTCAGACCACAAGATGGACTATCAAGGGCACAAGCAGCAAAGGTACTATATACAGCAATGTTTAATCAATAGGAGGTGTGAAAATCTGTGATAAGTAAAAAAGTAAAAAAATTATTAGGCGTAGTATTTATTGGAATGATTATACTTGCAATTGCGGGAATATCAATTGCGGATGATACGAGTGGATATTCACATCCGCTAAATCAAGCTTGGAATAGTCAAGTAGGCAATAAAACGCAACTTGTTATTAGGGGACCATATTCTGGAACAAGATATACTGTTAAAATATATGATTCGACATCGCAACCTGAAGTTTCAACAGATATTGTTCAAGAAATTGATAGTGATACAAATGCAAGCTATGGTGGTATTAAGAACTATAAGTGGACTACTGGTAGTACTGGTGTTACACCACCTACAGGAGAAATAACAATAGTAAGAGAAGATGTAGTAGATATGCTAAGAGCATATGGAAATTCTGAAGCTGCTAAAAAGGTTGAGAGCAAAAAGTACAATATTAAATTAATAGTTGAGCCTTACCTTATCATATCATTTGGTGATACGGGAACTCCATACAGAGTAACAACCTTAGAGGCATATCAGGAAATTGTAGAATATAAAGAGAAAAATAACATATCACAAGCAACAGGAGATAATTGGCATAATGCAGAATTATGGGGAAGAGTATATAGTGAATATAATAGTACATTAAATGGTAACTATGTTTCAACAATGCAAACTGAAATTTATGAAGAGAGCCCAGAAAAGTATGCTTGTGTTTCTTTAGAATATGATAGTGTTTCAAGCGGAATTTATAGTAAAGTAATTGGAATGGTAGAGTCTGCAACAGGCACTTCTTTTAGTGCATCAGGTTGGGCAGGATACAGCTTTGATGCTGAAAAACAAACTGAACCAGAAGTTTCAGTTGATGCAAGTGAAAACTCACCTTTCGTATCTGCAAAAGTAGATAACGATACATTTAAGGTATATGATCCATCTGTAGATATAAACGGTAACCCAATACCTACAAGTGAAAAAGTATATATATCTGGTGATGCAAACGTTTATGGTTCTATTAGCGGTGTAAAGAAAGTATCTTTAAATGTTAATGGAAAGTACAACGGTACAATTACTTATGAACTATTAGAGGAAAAATCAAATAATTCGTACAATATAGTACATGAATCAAAAGATTATAATGGAAACGAATATGCAGGCAGTATAAATTGGCTTGATTTTAGTGGAGCAAGTATAAATGGTGGAACTGCATTTGATATAACTAATGAAGCATTTGGAACTAAGTCTTTCAATTCACCTAGCAAAAATCTACAATTATCAAAATCAAAAAGCTCATATAAGAAACTTGAGTTAAAAACAGGTAATGTAACAGAAAACTTAAAATTAGATGAAGTATTAAAGGCAGATATGGAAGTATTTTATAAGCTTCAAGAATATGCAAAATCATCTAACTCTAGTATTGCAAAAAGTAGATTGCAAGCAAAAGCTCTTGAAATTAATCAAAAAATGAGAGCATATGCAAGTTCACTTAACTTCTTCTACAACATCCCAAGTGGTGAGACAGCAACGTTTATGGGATACAATGTAGATTATAACGGTCCATTGGTAGGAAGCATATATTCTTTTGAACAAAAAGATATACAAATACCTAATACGGTTGACAATAGATCGAAGGACAACGTATATGTATCTAATGGTAAAATTGCAGGTTCAAGTAAAGAAATAGTAAGCCCTGATTTTGAAAAAGTAAACAATATAAGAGTACACACACCAATAACAAATATAACAACATTTGCTGTTAACGGTAGCACGCTTATAGAAGGTCAAAATCCAGAATTTAAAGCTGGGGATAAAGTAAAAATTAAATTAGAAGTTGATAATGACAGTGAATACTACAAAAAAATAACAGGTATAGATATAAAGAAATATATCAAGACTGCCAAGATAGAATGTAGTATATGTGGTAAGGAGTACACAATTGGTAGTTCGCAAAAGACTGTTGAACATGAATGTACAATAAATGATATTGACAGTGTAGATATTTCAAAAATAAGAACAGTAGTTACAGCAGTAAATATTAATTCGAGAGAACCTGATTCTTGTGCTGGCAGTGGAAAAATAAATCTACCTGATGACGAGTATGCTTTGATAAAAGCACTTTCAGGAGATATAGAAGCACCGATAATTACGCCAACACCAACACCATCAGTAACACCACCAGTAGTTCCTGATTCAAGATTTCAACGTGTTTCTGATAAAGTTTGTAATTTACAACCAACTGAAACTTTAATAGTGGATAATTCAAAATTTAAAGTACGTAGTGGACATGCTATACCAACAAGTGAACCACTAACGATTACAGGTACAAGTGATTTACTTGGTAAAATAAAAGGAATAGAAAAATGGAAAGTTAATTTTAAAAGAGAAACAGGGCATAGTGCTGAAGCTACGTACATAGTAGATTATACAGTGTTGTATGACTATAGTTATACTAGCGGAGAGGGTGAAAAAGAAGAGACAATTTGGGTGTATGACGAGGAAGATGGAGATTATGACACCTATAGTGAGGCGGCTGCCAGAAAATCAGAATTGGAAGAAGATTATACTGGTGTTTGGATTCGTACTAATACTGATGATGTTACAGAAACTGTAACAATGCAAGCAAGTTCTATAGAATTTACATACACTGGTAATGCCGTTGCAGGTTCTGTAAACGAAGTGAGAACGAACAGTGGAGTTCTTATTCCAGGAAAAACCTTAGCAATTAATAATAAAGTTACAGTGACATATGAACCTAAATATATACCTTTAGATAATTATGATAGTAGAGTTACAGGGTTAGGAACATATAGTTTTAGTGGAACATATGATAGCTATGAAGACGCAGTAAAAGCAATAAAAGATAAAACATACACAGCAAGTGATTTTTATAGTGTGGCAAATGATAAAGGAACAGTTAAAGTAAATGGAATAGAAGTGGATACAGAAATGGCAAATAACTGTCCTATTCTTGCAAGCAAATATCCTATCCTTGCAGGTAAATTTGGAATTAGTGGTGGAAAAAGAAGCTTCAAACCTTCTACTGGTACTATAGATATAATACCTAACAACACAAATAGTGGATATCCAACTTCTGCAATACATAAAATAATATATGGAGATGGTACAAGAGATGAAATATATCCATTCAATGGCAATGTTGTAAAAGTACATACTCCAATATATAATGACCTTACTATAGAAAGCTTGGAACCAAATCAATTGGCAACAGAAAGCTTGAGGGATGGAAATAAAATAGTATCTTTAGATGAGGAATTTAAAGCAACAGTAACAGTACATCCAAATCCAGCTAGTTCATGGAAGTATAATGATATAAGCAATGTTGAGTACTATAAGTATGTAGAAGAAGTAAAAATAAAATGTGATGTATGTGTTCAAGAATATGTATGGACAAGAACTTCTGGACCGGATAGCAATAGAGCAGGAAGTTCGAAAACATTTACACATGTATGTAAACCTGTTCCTGGAAAAGTAGATGATAATAGCAAGCATAAGATTACTTCAACTGTTATAGCAGAAAATATAAAAACTGGTGGACAAACTGAAACAAGTAAGAAATACAATGATTCAGATAATAAGTATACAATTGTACAAACAAAGCAAATATATGTAGTCGGAAAGATATATGATTTTAAAGTTAGAACAACTGATGATCCAGCTTGGAAATTAGAAAATGCAGCGAAAACGAATGCACAATTGCTTAGCAAATTACCGATAGGCGAGAAAGGTGAAAATTTAAACACTGCTTATAAGAATGGAATAAAGCTTGGCTATAGAGCATACTTTGATTTGAAAACACTTGGGACAGCATCAACTAATGTTAAATTGACACCAAAAATATATTATGTAACATCAGCAGGCGTAATAAAAGATAGTAGTCAATTCAAATTGTTCTATCGTGATTCAAGTGTTAAAACATCTTATAAAGAGTTGAATGCACAAGATATAATCATAAGAATGTCAATGGACAAAACTAATGCATCAACTAATAACACAGATTATTCACAAGAATTGTCATACACATTAAAGAAATTAAATCCAACATTAGATTTGAAGAATGTTATTGAGTTATCTGGTTTAGTAAAACCAATATTGTTAACTTCAAAAAATGTATTTATGACAAAATATAGAGGAGCATACATAGAAAGTGTACCTAATGTATCAAGACGTTGGTATGGTGAGATATACGTTCCTGCAAGTACTGTGGTTACAGCGAACAATGCTACTCCTTCAGATATAGTACAAGGTAATAGCAAAGTATATAAAACAGGATATTTACTTGTTACGTTTGAACCAATAGAGTCAACGATTAATAATATTTCATATTTGAGATATGATTATTCGAAAAATTCGGAATGGAATGACCATGCAAAAGCATCAGTATTGATGCAAGAAAAAGCAGGTAAGACAACGATTGCTATACCAGGCAATAACACTTTAACAGTAAATGTACCTAATAATAAAATTAGTGCTCCAGTAATAATCTACGACGTTTCTCTTCGTGCAAATAACGATTATGAACAAACAGGAACACACTAATATTTAGCAATAAATAATTAATACAAAAACTAGGAAGCTCCATTGCTTTCTAGTTTTTTTTAGAATAAAATAAAAAATAATGATGATGCTAAAATAGAGGAGGAATATGTTTTGAAAAAGAATTTGTTTTTGACGTGCTCGCTAATATTTTTTTTAGTATTACGGCAAGGTTATCCTATTAGATAATTTTTTGTTTGTAGTTAAATGGTATGTTGCTTTGCTTATATTGGGCACAATTTTTTATCCATTAACATCATTACTTTTTAAAAAGTTTAGTGACCGAGGTTGGATTTTTTCAAAAATATTTGCTTTTAGCGTGACAGGGTTAACGACGTGGTATTTGTCGAGTCTTAAAATTTTAAAATATAGTGTGCTGAATTGTTATATTGTTATTGGTCTGTTTTTGATTTTGAATATAATAATTTATTTAAAGAATAAAGATGCAAGGTTAGATAAAGAAAAGATAAAGAACATACTTATATCTGAAAATATCTTTCTCGTTATTTTTATTGTTTTTGCGTATATAAGAAGTTTTTCACCAACAGTAGATTTTTCGACAGAAAAATTTATGAATTATGCGTTTTTGAATCAATTGTTTAATTCAGAATATATGCCTGCGAATGATATGTGGTTTTCAGGATTTACTATAAACTATTATTATTTTGGGCAATATATAGCTAGTTTTTTAACAAAGGTTTCATTTTCGAAGATACAAGAAGGATTTAATTTAGCGGTAATAACGGTTAATACATTTACGTTCGTTGGACCGCTTATAATTGGATATAACTTAGGTAAGTATTTGATTAATAACGAAAATAATAATTGGCTTGCAAAGAAAATTCCATGCATCATATCACTTCTATCAGCAGTGGCAGTATCTTTGGGTGGAACGTTATTATATCCAATAAACAGAATTGAATTTAAGAAAACAGGCGAGCAGTACTATTATTGGGATGACACAAGGTATATTGGGTATAGACCAGAAACAAATGATAAGACAATAAATGAGATTGTTCCATATTCAAATATGGTTGGTGATTTGCATGCACACCACATAGATACGATGTTTGTATTTTTTACACTTGCAATGTTATTGGAGTTGCTTTTAGAAGATAAAAAAAGTAGTAATGTTCAAAGGCTATTATCTTTTAATATTATTATGCTAGGGCTAGTTCTTGGAATTCAGAAGATGACAAATTATTGGGACTTTCCGATATATTTAGTGGTAATAGGTATTACTCTTATATTTAATAATTTTACTAAATACAAATTTAACAGAAAAAATGTGATAATTACTATGATTCAATTGTTTGAAATTGTCTTGATAGAGGAATTAGTTACATTGCCGTTTTCGTTAAATTTCCATATTAGTGCTACGAAAGTACTTCCTACAAATATAACGTCACCTTTTTATAAATTGGCAATATTATGGGGACTACAAACATTATGCGTCGTTTTGCATATTGTTTATTTATTAATTAAATTTATAAAGCAGAAAACTAAGAAGAAATTTTTCACTCAATTATTTGATTATATTTCGAATATTAATAAAACAGATTTATTTATTTTTATACTTGGATGTTGTGCAATTGGGCTAATCATAATTCCGGAGATTGTATACGTAAAAGATATTTATGCCGACGAATATAAAAGGGCAAACACAATGTACAAGCTTTGCTATCAAGCAGATATAATGTTTGATATAGCGACGAGTTATATACTTGTAAATTTGATTTACAAGAATAAAAATAAAATAATAAAAATTTTATGTAGTTTGTTATTACTTGCATTCATGACGACATTTGGATATGGCATATATGCAATAGGATATGCAACTAATAATTTCAATCGTGAAAACACACATTCATTAGACGACGTAGAAGGTTATATGAGAAGTTATTATCCTGATGAATATAACGTGATACAATGGATAAAGAAGAATATAGATAGAAATGAAGCGATTTTAGAAAAAGCAGCTGGTAGCTATAATCTAAATGGATATATATCTGTATTTACTGGTAATCCTAATGTACTTGCTTGGCATGGTCATGAATGGATTTGGAGAGCTAATGCAGATTATGGAGTACCACCAGAGGAAGATATAAGATGGAAAGATACGCATGCATTTTACTCATATTCAAATGTAAAAAGAATGAAAGAAGTATTAAATAAATACAATGTTTCATATGTGTATGTGTCAGAAGAGCATGAAATACCGCAATATAAAAAGGAAAATTTAGAATCAGTAGCAGATATAGTTTACGAATACGATGGCATAAACCGGAAAACGTATATATATACTGAAAGTAAAGTGAATGTACTATGAAGTGAAAAATGCTTACTTGCAAAATGGATATAAGCAATTAGTAGATAATGCATCTTTCCAAATTGATGATATTAATAATATAAATTTATATAACATAGATGTAGAAAAAATTCAGTAAATAGTTAATGCTTAAGTCATAGGAGACGAGTTTTTATATAACTTGTCTCTTTTTTGTATAGAACATGGAATTACATGGTACTATCAATCTTTTGGCAATAGTTTTTCTTGTATTTGATAAGAAATATTAGTATAATTAAAGTAATGTACAAATGATAGGAAGGGTGTTTTTAATGGAAAAAAAGATAAGACCTTTAAAATCGATAAAAACGAATGAAGAGTATGAAGAATATAAAAAATATCTAGATGGATATCTTATAGAGTATAAGTGGTATCAAAGCCATGGAAAAAGTGAAGCTAGGGATTTAGTTATAAAGAAAGCAGAAAATTATGAAAATGATTCTGATTCTAGGGTGGCTCTTGAAAATAGAGCAAGAATGATTGAAAATGATGAATACGTTCCTGCATTAGAAAGAAATATAACAGCATATATGATTACAATTGCAGAATACGAAGCAAAAGAGGAAAATATTTCTCCTTTCGAGGTACTAAAAGGAATTCTTTCTAACGATGAAAAAATAAAGGAATACTTAAAGAAAAGAGATTTGAAAAATAAGCTAGAGGAAAATGGGTTTCCTGTTGTTGAGCCAGTTAGTTTAAGCATTCAAAGTACAGAAGATGCTTTACGTCAAGTTTTTGAGAAATGTGATTTTATAAACATACAAAAACCTGAATATGCACTAATTCCAATATCTGAAAAAGCCAATGAACTTCAGACTGAAGTTTCGAATATGCTAAAAGAGTGCTTAAAAGAAAATGGTATAGATACTCAGAAGAAAGATGTTGAGAAGTCAGCCAGTAAGTCTGTTAAAACTGTTATTCATAGAGACAACCTTCATAATGATAAACACAAAGAAAAAGATGAAAATGAAATGGAGATTTAAAAATGATGCTTTGTTTACTTTTTGTTTTGATTGATCAAATTATAAAAGCATATATTGTTGCGGAAAAACCTGTTAAGGTTATAATTCCTGACATAATAAAAATTGTGTATAGCGAAAATACTGGAACCGTTTTTGGCTTGGCACCAGGTTCTAATAGTATGCTTTGCATAGTTGCAATTGTGATAATAATTGCACTTGGTTTACTTATCTTTTTTACAACAGAAAAGTATTCTTCAAAGCGTAGAGCTTTTCAGCTTATACTTGCCGGCGGTATTGGAAATTTAATAGATAGATTTTATAGAGGGTGTGTCATTGATTACGTTAAATTAAAGTTCTTTGGCGTTTGTAATTTGGCAGACTTTTTAATCGTGATTGGAGTCGTTTGGCTATTAATTGCAAATATATATGAATTAAAGAATGGAAGAGAAATAAATGAAGATAGAAGAGAAATATAATGGTATGAGAATTGATGCGGTTGTGCCACAAATAAATGATAAAATATCAAGAAGCTTAGCACAAGAGCTTATAAAAGAGGGCAAAATTTTGCTTGATGGAAAAGTAGTTAAAGTATCAAGCAAAGTTCAAGAAGGGCAAGAGATTTACATACCGGAAGATACTGAAAAGGATAAAAATGAAGAACTGATTGCTGAGGACATTCCAATAGATATTATATATGAGGACGAAGATATTATCGTTGTGAATAAACCTAAAAATATGGTTGTGCATCCTGCAGTTGGAAATAGGACTGGTACATTAGTAAATGCAATGCTTGGCAAGAGCGAGTTGTCTAGCATAAATGGAGAATTTAGACCAGGTATTGTTCATAGATTAGATAAAAATACTACGGGAGTGCTTGTTATTGCAAAAAATAATTTTGCACATAATAATATTGCTAAACAAATACAAGATAGAAAGACAAAAAAGATATATGTAGCCTTGGTTAAAGGAATAATAAAAGAGGATAATGGGGTTATAAATTTGCCAATAGGCAGACATCCAAATGATAGAAAGAAAATGGCGGTTGTTAAAGATGGCAAAGAGGCACATACTAATTTTAAAGTTCTTAAAAGATTTGAAGAGGGATATACTTTAGTAGAGATTGAATTAAAAACAGGAAGAACCCATCAAATAAGAGTGCATATGTCACATATAGGTTATCCTGTTGTTGGCGATGACGTTTATTCTAGTGGAAAAAATCCATTTGGCGTTACGAGTCAGATGCTTCATGCAAGAACACTAGGATTTGTTCATCCAACTAAAAATGAGTATATGGAGTTTGAAGCACCTATACCAAAAGAATTTAATGAAGTGATTGGTAAGTTAAAGGAAATAAAGTAAAAAACATTAATAGGAGGATTACAAATGAAAAAAATACTTTTTGTTTCATCAGAGGTTTCACCATATGCTAAATCTGGTGGTTTGGCAGATGTTGCAGGTTCACTTCCAAAGGAATTACTAAAATTAGGATATGATATTTCTGTGATAATGCCTAAATATAAGCAGATAACATATGATATGGAATACGTTACAGACTATCCAATTTATATGCAAGGCAAAAAAGAAAATTGCATAATAAGAAAAAACGTACAGAAAGTTGAAGATAAACAATTAACTACACTTTTTGTGGATAATATAACATATTTTGATAGAGATGGAATGTATTGTCATCCTGATGAAGCGGAAAGATATGCTTTTTTTGATAAGGCTGTTACAGAATTTATAAAAACATATAATCCAGATATAATTCATTTAAATGATTGGCAATCTGGACCTATTGCTTTATTGGTTAGAGAAAAGTTGAAAAATAACAATATAAAAATAATATATACAATTCATAATTTGGAATATAACGGACGTTTCAATCATGGTAATTTGTATCATTTTGATTTAGATGATTCATATTTCACAATGGATAAGTTTGAATTTTATGGTGATATCAGTTTTACGAAGGCAGGGATAGTTTATTCTGATTTAGTTACTACTGTTAGTAAAACATATGCAGAAGAAATTCAAACTGAGAAATATGGTTTTGGATATGAAGGGCTTTTGAAGAAGAAATGTGAAGAGGGAAAATTAATCGGAATAGTCAATGGAATCGATTATAACGAATTTAATCCCGAAACAGATAAAACATTGTATAAAAATTATAATGCAGATACTATTGAGTTAAAACATGAAAATAAATCAGCTATTCAAAAAGAATTAGGCTTGCCTGAGAAAGACATTCCACTTTTAGCAGTTATATCAAGAGTTGTGCAACATAAAGGTTTCGATATATTGATTGAAGGAATGAATATATTACTTTCAAAAGAAGATATACAATTTATTGTGCTTGGAATGGGTGAGAAACATTATATTAACAGACTTGAGTATTTAAAGGAAAAGTACCCTACAAAAGTTTCTATTAATAATGTTTTTGATGGCGAGCTTGCTAAACGAATTTATGCAGGAAGCGATATGTTTTTGATGCCTTCAATGTTTGAACCATGCGGTTTGTCTCAACTTATAAGTTTTAGATATGGAACTATTCCTATTGCAAGAAGTACTGGCGGTTTAAAAGACACAATAGTTGGCTATGCTGGAAATAAAGAAAAGGGAAATGGCTTTACATTTTGGGGAAAGAAAGTAGAAGACTTAGTTGAAGTAACTAAAAAGGCACTAGAAGTATATAAAAACAAAGACGAGTGGAGAAGTTTAGCTCAAAGAGTTATGAGAGAAGATTTTTCATGGAAGTCATCAGCAAAAGAATATGCAAAAATATATGATGATATATGTAAATAAAATGTCTTAAAAATAGCATCAAGCTTAAATAATGATAGTATCATCGTTTAAGCTTGATAATCTATATAAACCATAAACCTAGCTAGGAGTATGGAAAAAGGAAATCTAAGATATATTATGAAGCATATAGTTATTATGTGAAAAAATTGAGGATATAATGCAAAAAAATAATAAAAAAGTTGGAGTTGAAATTATGGAAGAAGAAAGATTACAAAAATATTTAGCAGAATGTGGAGTTGCATCAAGAAGGAAATGTGAGGAATATATCGTTCAAGGCCTAGTAAAGGTTAATGGTAATATAGTTACGGAACTTGGAACAAAAATAGTGCCAGGTAAAGATACTGTAGAAATAAATGGCAAAAAAATAACAAAAGAGCAAAAAATATACATACTATTAAATAAACCAGTTGGGTATGTGACAACAGTTACAGACGATAGAGAAAGAAAAACAGTAATGGATTTACTAGAAGGTGTTAATGAGAAAGTTGTTCCAGTAGGTAGATTGGATATGTTTACATCTGGTCTTTTGCTTCTTTCAAACGATGGCGATTTTATATATAAAGTAACTCATCCAAAGCATGAAACGTCAAAAACATATATAGTAAAGACAAGAGGAGTGCCAAGCGAAGGTGATTTGGAAAAGTTAAGACATGGCGTAAAAATTGAGGATTATGTGACTTCACCTGCAAAAGTTGAATTGTTACTAAAAGATAATACAAATGATATTGCAAGAATTTGGATACAGATTCATGAGGGCAGAAATAGGCAAGTGAGAAAGATGTGCGAGGCTATTGGACTTTCTGTTATTGCACTAAAAAGAGAAGGTGTTGGAAACTTGACATGCGAAGGTGTGGAAAAAGGAAAGTGGAGATACCTAACTGAGGAAGAAGTTAAGGAAATAATGAATGCGTAAAACGGAATTTTTAATGAATAATAATACGTTCGGCCTATAAATATAATTATAAAAAATAAAGGATACATTATCGAAGAAATCTTAAAAAATATCCCACCTAATATTCCTAAATTTTCTAACAGCTCCTTTGGACATACGAAAATTTTTAACGGAATATTAGGCGGGATATTTTAAATATTTCTATTCTCATGTAAATTTATTTTTTATAATTATATTTATAGGCCTATATTATAAATCTGTAATAACATTTTTATTTTGAGTCGTTTTTGTTTTGATTTTTTCCTTTCAAAAATAGAAATGCAACAAATACACCACTTATTATCATGAAAAGATAAAAGTTTATTCCTCTGCTTAAAAGCATTGCTCCTTTTAAAAGGTTTTCCGGAATTATTTTTCTAAATATTGCTATAAATGCACCTTCGTTTACTCCTACCGAGCCAGGAGAAGGTATTCCTGAAACAGTTGCAAATACTATTGATTGAAGTGAGGTTATTTTTAGTAAGTTAAATTCGTTTAATCCGAAGCTACGGTATACCCAATATGAAATGCTATAAAATCCAAAGAATTGTATATAAGAAGTGATTAAGTTTTTTAGTATAACTTTTTTGTGTTGCTTTATATAGCTGGCATTTTCTTTGTATTTTTCTACTTCATTTTCTAATTTTTCTTTTAAAGTTTCATATTTTTTTAATTTAAAAAATTTCATCACTTTAATAATAAATCCAACTAGTTTATCCAAGAGCTTTTTATTAAATATTGCTATGATTAAAAGTGAGAGTGCACTTAAATTCAAAAGTATTCCGACAACAAAAAGTGCAATAATTCCTTTTGGCATATAAGATAAATTAAAACAAAGACTTATTAATGCCATTGAGATTGTGACGATTTGCATGCAAAACAAATTTACCAAAAGTGCTAATGTTGAATTTGCCACCTTTATATTATCTTTATACATAAAATATATTTGCATTGGTTGACCTCCGCTTGCGGCAGGGGTTATTCCACTAAAGAAAAAACCTATAAGTGCATATTTTATGTTTTGAATAAAAGTACTTTTTTCTCCGAGTGCTTTTAGCATCCTGTCAATATTTATAGCTTCACAGAGTAGATAGAAACACATACTCAGTATGCCCATAATCACGAAACTAGGCACGGTATTTTTCATCACAATATAAAGCTCTGAAAGATCTTGATCTTTTAGAGCGATATAAAATGTTAATACAATTAGCAGTAAAAAAACGATAAAATTTTTAATAAATTTTTTAGCTTTTTCCATGATTTCCTCCATAACAATATCGTAGCATAAAATATTACAAAAATCAAAGAAATACGACATAATCTTACTAAGAGTTTTTTCAAAAGATGGAATAATTTAATTAGAAAGTACATTTCTTACAAAGTTCTTCAACAGCATGCGAATTTCGAAAGCCATTTATAATATTTTGTGCTTTTTGAGATGTTATAATGTTGTTAAAGTCTTCTTTGAAAATGTTGCCAAGATTTATATCACCATTATTATCAAGGCAGCAAGGTACAACCGTACCATCAACCAAAATCCCCACTTGATTTATAAGACCGTAACAATATTTTGTGTTACAAGTATTTTCATTTAATAAGCTCGGCCAAGTGAATTCACTTTTTTGAGACAGAAAGATGTTTGGCGCAAGTGTGAAATTTTCCTTTTGTGGTATTTGTACATTAAATTCTTTTTCTAACAATTCTTTATTCGCTGTATCCTTGTCAATATTCCATATTCTAAAACAAATTATTGTATCTGTGATTTTCTTTGCAGTTCTTATAATATCTACGCTATTAGTTGCGTGAAGTGAAATGTTTATTTGCCTTAAATACTTAGTTGATGCCAAATGCTTATCAAGCAATGTAGCGTTTGTTGTAAGATTGATTTGAAATCCTTCATCAAAAGCATATTTTATAAATTTATCTACATCAGGATGAAGTAGTGGCTCACCTTTTATATGTAAATAGATATAATTCGTAAATGTTTTTATTTTTTCTAAAATAATTTTGAATTCTTCAAAAGTCATAAATCTATTTTCTCGACTATGTGGTAGGCAAAAACTACATTTTAGATTACAGACATTAGTTATTTCAATGTAAACTCTTTTAAAACGCATATGTTAAACCTCTCTTTCATTCGAATAAAAGATTAACATAAACCAAGAATAAAAGCAACAAGAATTGAGGAGCATGACTTTAATTAGTATTTTATTAATTATGTGCATAGATATAAAATAGTTGACAAGTGTTTGAAAAAGTTGTAGAAAAAATATATAGAAGAAAGTATGAAATTGCTTAGTTTAAATGTTATAAAAGAGTAAGGAGTGAAATAATAGTGACTAACAAAGACTTTATAAAGTGTCTTTTAAAATCTGACTTTGAGAGTGCGTATGAGCTTTCAAAAACGATGACGGGTTCTGATGTTTTGGAAAGTTTATATGCTTTGGCAGATCCAATTGAGAAAAAAGACGCTTTGTCATACGATTTGTTGCCATACGCATATGTGACAAACATTTTAGTCAAAGAAGAAACAGTTGATTATCACATACTTGCAGCAGAATTAATGATTACAGCATACAATGTCTTTCCAGGCGCTGCAGAGACTGCTCTTTGGCATCTACGTCGTATACTATCACTTGATAAGAAAAATAAGACAGCTGTGGATTTGCTTGCTATGCTTTATCAGCAAGCTGATACGGATTTGACAAAAGAAGAATACGAAAACGCCTTGAAAATGGTGCAGGACTGATTTCATCGAACACAATATGCAATCATAGATGGTGCCTTGAGGATTGTTAATGGTTGGATTGTAAAATAGGCAAGTGGAGGTATTGATATTGGTAAAAAAAGAATTGTTGGAATTTGAAAAGAACATCTTGAGTTCGAATTTTGAAAAGGCATTCGAAATATCGAAGCAGATGTCTAGCGAAGAGATTCAGGAAAGGCTGTATGCAATTGCTGAAAAAAAGATGGAAACATCACTTCCATATAATATGTCTGCATATGCTTACGTTATGAGTGTGCTAATAAAGGAAGAAACATCGGAATATCATCTTTTGGCTGCTGACTTAATGACGACGCAATATCTGCCACTTCCTAATGCATGTGAGGTAGCTTTGTGGCACTCACGTCAAGCATTGAGACTAAAACAAGACTCTAAAAAAGCGGCAGGCATGATTGTTTTTTTATATTTACATGAAGAAACAAGTGCAACAAAAGAAGAATACGAAAACGCCTTGAAAATGATGCAAGACTAGTTGCATCTAACTTAAAAGCAAGCTAAAGGATAAAAATTTTTATCTTTTGCTTGCTTTTGTTATATCTTAAGATGTTAAAATCATGACTTATAGATGTAAAAAAATAGTTGACAAGTGCCAGAAAAAGTTGTATAAAGAAGACATATAAAATTTATTTTATATAGAAGGCTAGTATCCGAAGAGTTGTTACGTATTAGAAAGAAGAGGTAAACAAAATGAAAAAACGGATTATGGCACTTATCCTTGTTGTGGCACAGCTTTTCATGGCTTGGTCTATGTCTGTTGGTGTCTCTGCAGCTTCTGTTAGGAGTGCAAGAAAAGTACTGAAGGACATTGTCTCTGTGAAAGAAGAGTGGGACAATGCTGAGACTCAAGAAGAAAGGTCAAAGTTGCACGAGGAGGCGGACGAGCTTAGAGAGGAATTGCTCCTTACAAAGGAGTATACGAAAGACATAAAAGTCTCCGATAGAAACTTTTTGTTAAGCGAGGGAGAGGATCCAGGATTTCGGAAAATGGTTGATGTACTTTGTTTTAAGCCTTACGATAGTAAAGAGAACATAAAGAAAGTACTTAACTATCTCGATGCTTATGACGAGAGTTTTTGGGGGACCATATGTATTGTCTGTGGTGGAATTATTTTCACAGGTGCCTTGACTTATGGCGTTGCAGCAACTGCACCAAAAGTCATAGCAGGTGCAGGTATGAAAGTCGCAGAATGGGAGACGGCTGTTTCAGGTGCAATAGAGTTTGCTGCAAATGAAGTGAATAAAGTTAATCATGTGATGTTGGAAAAGCATGCATGGGCACGCCTAATTCTTGAACCTACTTGGAATGAAGTTAGCAAACTTATTTCACAAGCATTGCTGTATGGAGAAGAGATTGTTTTAGAAGAGAATCTTTTCAGAAAGCTTTTTGTAATGAATGGTGAAACTATTTCTGTTACGTATAAAATCGTGGAAGGTGTAGTGAGATTGTCGGATGCTTGGATTGTTACAAAGTGAAGCGAGGAGGATGATATATTGACTAATAAGGACTTTATAAAGTGTCTTTTAAAATCTGACTTTGAGGGTGCATATGAGCTTTCAAAAATAATGACAAAAGCGGAAATTTCTGAAAGTTTATATGCTTTAGCAGATCCGCTTGAGAAAAAAGACGCTTTGTCATACAATTTGTTATCGTACGCGTATGTGACAAGTATTTTAGCAAAAGAAGAAAGCATTACTTATCACATACTTGCAGCAGAATTAATGATTACGGCATACAATGTTTTCTCAGGTTCTGCAGAGACTGCTCTTTGGCATTTACGTCGAGTGTTATCTCTTGATAACAAAAATAAGGTTGCTGTCAATCTTCTTACCATACTGTATGAACAAGATGAGACAAGCTTAACGGAAGAAGAGTACAAAAATGCCTTGAAAATGGTGCAAGACTAATTGTATCTAACTTAAAAGCAAGCTAAAGGATAAAAATTTTTATCTTTTGCTTGCTTTTTTATATAGTAGAAAATGTAGAATATTTTTTATTTATAGAATGTGAGTATACTTGTGATAAGCAAAAAATTGCCTATATTTGCATTTGCAATGCTCAAATTTTTGCTTTATTTGTTTACAAATGTATTTTTTTGTTATATAATGAAACTCGTTAAAGGCATTGAACAAGAGGAGTAACTAAAATAAATTAGTAGAGATGAAAACTCAATTGGGCTGAAAAGTTTTCTTAAATATATTTTTAGTGAAGGTAGCTTGGGAGCTTTATAGCTGAAGATAGTAGGTTGTAACGAGTAACATGCGTTAAATGTTTTGAGGTAGCATTGTTTTAAATAATGCTATAAATTAAGGTGGTAACACGAGTAGATTCGTCCTTTGGGATGTATCTACTCTTTTTGTTTTAGGAGGGATTTTTATGTGGCTTAAGATTATTGGGTCAATAATTGCACTTTGCCGGTCTTTGCATACTTTTTGATGGTAGAAGACTCGTGAAAAAGTATTTCGATTTTGGTGAAGAAAATGATGCAACTAAAGGCATGAAAATAATAGGTTTTGTCGTCGCCGTGATTGGCGGAATAATGATGGCAGTGTAGCCACAAAGAATTTGTAGGATACTGTAAATTGATTTATGAAAAACAAGGTACAGGATTAAGTTTAGATATGTTTTATAAATAAAAAATTAACAAACATGAAAGGAAGGAATAAAAAATGAATTTATTAGGAAAAACATATGAACCTAAAGAGTTCGAGGAAAAGATTTATAACAATTGGTTAGAAAAAAGATATTTTGAGGCTAATGCGGACAGCAAAAAAGCACCATTTACAATAATGATGCCACCTCCAAATATTACAGGTGTTCTTCACATGGGACATGGAATGGATAACACACTTCAAGATATTATTGTTAGATACAAGAGAATGCAAGGATTTGAAACTTTATGGGTTCCAGGTATCGACCACGCAAGTATCGCAACAGAAGCAAAAATAGTTGAACAGATGCGTAAAGAGGGCATTTCAAAAGAAGACATAGGAAGAGATGGATTCTTAGAAAGAGCATGGGCTTGGAAAGAAAAATATGGTGGAACAATTTTAAATCAGCTTCGTAAGATGGGTGTTTCTTGTGATTGGTCTAGAGTTAGTTTCACAATGGACGAACATTTGACAAAAGCAGTAAAGAAAGTTTTCGTTGATTTATACAATAAAGGCTTAATTTATAAAGGCGAGAGAATGATAAACTGGTGTCCTAAATGTTTGACTTCTATCTCTGATGCAGAAGTTGAATATGAAGAAGAGGCTGGTCATTTATGGCACATAAGATACGATGCACCAGATAAGAGCTATTCTATAATTGTAGCTACAACAAGACCAGAAACAATGCTTGGAGATACAGCTATAGCAGTACATCCAGATGATGAAAGATATAAAGATATTGTTGGAAAAACAGTTGTACTTCCAATAATGAATAAAGAAATTCCAATAATTGCAGATACATATGTAGAGAAAGAATTCGGAACAGGTGCCGTTAAAATAACACCTGCACACGATCCAAATGACTTTGAAGTAGGCTTGCGTCATAACTTAGAGGTTATAAAAGTATTTACAGAAGATGCTCATATGAATGGATTGGTTGCTAAGTATGAAGGAATGGATAGATTAACAGCTAGAAAAGCAATTGTTGAAGATCTAGAAAAATTAGGCTGTCTTGTAAAAACAGAAAATTACACACATAATGTTGGAAAATGTTATAGATGTCATGAGACAGTTGAGCCAGCAGTTTCAAATCAATGGTTTGTAAGCATGAAAGAACTTGCAAAACCAGCAAATGAAGCTGTTAGAAATGGTGAGATGAAATTTATACCTGAGAGATTCGATAAAATCTATTTCTCATGGATGGATAATGTTAGAGATTGGTGCATATCTAGACAATTATGGTGGGGACACAGAATACCAGCATATTATTGTGATGATTGCGGAGAAATGGTTGTATCTGAAACAGATGTTACAACATGTCCAAAATGTGGTGGAAAAATGAGACAAGATGAAGATACACTAGACACATGGTTTAGCTCTGCATTATGGCCATTTGCAACACTTGGTTGGCCAGAAAAAACAAAAGATTTTGAAAAGTTCTTCCCAACAGATGTATTAGTAACAGGTTACGATATAATATTCTTCTGGGTTGCTAGAATGTTATTCTCTAGTATCGAAAATACAGGAAAGCCACCATTTAAAGAGGTTTTAATCCACGGATTAGTAAGAGATGAGCAAGGTAGAAAGATGTCAAAATCATTAGGAAATGGTGTAAATCCACTAGATGTTATAGATAAATATGGTGCAGATTCATTTAGATATGCATTAGTACAAGGAACAACACCAGGTAATGATACAAGATATTTGCCAGACAAGGTAGAAGCGGGTAGAAACTTTGCAAATAAGCTTTGGAACGCATCAAGATTTGCAATGATGAATTTTGGAGAAGATAAACTAGTTCATGATGAAAGCAAAATGACAATTGAAGATAAATGGATAATATCTAAAGCCAATAGAACTGTAAAAGAAGTTACAGAGGCAATGGATAAATATGATTTTGGTATAGCAATTCAAAAAATAATGGACTTTACTCGTGATGAGCTTTGTGACTGGTATATAGAGATGATTAAGCCAAGACTTTACGATATGACAAACGAGACAAGAAGCGAGGCCTTATATACAATAGACGAGATATTAAAGATTTCGCTTAAATTATTGCATCCATTTATGCCATTTATAACAGAAGAAATATATATGAAATTAGATCATAATGATGAAAGCATAATGATTTCAAAATGGCCAGAATATAAAGCAGAAAACGATTATAAGGCAGAAGAAAACGATGTTGAGCTAATAAAAGAAATTATCAAAAATATAAGAAATATCCGTGCTAATATGAATGTAGTACCATCAAGAAAAGCAAGTTTGATTTTTGTTACAGAAAATGAAAAGGTAATTGAAGAGGGAAGAGGATTTATTGAAAAATTAGCATATGCAGATAAAATAACAATACAAAAAGATAAAACAGGAATCGCAGATAATGCAGTTTCAATAGCAGTTCCAGGAATAGAAATATATATCCCGTTTAATGAATTAGTAGATATTAGTGCTGAAATAGAAAGACTTGAAAAAGAAAAGCTAACATATCAAAATGAAATAAACAGAGTAGAAAAAATGCTATCAAATGAAGGATTTGTTGCAAAGGCACCAGCAGCAAAAATAGAAGAAGAAAAGAACAAAAAGATAAAATATCAAGAATTACTTGCAAAAACAGAAGAAAGAATAAATGCGTTAAAGGCATAGATAATGATTGTGAAGCCTCACTGTGAATTTTACTTTAAATGGTAAAGTTTGCGGTGAGGCTTTTCGTTATAAAGAATAAAGCCTTAAATTAAATTTAGGACAATATTGGGAAAATATTGGGACACAACATATTGATTGACATAATATGTTAAAACATGGTATAATATAAATATGTTAAGGGGGGATATGCATATGAAAAAGGAAAAAATGACAGAGAGAGATATCGATAGAATTTTAAGAAGCATAAAAGATGTGAGAGAATATTTGATAAAAAGAAAAAATGATACTAGCATATCTGAGGAAGAGAGAGGGTGGGCCGAAAGCGACGAAAAGGCGATAACAGACTTAATAGAGTGTATGGCCGACTATACAGCATCTGTTTTTGATGACAACTTTAAGAGTATAACACGAGATGCATATTCTAAAGAAAGAAGTGCAGATGAATGGAGAACTAAAAGCGAAGAAATTGAGCGTAGAAGGAAGTTAACGCATGATGCTTTGATTGGAAAAATTAAGATGGCGGATGGTATTTGTCGAGATTCAGGATTAGAAGAGATATATGGTGAACTTCCAGATGAATATAAGAAAGATACGAGAGGGCTTCTGGGGGATGAAAATAGATCAAAACCAGGAGTTGTTGAAACCAGACATAAAATAGCTGATTGGGTATTTCAATTTACCTTGGGGTGTGCAATAATAGATGCACTCGATAGAGATTATGAAAATGATATTGAAGCATATACAGAGAGTGCGAGTTTATACGGAAAAGTAAGTGCAGACGGTGTAGCAAAAAGAATAAAGGAAATGACAGATTTTGAAGAAAAATAAGTTGACATAAAGCATGAAAGGTGCTACAATGTATGAGTACGTTTTTGAATTATTAAAAGGAGGTTTCGTTTATGGAAATCGAAAAGATGTTGAAAGTAAGAGAGAAACTCACAGTTGAGCAGAAGAAGATATTTGACGAGTCGGTAAACACCGTTGGAGAGACATTTAAGCAGATGATTACTTCAGCTACCGCAAAAGTAATGGGAGAAAAAAAAGAAGACAATCTAGAAGGTGCAAAGGAGGCGCTTAATACGATTTCTAGATTAGCGAAGGAGGTTGGAATTGACTTGCCTGAGTTTAAAACAGATAAAGAAACCCATGTATATATCCTTAAGTATGGCATGGAGATTGTAAATAGCAAAGAGGATAAACACTAAATACAAAAAGGAAACAGCTTGAAACTGTTTCCTTTTTGTATGTAAAAGAAATGTTAAATTGTATGGGGGGATAGTTATGTGACTATAAAGTGTAAAAAAGCAATGTCATTTTTTGGCTTTTATGATGTTTATGTGGCACAAAAATAATGAATATGACTTTTAAAACATAGATAGATTTGTTTACAAAATTATAAAAATTAGTTTACTAAATTCTTTGACTTTTACCATTATTTGTGATATAATGTAAACGTGCCGTAAGAAAAGGAAAGATTTTCTTACAATAACATAATACGGAAGTTAGGGAGTGATACTGATGTTTAAAGTAGGAGACAAGATAGTATATCCAATGCATGGTGCAGGAACAATTGAATCAATAGAAGAGCGTGAAATACTAGGAGAAAAACAAAAATATTACATAATGAAAATGCCTGTTGGAGACATAAAAGTTATGGTACCAACGAAAAATGCTGAATTAATCGGTGTAAGAGATGTAATCGGTGGAGATGTGGCGGAAAGTGTATTAGACGTTCTTAGTGCTATGCCAACGGATATGTCTTCTAATTGGAACAAAAGATATAGAGACAATCAGGACAAGATGAAGAGCGGCGATATATGTGAAGTTGCAGATGTTGTCAGAAACTTAACTTTCAGACAAAAAGACAAAGGGCTTGCTACTGGCGAGAAAAAGATGCTATCAAATGCGAAACAAATACTTATAAGCGAGCTAGTTTTGGCTGAAGCTATGACAAAAGAACAAGTTGAAATCTTGATTGATGAGAAAATAGAAGAAGCGTACAATTCTTCTAAAAACGTGTTAGTTTAAGAGCGGATTTTTTAAGAGTGTAACCTCAAGTTGTATAATTTGAGGTTACATTCTTTTAGCCTTTTTAGCTGTCATATTAGCTATTGACAATGTAGGCTTTTATAGATAAAATAGAATGGCAGTGAAATATATTATTCAAAAGATTGTTGTGATTTTGAGTATTGGATAGATACTTTAAATAATAATATATTGAACATTGAAAAGTAAATAAAGGGAGGTGGACGATATTTTTACTAGAGAAATGATTGTCCCTTCTATTATTGTCGCTATTATTACAGCAGCGATTGTAATTTTTATTTTCTTTTTGCTAGAAAAAAACAAGACTAAAAAAGGATTGTCTAAAATCAAGAATGCTGAAGAAGAAGCTGAAAGATTAAGAAATGAAGCTAGAAATAAGGCATCAGAGATTGTTAGAATAGCTGAGGCAGAAAGAAAAGAAAAAGTTATTTTAGCTAAAGAAGAAATACAAAAAGAACGTGGAGATTTAGAAGGCGAGATAAGAGAAAGAAGGGCAGAAGTAGCAAAGCAAGAAAAGAGATTACTTCAAAAAGAAGAGACTTTAGATAAAAAAATCGAGAAATTAGAAGGAAAAGAAATTGAGTTATTGGATAAGGAAAGAAAATTAGAGGAAGAAAAGGATGAACTTGGAAAATTTAAGGACAAGCAATTGGCTGAATTAGAAAGAATTTCTGGGTTATCACAAGAAGAAGCAAAAAAATATCTTCTAAGCACATTAAATGAATCTTTGACACATGATCAGGCTGTTATAATAAAAGAGTTTGAGAATAAGACAAAGGAAGAAGCTAATAAGAAAGCGAAAGAGTTAATTACTTATGCAGTTCAAAAGTGTGCTGCTGACCATACATCTGAAACTACAGTTTCTGTTGTACCTTTGCCAAGCGACGATATGAAAGGCAGAATTATCGGAAGGGAAGGTAGAAATATCAAAACTCTAGAAACTCTAACGGGAATTGATTTGATTATTGATGATACACCAGAGGCTGTTATTTTATCAAGTTTCGATCCTATAAGACGTGAGGTTGCTAGAATAGCTCTTGAAAATCTAGTTACAGATGGTAGAATTCATCCTGCTAGAATAGAAGAGATGGTAGAAAAGGCAAAAGAAGAGCTTGAAACTATAATCAAAGAAGAAGGCGAAGAAGCATCTATGGAAACTGGTGTCATAGGTTTACATCCAGATGTAATTAAGCTAATCGGTAAGTTAAAATATAGAACAAGTTATGGACAAAATGTATTAAATCACTCTATAGAAGTTTCACAATTGGCTGGTATTATGGCAGAAGAGTTAGGATTTGATCCTAAACTTGCTAAAAGAGCGGGATTACTTCATGATATTGGTAAAGCGATAGACCATGAAATAGAAGGTACACATGTTGAAATTGGTGTTGACATCCTTAGAAAATATAAGGAAAGTAATGCTGTTATCAACGCAGTACAAGCTCACCATGGTGATGTTGAACCATTAACAATGGAGGCTGTCTTAGTTCAAGCAGCAGATGCAATCTCTGCTTCGAGACCAGGTGCTAGAAGAGAAACTTTAGAGAACTATATTAAGAGACTTGAAAAATTAGAAGAAATTGCTGATTCTTTTGAAGGCGTTGAAAAATCATTTGCAATTCAAGCAGGTCGTGAAGTTAGAATAATTGTAAAACCTGAAACTATTGATGAAGACAAGATGACAATTATGGCAAGAGACATTGCAAAGAGAATAGAAGAAGAAATGGATTATCCAGGACAAATAAAAGTAAATGTTATAAGAGAGACTAGAGCAATAGAATATGCAAAATAAAAAAAGTAGGAGATGAACTTAAAAGGTTTGTCTCCTTTGCTTTTTCTTTAAATTATGATATACTTTGAAAGGTATGAAAATACTCTATTAAGAGTATTTAGTATGAATGTTAAGGAGGCTAATTATGAATTTTTTAATTATTGGAGATATCGTTGGAAAAGTTGGCGTTGAAGCAGTTAAGAAAAACATATCAAAGCTAAAAGAAAAATATAATATAGATTTTACAATAGCTAATGGTGAAAATTCAGCAGACGGTATGGGAATTACTAAGAATATAGTAAATGATTTATATGCTTGTGGTGTTGATGCAATAACAATGGGAAATCACACATGGGGAAAAAAGGATATTTTCTCATTCATAGATGAAGATGAGCGATTAATTAGACCAGCAAATTATGCTGAAGGAGTATGCGGAAAAGGTAGTACATTATTGCGTGCTAAAGATAAAAAGATTGGTATTATAAATTTAATTGGTAGAGTAGATATGGGCGGAAGTTATGATAGCCCTTTTATTGCTGCCGATAAAGAGATTGATAAGTTAAAGAAAAATGGTGCAGATATAATTATAGTTGATTTTCATGCTGAAGCTACTGCAGAAAAAATTGCACTTGCATATTATTTGAAAGATAAAGTTAATATTTTGTTTGGAACTCATACTCATGTACAAACAGCTGATGAGAAAATATATGATACAGGAATGGGATACATAACAGACGTTGGTATGACGGGACCAAAGAATTCGATTATAGGCATGAATATTGAGGCCGCAATGAAAAGATTTTTGACACAAATTCCGGAAAGATATTCTTGTGCAGAAGGACCATTTATGCTAAATGGCGTTGTATTTAATTTTGATGAAACAAGTAAAAAGGTAACGGATATTACAAGAATAAGTCTATAAATGCCTAAATATAGCGATTTTTGTCAATCGATTCTCTAAGTTTTTATTGGAAAATACTGGCTTTTTATATAAAACCTTATATAATTTATAGTGTAGTAAGTAATCAAAATAAAAACAAGGAGGAATAACATGGATATTTTAAAAATTTCAACAAAATCAAATCCAAATTCAGTAGCAGGTGCTATAGCAGGATTAATTAAAGAGAAAGGAAGAGCAGAGATGCAAGCGATTGGAGCAGGTGCGTTAAATCAAGCTATAAAAGCAATAGCAATAGCAAGAGGATTTGTTGCACCATCTGGTGTTGATTTAATTTGCATACCAGCTTTTACAGAGGTTAAAATCGAGGACGAGGAAAGAACAGGAATAAAGTTAGCAGTAGAGCCTAGATAAAAATAAATATATACATATAACCGCACCTAGTGCGGTTTTTTGTTGTTCGTATAAAAACTTTCTTGAAAAACATAGTTGGATATTATAGAATGATTTTGAAAAAGAGGTGATTTTTTGGGCAAGAAGATAGTTTTGTTTTTTATATTTTTAGCTATAGTATGGGGACTTACTGTCGGTATAAAAAGCGTAAAGATAGAAGAAAAAGATGAAGTTGAAACACAATCATTATTGAAAAATGTTAACGAAATTTATAGAGATGAATTGAATATATCTATTTCTGAGTTAGATACATTTAATCCATTAAAAACGAAAAATGCAGATGTAGTATCAATGCTTAATTTGATTTATGAACCATTAATTGCGTATAAAAGTGATGATGAGATAGAGTATGTGCTTGCTGAAAGTTGCACAAGACTAGATGAATACAACTGGATTATTAAATTAAGGAATAATGTTAAATGGCATAGTGGGGTGGCTTTTACGGCTAATGATGTCCTATTTACGTTTAATATGTTAAGAAATAATGATTTGACATACAGTTCAAACCTCAAAAATGTTAATAACTTAGAGGTGATAGGAGACGATGCAATAAAAGTTAATCTTTCTTTAGCTGATGATTTCTTTGTTTCTAAATTGAGTTTTCCAATTGTTCCTGAATACTATTTTAAAGGTGAAAATTTTAATAATGAAAATAGAATTTCTAAAATGGTTGGAACAGGTCCATACAAATTTGTAAATACATCAGATGATGTTATAGAATTATCATTTAATACGAATTGGTGGAAAGAAGATAACGCTAAACTTCAAAAAATTTATGTATATAAATACGCAACGTATGGAGAAGCAATAAAAGCATTTAAGTCTGCTGATATTGATTTGATTGTAACAAACATGTCTTCTTGGAAAGAAAAGTTTGGAACAATAGGTGTCAATTCATATAGTTTTGAGAATTCGGAATATGAATTGATTGTGCCAAATTGCAATAATATTTTGCTTGCTGACAATTCAGTAAGAAGAGCAATTCTTCAAGCAATAAATAGAGAAAATATAATAAACAGTATATATAATGATAACGCAAGTGTTAGTGATATTCCAATTCACACAAATTCGAAAAATAGTGTTACTAATGCAGAATATGACATTGAAAAAGCAAAACAAATTTTAATAAATGCTGGATGGAGCCAGAGTCAAGATGGCTGGCAAAAAGATATCGAAGGCAAGAAATATTCTTTACATTTTAATTTGATGGTGAATGCAGACAATAAAGAGAAGATAGCTGTAGCCGAAAAAATAAAAGAAAATCTTAGTGAAATTGGCATACCAATAAACATAAATAAAACATCTATAGAAAATATAAAGAATAATATAAAGCAAGATAAATTTGAGTTGGCACTGTTATCCATTGATATAAAAAATAAAATGTTTACATGCAGTTTGGTGGAAAATGAAAGTGAAAACAATTATGCTAATTATTCTTCAGAAGCAATGAATTCTATAATCGAAAATTTAAAAGTCGATAACTTGAATTATGATGAAAATATTTATACATATTCATTATTATTTAAGAATGATGCACCATATATAGGGTTGTATTTTAAGACAAGTACTATTTTAACTAATAAGAGTGTTAAGGGAAACATAGAACCAACATGGTCGAATTATTTTAGAAATATGACGACATTTTGTAAATGATATAAGATGTGAAATAGCTTATATATCATGCTTTGTATTAAATGTGTTGATGATGAATTTGGAAGTCCTAAAATAATTTTCTAATTAAACGAAAAATTATTCTTGACATTTTAGAACGAGTGTTCTATTATTTAGTTGTAGCCAAAAGAGAAGTAATAAAGGAGGTTTATCATGACTGATAATAATGAAAAGAAAAAAGCTTTAGAAGCGGCACTTGGACAGATAGAAAAACAATTTGGAAAAGGTGCGGTTATGAAATTGGGAGAAAACGCACAAATGAACATAGATGTTATACCAACTGGTGCATTAAGTTTAGATATAGCACTTGGTATCGGTGGCGTTCCAAGAGGAAGAATTGTTGAAGTATTTGGTCCAGAATCTTCTGGTAAAACAACTGTTGCTTTACACATGATTGCAGAAGCACAAAAAATGGGTGGAGAGGCTGCTTTTATAGATGCTGAACATGCATTAGATCCAGTATATGCTAAACACTTAGGCGTTGATATAGATAATTTAATTGTTTCTCAACCAGATACAGGTGAACAAGCTTTAGAAATTGCAGAGGCTTTGGTTAGAAGCGGTGCAATAGATATTTTGGTTGTTGACTCTGTTGCTGCATTAGTTCCTAAAGCAGAAATAGATGGAGATATGGGAGATTCTCATGTTGGTCTTCAAGCTAGACTTATGTCACAAGCTCTTAGAAAACTTGCAGGTGTACTTAATAAATCTAATACAGTTGCAATATTTATAAATCAGCTACGTGAAAAGGTTGGAGTAATGTTTGGTAATCCAGAAGTAACTCCTGGTGGTAGAGCTCTTAAGTTTTATTCTTCAGTTAGATTAGATGTAAGAAGAGTAGAAGCTTTAAAGATAAATAATGAGGTTGTTGGTAATAGAACTAGAGTTAAAGTTGTAAAGAATAAAGTTGCTCCTCCATTTAGAGAAGCTGAATTTGATATAGTTTATGGAGAGGGTATTTCAAAAGAAGGAAATGTATTAGATATAGGTGTTAACTTAAACATTGTTGAAAAAGCAGGAGCTTGGTTTAGTTATAATGGTACAAGAATAGGACAAGGTAGAGAAAATGCAAAGCAATATTTAAAAGATAATCCTACTGTTTGTGCAGAAATTGAAGCTAAGATTAGAGAAAATTATAACGATGCTTTTGATAAAAGTTTAAGTGAAAGTATAGAAAAAATATCAGAAGATGAATAAATAGAATATAAGACGGGACATACCCGTCTTATGTTTTATGGGAGGTATGCAAATGATTGTTGATGATAAAATTATGAAATATATTGTGTTCAAAAAGAGAACTGAAGAAGAGCTGAAAAGTAAATGTAAAATGCTAAAATACGATGATGAAACCATAGAGCAGATTGTGGAATATTTGAAAGAAAACGGATATATAAATGATGAAGTTTATGTAGAAAAGTATATAAAAAATGTAATGAGATTAAAGGCTTGTTCAATAAGAGAAATAAAAATTGACCTTATGAAAAGAGGTATAAATGAAGATTTAATAGATAAATATATAACAGATGAGTTGGAGAGGTTTGAGGAAAATTCGGCTAAAGAATTAGCGATAAAAAAATCTAAAATTGGTGATATCGAAAAAGTAAAAAGATATCTTTTAAATAAGGGTTTTTCATATACCAATGTAGCTAAAGCAATTGACAATTTAACTGATTTAGATGATAATTAATACGTACATAAAATATTTTTATAGGAGGAAATTTGAAGATGAATAACATATTACAAAAGGCTTCAGAGGCGGCTACATATATTAATTCTAAAATTGATTGTAGACCTAAAATTGCAATTATATTAGGCTCAGGACTTGGTTCATTGGCAGATGAAGTTTATGAGAACAGAGTAGAAATTCCTTATTGTGAGATTCCAAACTTTCCTTTATCAAAAGTTGAGGGACATAGCAATAAATTAATCGTCGGAAAAATTTATGATAAAGACGTTATAATAATGCAAGGAAGATTTCATTACTATGAAGGCTATGAGATGAATGAAGTAGCTTTTCCTATAAGAGTATTAGCGTTGCTTGGCATAGAAAGTTTAATAATATCTAATGCGGCGGGTGGAATAAATAAAAAATTCAAGCCTCAAGATTTGATGATTATAAAAGACCATATAAACATATGTGGAGCATCACCACTTAGAGGAAAAAATGAAGATGCGTTTGGAACAAGATTTCCTAGCATGACAAATGCTTATTCAAAAAGACTTATAAATCTTGCAAAAGATGTTGCATCGCTTAAAGCTTATGGAGATATGTTTGACAAGAAGGCAATGAGAATTGCAAAAGATAGCGATGATTTAGCAATTGATTTAAAAGAAGGCGTGTATGCCTTTATGCCTGGTCCACAGTATGAAACAACGGCAGAAATAAAAATGCTTGAAATTTTAGGTGCAGATGCTGTTGGAATGTCAACAGTGCCAGAGGTTATTGCGGCATCACATTCAGGAATAGAAGTGCTAGGAATTTCTTGCATTACTAATGTTGTTGGTGGCAATGCAGTTCCTTCACATGAAGAAGTTGTTGAAAATGCTGCACAAGTTGAAGAAAAATTCAAGACATTAATTATGCGAATTATAATGAAAATGTAGTGCTACGGGGGAAAAATGGAACAATACACGATAAAGATGGAGAACTTTGAGGGCCCACTAGATTTACTTTGCCATTTGATTGACAAGAACAAAATGGATATATGTGATATAAAGATTTGTGAAATAACAGATCAATATTTAGAGTATCTAAATGAGATGCATCAAATGAATTTGGATGTTACAAGTGAATTTATAGTGATGGCTTCAAGATTAATATATTTAAAATCAAAATCACTTCTTCCAACGGTTGTTGAAGATGATGAGGAAGAAATTGATTTGGTACAAATGCTTATAGAATATAAAAAATATAAAGAGTATACAAAAACATTAAAGGAACGTATTGAAGTATATGGAGGCAAATTTTATAAATTGCCTGATAAAATAGAGTTGCCAAAAGGTAAATTGGAGGGCAGTTTTGATAGTAATTTAATTCCAAGCATATATAATGATTTTGTAACGAAGGAAGAGGCTAAAAGGAATTTAAGAGCAGATAATATAAATAGACTTGCTACAAGCGAAAAGTACACGATAAAGAATAAGATAAGAGAGATATTAAAAGAATTATGGAAAAAGCCAAGCTTTGTATTTAATAAGCTTTTTAATGTAAAGAAGAAGCCAAAGGCAGAAGTTGTTACAGCTTTTTTAAGCCTTTTAGAATTATCAAAAATGAGTAGAATAAAAATTACGCAAGACTCTTTATTCGGAGATATAAATGTTATAAAAATAAAGAAAAATAGGGGTGAAGAATCTTGAAAAACGGAATAGCTTTTAGTGGTGGAGGCTTGAAAATTTTTGCACATATAGGTGCATTAAAAGCATTAGAAGAACTTGGAATTGAATTTGATTATGTCTCTGGAACTAGTTCTGGGAGTGTGATTGCAGCTTTTTATGCATTAGGAATAAAACCTAATGATATGCTTAAAATAATTTCTAGCAGATATAAAGAGATAGCTAAAATTAATGTTAGAAATGTGTTTGGTTCAGCCATCAAATCAATTGCTAAAAATGAATTAAAATTAAAATCGTTGATAGATGGAAGCAAAATAGAAAATGCAATGCAAAACATGCTACTAGATGAAAAAATTACAAAAACTAATATGAAAGGCCTAGATAAAAAACTTGCAATTGTTTCGTGTGATACAATAAGTACAAAGGAAGTGATATTTTTATCTGATGATTTTAATATCAAAAATACAGAAAGAACCGATTATATAATTGGTGCTGAGATTTCAAAAGCGATTAGAGCAAGCATGTCATTTCCAGGTGTACTTACACCTTGTGACTTTGAAAAGTATAATTTGATTGATGGCGGAACAGTAAATAATTTGCCAACAAAAGTTTTGAAAAAAATGGGAGCAGAAAAAGTACTTGGTGTCTGTTTTGAATTAAATCCATATGAACCTGAGGATGATATATTAAGTGTTGCATTAAGGACTGCAGATATATTTTCTATTTTGAATATGTCAGTTGCAAAAGAATATTTAAATTTATTGCTAGAACTTTCAATTCCAGATACAGGGTTATTGGACATAAAAGATGTGAATCATGTTATTGATTTAGGCTATAACGAAACTATGGCTCAAAAAGAATTAATTTTAAGAGAATTTAAAAATTATTAGAAAGGAGTTCATAAACTTTATATAGTTTATGTAATAATGATATGAAAAAAATAATTAAATTGGTAATAGCAATTATAGTTGCACTTGCAATAATTAGTGGTGTAATGATTTTAGTGGATTGTAGCTCTATAAAAAGTGAAAAGGAGCCTATATTTGCAAAAATGTCGGCAACTTTAAATGATGGTGGTACGGTCATATATACAGGTTTTGGTTATAAGATAATAGATTTTCATATGTTAAATGGATATGATGAAACAAAAGTTGGTACCTTATTTACTAAACCAGAGGATTTTAGTGAGGAATACAAGAAATATGATGAAAATCTAATTCCAAAAGATGATAAAAATCAAAATAATGGTGATAATAAGATAAATAGTGGAGACGTTGAGAAGGAAAGCGGAGATAAAAATCAAGTAAGTGGTGATACTGTCATAAGCAGTGGCGAGCATGAAGTTAAGAGTGGAGATAATGTAATAGCAAGTGGAGAAAAAAATAACAACATTGAGCAACCAACTCAAAGTGGAGACTTAGAAAAATCAGGTGATAAAGAGGAAGTTAAACCATTCTTTATAGGAAGTGTTGTTGGAATAAAAGAAAATACTATGCTTGTTAGACCAATGGAAAATCAAGAAATATTTAAATCATCAGATATGATTAGTTTTTCGATTAAAGATATAGTTGATGAAGGCTCAAGACTTAATATGATTGGGCAAAAGGTAAAAGTAATATACAATGGAGAGGTAAGAGAAACTTATCCTGCTGGAGTAGATGCTATCAGTGTTGAGATAGTAAATAATTAAAATAAATAGAATATTTTTATATAAAAAAGCTCATATTATTTTTAAAGCATAAATTAAGGAGGTAAAAATAATATGAGCGAGCATCCTATTGAAGGTCTTATGAATACTGCTATGAACAATTTGAGGGATATGATAGATGTAAATACTATTATAGGAGATTCTATCGAAACCGCAAACGGTACTGTTATAATACCGATATCAAAAGTTTCATTTGGTTTTGCAGCAGGTGGCAGTGAATTTAATATGAGTACATTAGAAGAAACAAAACGAAGCGGTTCAGAAGAAGAAACAAAGCATGCACTTCCTTTTGGTGGAGGTAGTGGAGCTGGTGTGCATATTGAACCAATTGGTTTCTTAGTAATAACAGAAGGTTCAACAAAAATGATACCTGTTGATCATTGCAATGCAATTGATAAATTATTGGATTATGTGCCTGATGTTATAGATAAAATAACACAATTATTTGATAAAGACAGAACGTATACGTATGAGTTTTATGAAGATGAAGATGGTAACACTCATGAAGAATGTTCATGCGGTTGTGAAGATGATGATGAAGAGAATGAAAACGAAAATGAATAGTAATATGTTTTAGAATAAAAATAACCATTTACTAAAACTGTTCTTAAAATCGAACAGAATGTGAATGGCTATTTTTATATGATTTTATTTTGATTTTTAAATAAAAAGCCTTCAGCCATTTACGTAGCTGAAGGTAAAATTAAACTATGTTTTATTTCTTTTGAAGAACAGCAACTATTGCAACAACAGCAACAACGATTACTATAGCAATTACTGCACCAACTGTGCTAGTTTTTTGTGTAGATGGTGTTGTTGTGTTATCATCTTTTGATGTAGTATTATCATCTGTTGTTGTAGGTATTTTTGTATCTTCTGGAGTTTTTTCTTCACCAGAAACTTCTCCTGATACTTCGCCAGAAACTTCGCCTGAAGTTTCTCCAGAAGTCTCGTTAGATATTTCTCCTGAAACCTCACCTGAAGTTTCTCCTGAAACTAATTCTTCGCCAGATTTTTCAGCTGTATCTATAGTTTCTCCACTCTCTGTAGTTATTGGAGCAGGTGAAATTAAAAGCGTACTTCCATCTGTTTCTGCAAAAACTAATGATAAAGAAAAGATCATGACTAAAGATACTAATAAAGCTATTTTCTTTGCCATCTTAAAATCATCCTCCTTATAAAATTTGATAATTATATTGATTAATCACCTAGGACATTATACAATAATAATGTCTTAATGTCTAGTGAAATAGAAAAAATGGGATACTTAATCGAAAATAAAAATGTTAGATATTAGGTTTTACAATAGTATTAAGATTTAAGAGGAGAAAAGAATGAGATTAAAAAAAGTAAAGGATGCAAAAGAAAGAGTTGAAGCTTCTGAATATTACGTGAACACTCCAAGCGAATACAAAGGAAAATGGAATGAGTTTTTTAAAAATAACAATCCTATTCATATAGAAATTGGTATGGGTAAAGGAAACTTTGTTATTGGTATGGCAAAAACGCATAAAGATATAAATTATATTGGGATAGAAATGTATGATAGTGTTATGGTTAAGGCAGTAGAAAAATTAAAACAAGAAGAAAAGCCTTTAAAAAATTTAAAACTTGTGCTAATTGATGCTATGAAGATTGATGAGATTTTCGAAAACGAAATCTCATGTATATATCTTAATTTTTCTGATCCTTGGCCAAAGGCAAAACATGAAAAAAGAAGATTAACAAGCAAGATTTTTTTGGAAAAATATGATAAAATATTTAAAGGACAAAAACAAATATTTCAAAAAACAGATAATAATGATTTGTTTGATTTTTCTATGGTATCACTTGTTGAGAATGGCTATGAATTGAGAAATGTAACAAGAGATTTGCACGCAGAAAATGTTAGTGATAACATAATGACTGAGTATGAGGAAAAGTTTTCGAATGCTGGAATAAAAATAAATAGATTGGAAGCATACAAAGACTAAAGATAAAAGTGGAGGTAATTAATGAAAAAAAATGGATTAATTTTTTTGTTTATTATAATTTTAGCACTTTTAATAGGACTGATAGCATTTAGTTCTAAAAACAACGGAAATGTTATACAAAATCCAAATAGTAATATTATTGATTTGACTAAAGAGAACAAGTCGAAAGTTATGTGGAATGGTAGCAATTCGTTAATATATGATGATTATATATATTATGTTGATAATGAAGTCGGATATAATGGCGAAAGTGAAAACAAGATATGCAGAATTAAGTTGGCAGGTGAAAGTAAGGTTGAAGTTTTGTATAAGACTTCGCAATACGACATTGAAAATAGATTATATGTTTTTAATAATAATTTGTTTTTCACTGTTTTTGATCAAACTTTGTATATGAATATTGACGATACTAGTTATATTAAAAAATTCTGTGTTGGTAAATTGTATAGTATTCAAGATGGAAATATAATATATTCATATCAAAATAAAATATGTAAAGCAGAATACTACGGAGAAACATTAACTGTTAAAAATCCTACATCATTAGTGAGTGGAAATTCAAGCTTTATGATTGAAGATAATGTCAATTTATATTTTTCTTCTTCAAATAGTGATGGCAGTATTTCTATTTTTAAAGTGAACAAAGAAAAGCAATATGCAAATGTGCTAGACAGAATTTATATGACGAATGAAAGTGAACTGCAGGTGATTGATAGTGCTGTCACGGACAAGGGATTATATGTTTTGATAGAGAGAAGGTTGCCGGATGTTGGTTTTAAATATAGCATTGAAAAGATAGAAAAAGATGGCTCAGAAACAGAATTAATAGATTTGACAGGAGCTGTTTATGAAATAAAATATGCAGACAGTTCAAATATATATTTTAGTTATTATGGCGAAAGTGAACTGAAAAAGTATAGCGAAAAATCTGCAAAGATTGAATCTGTGAAAGAAAGTGATATGCCGATTATATATGCTTTACGAAAAGAAGAAACAGCATTAAAACTATATAGGAATAATTTATTAATTTGTGATATTTGCGAAGTGTATAGAGAAAATGCTCAAGATGTTAATATAAGAGAAAAAGATAATTATATTTATATCGATTTTAACTTAATTGACGGAATGTCAAGTGTTGAAGAATATATGATTTATAGGTTAAAGAAAGATGGAACAGAGTTAGAAAGATTGAACAAAAATATTTAAAGGAGGATTCATATGGATAAAAAAGAAAAGATTTTTATAGTAGCAATAACATTAGTTATATTGGTAGCAGTATTTTTGGCATTTTTAGTTTCTAATTCAAAAAAACTTCCACCAGAGCTTACTGTGCAAAATGCGGATAAAAAAAGTATAACATCAGTACTTGGCGGATATTCTTGGAAAGTTTTTGGCAATATAACTTCTATTGATGCAATTGATTTGAAAGACTTTGAGTACAATACTAATAATACATTAGTTTCTAAAACAAATGAGGTAATAACAGTATCTACAACAGAAAAATTTACAATACAAGAAGTAAAGTATGCTAGCACTCTTAATGGGGAAACTTTTGATGTTACTTCTAAATTTGATGAGGCGGGAAATTACTTTACAATATATTCTCCAGAATTAGAAGGAACGTATATATGCTTAATAAAATTAGATTTCTATGCTAAGGGCTCAGCTGAATATGGCTTTAAACTTGTTGTTACAGATGAGAATATATACGATGTTGATGAAATGCTAAAGTATAGAAATACTAAGGTTTCAGATTTAGTAAAAGTAAAAGAAATTCTAAATCAATTAGCATATTCAAGAAATATTTCTGGCATTGTAATTGATTCAGATACGAAAACTTTGTCCGTAAAATATGCAAATACTTCAATAGATGACAGAGATGATTTAAAAAATAACACGATTGCATTATTTGCATTAGTTCCTGAATTAAATACTATTCAGTATGAAGTTGCAAATGTTCCTGCAACAAACTATTCATATTCTAGAGATGAAATTAATTATCAAATAGGCAGAGATGTATTAGAATATGCTATAGATAGTGATTTGTGGAAGAAGGAAGTTATATATGGAGAGAAAGAGGCTGCAAATGAAGATATTTCATTATATTCATCTTTGATTTCATCAGCACTTTCAAAAATTTCAGAAAAGGACATAGGCGAGTATATAGCACTTGATATTAATGAGAATAATACAAGTGGTGAAATAAACTTAAGTCAATATGATTTTGAAAAAGTTTGCAAAGGTCTAATGAATGAACAAAAAGATTGGATAAAATTAGAGTCAGGTGATTCTAATCATAACAAAGGAACTTTGATTAAGATAAGTGTAAATAGAGCCGAAGAAGAAAATGAATTTATTTTGAATGTAACGGTAATCACTTCAAAAAATAATAAAATTGATGCAGTTTATAGAGCTTTAAAACATGAAAGAGCAATCACAATAAGAGAAGGAATTGAACCAATTGCAAGTGTAAGTGGCGAAGAAATGGTTAGTGGAGAAGTAAATAAGGATTAATAGAAGAAACCTCAAATGGTGTGTCAACAAAGCACTGTTTGAGGTTTTACATTGTATAAAAAATTCAAATTCACAAGGAAGCGATTTCTTAAAGAAAATAACTAAGAATAATAAATCGATTATTTGGAAAAATATTCTTATGAAAATTTTATGTATAATTATTTTTATTGTTATTAGTATTTTGATTTTTAAAATTAAAATCCAAGTGAATATAGAGAGCTGTGGAGTGAATACGTTTTTTAAACTAAAAGTGGGACCGGTAGAAATAAAGAAAAATGGCAGAGTGGTTGGAAAAAGAAAAAAACGTAATAATTCAAACGGAAAGAAGAAAAAGAGAATCAGTGCAAACGAGATAAAACAAATTATGAAAAGTGTTGAATTGGCATCTTTTGATGCAAATATAAAAATTGGTCTACTTTTTTTGTTTCCGACTGTATTTTCGATTCCTATACTATCTACTTTTTTAGAGTCTTTAAAAATGTTGCCTTTTAAAAAGATTTGCAATTATAAGTACGTGATTTTGCCGGAGTATGATAAATTGATATTTGACACCAATATTAATATTATACTAAAGATAAGGATATTTGATGTATTGAAATTGGCAATAAAGCACCCAATAAGCTAGCATAGAAGATGTAAATATATGTTGATTTTAGTCAAAATTTATTGTATTATGTATAGTAGTTCTTAAAAAGGAGATGAAATGGAATGAGTTTGGTTGAGGCAAAAGATGTACATTTTAGTTATCCTGCGAAAAAAGATGCTTTGAATGGAGTAAGTTTTAAAATAGAAGAGGGAGATTTTGTTTGTGTATTTGGTGAGAACGGCTCTGGCAAAAGTACACTTATGAAGTGCATTTTAGGTTTATACAAGCCACAATCTGGAAAAATAATTGTTAATGATAGAATCCGGATATTTACCACAAAAAACTGAAATACAAAGTAATTTTCCAGCATCAATTGAAGAGGTTGTTCTAAGTGGTACAATTGTTAATAATATAAATAAAATTTGGTATAGCAAAAGAGATATAGCTACGGCAAACAAAGTTATGAAAGAATTGGATTTGTTTGATATAAAAAATAAGTGCTTTAGAGATTTATCTGGTGGTCAACAGCAAAGGGTTTTAATAGCTAGAGCGATATGTGCAACAGAAAAAGTTATCATTTTAGATGAGCCAACAAACGGCCTTGATCCTGCTATTTCTACTCAAATATATGAAATCTTAGAAAGACTAAATAAAAAAAGAGGTTTGACAGTTATAATGGTTTCGCATGATATTTCGAGGGCAATAAAATATTGTAGTAGGGTTATAGAAATTAAAGATGGAAAAGTTACATATATAGGTGATGCAAAAAGCTACAAGGGTGGAGGTGTTGCTTAGATGATTACAACTATTACAGAGATGTTAAGTTTTGGTTTTATACAGAGAGCAGCATTGGTTGGAATTCTAGTAAGCTTATGTGCGGCTCTTTTAGGGGTTAGTTTGGTTTTAAAAAGATACGCAATGATTGGTGATGGACTTTCACATGTTGGCTTTGGCATATTGACGATAGCTACTGCACTTGGCATTACTACACCTTTATACATCGCAATACCAGGAGTTATAATTGCAGCTGTTGTGCTACTAAAAATAGGTGATGATAGCAAGATTAAGGCAGACAGTGCAATTGCTCTTATATCAAGTACAGCATTAGCATTAGGTGTGGCGGTCACTTCTTTAACTACAGGTATGAATACGGATGTATGCAATTTTATGTTTGGTAGTATTCTTGCAATGAGTGCTTCAGATGTTTATTTAAGCGTAGCGGTTAGTGTTATTGTTGTAATTTTATTTGTTATCTATTACAGAAAATTGTTTGCAATTACATTTGACGAAGAATTTTCTAAAGCAGTTGGCTTGAATGTGAAATGGTATACAAATTTGATTGCTATTCTAACGGCCGTTGTTATCGTCGTTGGAATGAGAATGATGGGAACAATGCTTATAAGTAGCATCATAATTTTCCCAGCACTTACATCAATGAGATTGTTTAGGTCTTTCAAAAAGGTTGTAATAAGTTCATCGATTGTTAGTGTGGTATCATTTTTAATTGGCTTATACATATCTTATGCATATAACATTAGTACTGGTGCGACGATTGTTTTGGTGAATGTTGTTATGTTTATAATATTTAGCATACTTGATAAAATAGTACATGATTAGAAAATTTGAGTAATCAATATTGGCATATAATGCTTTTCTTGAAGAGTATTATATGCCATTTTGTATTTTTAAGATTTGTTGTGGAAATAGTAAGCACTAACAAAACTTACCATTTAAAGCTAGAATTTGATTGAAATAAGTTCTCATTTAATATAGAATATAAGAAAACTTGAGCTTTATGAGACTTTTTGAGGTTTGAATTGTCTAATTGGTGTAAGGCATTAAAAGGAGGGAAAATTTATGGATAACGGCGCAAGTAGCTACCGTCGTTTCCTAAATGGAGATGAAAGTGGTCTTGAAGATATAGTTAAAATGTATGGCGACAGTCTTATGTTTTTTATAAATGGTTTTGTAAACAATCTTTCTTTGGCTGAAGAATTAATGGAAGATGTTTTTATGGAACTGGTTGTAAAAAAACATAATTTTAAAGAAGAATCTTCATTTAAAACTTATTTATTTCAAATTGGAAGAAATAAAGCTTTCAATGTTCTAAAAAAGAATAAAAAATGTAGCTTTTTAGAAGATGAAATACTTGAGGATGAAGAAAGATTTGAAGAGAGTGTAATAAAAGATGAAGAACACAGAAATATACGCAGAATAATAAAGACTTTACCAAAAGATTATGAAACAGTGTTGTTTTTAATATACTTTGAAGATATGTCTTATAATGAAATATCGAAGGTTATGCATAAAAATAATAAACAAGTAAAGAACCTTGCGTATAGGGCAAGGCTTGCTCTTAAAGAAAATTTAAGAAAGGAGGGATTTTCTTATGAAGAGTAATGAAGAGAGAGTTAAAAGTATACTTAAGAAAGCGAGTGATTATAAGATGAAAAAAAGAAGAGAAGGATATGCACTTATTACATGTATATGTGCAGTTGCAATAGCAGTGCTTGTTGGCGTTGATGCAACTAAAATACATCATGTTGAGGATGTGGAGTTAAGTGTGCTAAAGGTAAATCAAAAAGAAGTTGAGTTTGAAAATCAAAAAGAATTGAAACTTACAACTTTTAAAACGAAAGATGAATTAGTGAAAAAGCTAGAAAATAGTAGAGAACTTATTAATAGAAGAGCTATATTTAATTCTTTAGGCGATTTGAAATATGCGGATTCCGTTTCAATTGATTCTGCAACGCAGGAATTATCAGCGACAGAAAATGTAGCTGGCGATAGTGGAAGTCAAAAATCTTCGGATGAATATTCGGAAACTAACACGCAAGTTCAAGGCGTTGATGAAGCAGATATAGTAAAAACTAACGGAGATTACATTTATTATTTATCAAATAATACTTTAAAGATAATTAATAATAAAGGTGAAAAATTAGAGCTAGAGAAAGAAATTGATTTTAAGGTAAAAAATGATAATGGCACATATCAAAGACCAAGAGAGTTATATTTAAGTGATGATTATATAATAGTACTAGCGACTAGTAGTATGAGTAGTCTAATAACATTAGAAAATGATAAGGTTACTCCATATGGCTTTTACGGAGGTTTCTATGATAAAACATCAACAAAGGTTATGATTTATGATATAAATAATTATGATTTGGTTAGAGAGATAGAGACAGAAGGAAGCTATTGTTCATCAAGAAAAGTTGATGATGATATATATGTAATAAGCAATAAATATGTATATTTTTATAACGACATTAATCCAGAAGATGTTGTACCACTTTTCAAGGATACTTGTGTTGATGGCGGAAATACTAAAGAAGTTGACATTACATCAATAAAATGTTTCCCTGACCTTGAGGATGACGAGGAATGTTCATACATGATGATTACTTCATTTAGCTTAGATAATATATCTGAAAAAGCAAATGTAGAAACTTTTATAGGTACAGGCGAAGAAATATACTGTTCGAAAGAAAATCTATATGTAACAAAGTCAAGGTTAAGTTATCAAGGTTGGCTAAGATATGATAATGGTAATGGAAACACTAAAATAAGAAAATTTGCTATATACAATGGGAAAATAAAATATGTAGCAGAAGGCGAAGTTAAAGGAACTTTGTTAAATCAATTTTCAATGGATGAATATGATGGAAACTTTAGAATAACAACTACAAAAGGAAATTCATGGGAAAGTAATACATCTGAAAATAATTTATATGTCTTAGATAAAGATTTAAAAGTTATTGGAAAGCTAGAAGGTTTAGCAAAAGGCGAGAGGATATATAGCACACGTTTTATGGGAGACAAATGTTATGTTGTAACATATAAAACTGTGGATCCACTTTTTGTAATAGATTTAAGTGAGCCAACCAATCCGGAAGTTTTAGGAGAATTAAAGATACCAGGATATAGCAGTTACTTACATCCATTTGGCGAAAACTATTTAATTGGTTTTGGAGAAGATTCAATAGAAAAGATTGTTAAAAACTATGATGGAACAGAACGTGTAACAGCATATTCGACAGGATTAAAACTTGCTATATTTGATGTTAGTGATTATAACAATCCAAAAGAGTTAGACTCTGTAAAGATAGGCGGAAGAGGAAGCTATTCTGAATTATTATACAATCATAAATCACTTCTATTCAAACAAGATGAAGGGCTATTTGCTTTTCCAGTTAGATTATATGATGAAAATGCAGGAACATATGAAAATGGAGTCCCAATGTATGGAGATTTAGATTTCTGTGGAGCAGTTATATTTAATATAGATACAGAAAAAGGTATAACATTGCTTGGCAAAGTTTCAAATGAAAATACTGAAAACCCTTATAGCAATATTGAAAGAATAATATATATAGGAGATAAGCTTTATACAATATCAAGTAATATGATAAAAGTACTAGATATGGATACAATGAAAGAAGTATCGAAAATAGAATTTTAATATGTAAAGGTGGAAAAATACTTCCACCTTTTTATTGTTTTATGATATAATGTGAGCATTAAAAAAGGTTATATAATATTATTGGTTCTGTTAGAATGTTGATACATAAAGAGGTGAATGTGGCATGAGAGTTATATTAGATAGATATGAAGGGAATTATGCTGTTGTTGAAATTGAAAGTGGAGAGTTTGTGAATATGCCTAGAGTGCTTGCTATGAATGCTGAAGAGGGAGATATTATAGAACTAAGAATTTTAGAAAAGGAAACGAAAGAAAGAAAAGCATATATACAAAATTTAGCTGACCAACTTTTCGAAGATTAAAAATAAATGTTGGAATTATAAAAGAAATATAGTATTATAATTATAGTGTATAAAGAGTATAGGAGGAGAAGATATGAAAAAACTTAGAGTAATCGGAATTGTTTTAATAATGGCTTTTTGTATTTTTGGAATGGTTGGCTGTAACAAAAAAGAAGAGCAACCAAGTAATGGAGTAAATGATATTAGTGATAAGGTTAATACAAGCTCAAAAGATGATGATAAAGATTTAGAAAATATTATAGGGGGCTCTAAAATAGAAGAAAATACTAGTGGAAATAATAAAAGCGGAGATTCAGGTGATGCTTCAGGAAAAATAGGTTTATCTACAACAGATGATAGAGCAGTTTTTAATTTTGGAAATGCGTATTATATAATATTTGATTTTAGTGGAGACCAAGTAGTAAATTATAGTTATTGTTATATGTATGATAATGAGGAAGCAGGAAAACAAGCATATGAGCAATATATGAACGAGTTAAAAGACGTTAATAATAGTGAATTAACAGGTCTAGAAAATGTAAAAGAAATTAAGAGAGATGGAAAGTATGTTACAATCACTATGAACGAATCAGTAAGTCAAGATATGACAAGAGAAGAAGTAATGGAAACATACAAATATTTAGAAAAAATATCTCAAGAATAGTTTTAGGTTAAAATTTGGATGCGAAAAATTAAAAAATAGGATTTGAATCAGTACTTTGATTCGAATCCTATTTTTTAGTCAACTTATAAATGCAAATTTTTTAAGCCGTTTTTACGCGATAAATAAACATTAAATTTTTTGATTTAATTTTGAAATATATTTTAATTACAATGTTTCAATTAACGGTTATAATTTCTTTAAATGATGTTACCAAGGCTTTTTATCGCAAGGATCTTTTGGACAAATGTCTTTTTTACAAGCGTCGCAGAGGTCTTTCTCACAATTATTTTTGTCACAGTGGTCCTTGTCATGCTTAAATTCACAATCAACAAATAAATCGTCAACTTTAGTGTCGGCAGTAAAGTCGATAGGAATCTCAACTCTCATCTTTTGAATAACAGTGTACTTGCAACAGCCGTTCTTTTGCATTTCATCACAACAAATATCATGTTTTCTTGGAACAACGATTGGTGTGCCACAACATTCGGTTTTAATTTTTCCAACCTTTGCACAAGGTGTTGTTGTTACAGGTAAGCATATTGTTAAGAATTTTTCAATTATTGTTTTAAAATCGCAAAAATCAGGACGGTCAAATTTTTCATTTTCAAACATAGCATTTCCTCCTTTTCTAATTATAGAATATGAAAAAAATAAGAGAAATGTGAATGATTAGAAACAAACAAGCAAAAATGGCAAACATTATTGCTTGTTTATAAAAAATATGATAATATCTCTAATAAATAAGGATAGGTTGAAATAAAAGACAACTACGATTACACAGATTTTAAAAATCTAAAAGAATATGTGGCGGCTACGGATTCTATACCAAAAAGTATTTTTGCGATGACGTTAAACAATTTAGGAGTTGCTTCTTCTGAATACGGAGTAATAAGACCTTATTATTTCACTATAAAATTTGACATGACTAATTATGTAGTTAGCGAGGAGGAGTAAAAGTGATTTTTTATATGTTTAGTGTGGGCTTTTATTTGATATTTAGTATGATATTTAGTATGATAAATACTGTGGTTACAAATCCACCACCAAGAGAAATGCAAGCAATAGAATTAGAAAGCAATTTAACAGTTAGTGTGGAAAAAATAACAGGGAAAAATGGAGGACATAATGATGGCACAATCTATCAAGAATATGAGTTGAGTAACGAAGAATTAGAAACGATAATTGCAAGCATAGAAAGTAATCCACATTGGCAAAAGGGAGCTTTAAGTGACGAACTTAAGAGGGAATTAACGCATGTAGAGGCAATTGATTTAGAAAATCCGATGCTTGATATAGATAATGGATATTATTTTTTTAAAGATAGACATACTGAAGCATCTGGAGATATTTATAAATTTGATAGAGAAATAGTAATAAGTAATAGATATTCAACTAATTTTACAATTAGTGCATTAGATGTTGAAAATAAAAAATTATACTACTTTCAGCTTGATACATAGAAATTATTAAAGAAGAGATGAAAAAGTAAAAGTTTTCATCTCTTTTCGCGTTTTTTAATAAAATTTATTACAACTAAAATTTTTATGGCTGGCGTAATTATATTTGTGAAAGTGCTTTCATACAATATGTATGGGGGTGTTTAATTTGAAAAATAAGTTTGTTGTTATAAATGCAAAGATGTTTTTATTTGCAGTAATAGGCATATTTACTTTAATATTAGCATGTGGTTGCGGAAATACAATTGTTGAGAAAATATTAGAAACTGCAGCAAATTATAGATTACTTCCGATATACAGTGTTGAAACAGAAGATAAAGTTGTAGCCTTAACGTTTGACTGTGCGTGGGGAGCTGATGACATACCAGATATCATAAATACATTGACTGAAAACGATGTGAAAGCAGCCTTCTTCATGGTTGGAGATTTCGTAAAAAAATACCCAGATGAAGTAAAATTAGTACATGATAATGGAATGGACATAGGTAATCATTCAAATTCACATGCACATGTAAATGCCTTATCTTTCGATACAAATGTTGATGATATGAAAAAATGCAATGAAAAAATAATGAATATAACTGGTGAAGAAGTAAAACTATATAGAGGTCCTTATGGTGAATATAATAATACTGTAATAGAGGCGGCTAAAAGCTTAGAAATGCAAGTTGTTCAATGGGATATAGATACATTAGATTATACAGGAAAAACTCCAGATGAAATGTGCAAAAGAATAAAAGACAAAATAAGAAACGGAAGTATTATTTTGATGCATAATGATACAAAGCATACTGCGGAGGGATTAAATCAAATAATAAGGACAATAAAAGATTTAGGTTACGAAATAGTTCCGGTTTCTGAAATGATTTATCAAGATAATTATGAAATAAATCATGAGGGAAGACAAATTTTAAAAGTATCTGGGGTTAATTGATATTTTGAAAATGACAAAAATATCAACAACTAAAAATAAAAAGAATAAAACTTAGTGCGTAAAAATAAACTTAAAAAGAGGAGAGTGATTTTTATGCCAGTTTTAAGATATGGTTCGAGTGGTGCTTATGTTGAATGGTTACAAAGTACCTTAAAAAAGTTGGGATACTATGCAGGAAATGTGGATGGAATATATGGAAACCAAACGATGGAAGCAGTAAAGAACTTTCAAAAAGAATTTGGACTACAGCCTGATGGAATTGTTGGCACAGCGACTTGGAATGCACTGATGCCATATTTAAATGGTAAACTTTTTGATATAGTTCCTACAGATATAATATATCCATATAGTATTATGATGAGAAATATAAATGCATTAGTTACCAAGTATCCTTTTTTAGAATATAGCTATTATGGCAGAAGTGTAATGGGAAAGAATTTACCAGTAATAAAAATAGGAAATGGAAGCAAAGAAGTTTTTTATAGTGCATCAATCCATGCAAACGAATGGATTAATTCGGTTGTGTTTATGAAATTTATTGAAGATTTTGCAAAGGCATATGAAAGTGAAGGAAATATATTTGGCTATGATGCAAAAAAGATATTTAATGAAACAACAATTTACATAGCACCTATGGCAAATCCAGATGGGGTGGATTTAGTACTTTGGCAATTGCCAGTGCGTTCGTCAGCATATATGAACGCTAGAAATATAGCTAGTGGATATCCAAATATTCCTTTCCCAAATGGTTGGAAAGCTAATATTGTGCGGAGTAGATTTGAATTTGCAGTTTCCCGCCGAATGGCAACTTGCACGTGAAAACAAGTTTAAACAAGGTTTTGTAAGGCCAGCACCAAGAGATTTTGTTGGTTATCGGACCTTTAACTGAGCCAGAATCATTAGCTTTGTACAATTATACACTTGCACATGATTTTAAATTGATTTTGTCATATCACACACAGGGAGAAATAATATATTGGAGATATTTGGACTTTGAGCCGGTTGGTGCAGAAGAATTAGGAAAAGAATTTGCCAGAATTAGTACATACACATTAGATAATGAAAAAGAAACAAACAGTTATGCAGGATATAGAGATTGGTACATATCCAAATACAATAGACCAGGATACACGTTCGAAACAGGCATGGGACAAAATCCGCTACCAATATCTCAATTCGAAAAGATATACAAAGATAATATAGGAGTTTTAGTGACGGCGGCTGTGAAAATATAAATGAATTATGTTGACTGAATGATGAAAATGTGCTATAATCCATGTCGAAGTTTATTACTATAGGAGGAAAGCCCATAACTATGGGCGAAAAAACATGGATTTTGAAGGAGGCATAATTTTTGAGAACAGCAGCAGGGCAACTATTTGATTTGGACATTGAGGAAGTGTGGCTTGAAAATGAAGGAGATGTTGCATGTATTTCGAATAAGTGTGGTATAAGCAAATGGATGGTGTATCACAAAATGAAGAAATATTGCAATAAAAACGGAAAGAACTATCAAAGTTATCTTAGGCATCCGCATAAACCACATGAACAGCATGTTTATAAGACGCAAAAAAGTGCATTAGGAAGAATAGGGAAAGAGCACATTCTGACGAAAACAAGCGAAGAAATGTCTGAGCAAGTGAGTGAGCTACTTAAAAGTTCGAGTAGTAAAGACGTTCTCGTAGGAATTGACTTGCTCATCAGGATGATTGAAAAGGAGATTTGTAAAAATGGGAGCAACATTGTACATTAATGGTCGTTCTAAGGAATTAAGGTCCATCAGAGAGTATGTCAAAGCAGGATATACAAAGACGCAACTCGCCAACGAGTTTAACTGCTCGGAAGAAACGTTTCTCGAAGCTTTGAAGGAAAAGACTGGTATCAAATTCAAGGAGTACAACCGTGATTTGGAGCGAAATGAAAGTCGGTATAAGAAAAAAACGGGTCTTGAGATAAAGCGGAAAGAGGTAAATAGTATGTCAGAAGCAACTGAAATCATCGAAAGCGAGCCGAATGTGAGTTACGAAAAGGAAAGTACGACAACGTTCCGGAGTCGCGAAAGCGAGTTAAACGAGCAAGCGGAGAAAAGCAAAAAAAAGCTTTCAGAAATGAAAGAAAACCTAGAAAAAAAAGAAACGGACCTCATAGAAAAACAAAACAAAAAAGACGATATTCAAAAGAAGGCTAACCATTGCAATGAGGAGTTCTTGAGAATAAGAAAAGAGCTAGAAGAGCTTCGGAAAAGTTTGGGAGAAGTTGATGCACAAATTGAGGCAGGTAAGAAAGATGTCGAAGGCTTGGAGCAGAACATAAGCGATGAAGAAGAAAGACTTGACAGAATAAATAAAGAGCTCGAAAGCTACAAGACAGTTGAAATCTATTGCGATGAGACCGGATTCCACATCTCAAACATGGAATATATGCCTGACGATGACACCATCGATGAAATTCTTTGCAAACTGCGTAAAGATCCTAGGATGGAGCAGTATATGTTCAAAACCGTCCAGAACGTTGCTAAAATAAAGGCAGCTATCGCACTTGTAGAGATTGTGGGATTGGAGTATTCTGTACACCTCGAAAAGTGCAGTAAGGATGTTCGGGACGCATATTCTTGCGATTGAAAAAATTGCACATAATTGTGCATAAGTTCTAACCGCTTCTAAAGTTTAAGTGCTGGAAGGGAATGTAAATTCTTTTCTAGCACTTTTTCTATGCTAGAAAGCATAATGTCCATTTTTAATATATGTTATAAAATGTAATGTATATACAAAAATTAATCGGATTTTGAATAAAATGTATGTTAAATTGGCATGAACGTATTTTGGAAAGGTTAAAACAAGTGATATCGACATGAATAAGGTAGATAATAATAAGTAAAAATAATACTTTTACAAAAAAAGTAGACATTTTTGCAAAATTATGTAGACAAGAATATAAAATTATGGTAAAATAAGACTTGTGTTCAGGAATAAAATTCCTATGATGGGAATAAAATTACATTAGAAAACATATTAAAATGCGAATGAGGGGGATAAAAAAGTGGTAAATTATAGTGATAACAACATAATTACACTTATTGGTACTATTGTTTCTGATAAACAATTTAGCCATGAAGTATACGGAGAGGGATTCTATACATTTGATTTAGAAGTTCCTAGATTAAGTGAGAATAGTGACATCATTCCAGTTACTGCATCAGAGAGAATTCTAGATGAAAATTTTAAAGTAGGTCAAAAAGTTATTATTGATGGCCAATTTAGATCTTACAATAATTATGAGAACGAAAAAAATAAACTTGTTTTGACAGTATTTGTTAAGGATATGAAAGAAGTAGAAGAAATTAGCGAAGATCAAAACCCTAATGAAATAATTTTAGATGGTTTCATATGTAAAAAACCTATTTATAGAACAACACCATTTGGTAGAGAAATTGCAGATATCTTGCTTGCGGTTAATAGAGCATACAACAAGTCAGATTACATACCATGTATAGCATGGGGAAGAAACGCAAGATTTTGCCAAAACATGAGTGTTGGTGAAAGAATTAAGATTTGGGGAAGAATTCAAAGTAGATTGTATGAAAAGAAGTTTGAAGACGGAACATCTGAAACAAGAAGAGCTTATGAAGTGTCTATTTCAAAACTAGAAGTTGAAAAAGACGAAAATATAGAAAATAGTAATGTCGAGGAACAAAACGCGTAGAGTATTCATAATAATCATCCTCTTAACAAGGCTAGGTAAGTTAGTTGATTTACCTAGCCTTTAAAACTGCCTAAAAATTAACATTTTAAATACATTTGCGATTTTATGTAATATATGATACTATGTTTCGGGGTGAATGTACAAATGAAAGAAGAAGAAAGAGAAAGACTTATTGAACTTAGTAAATTTGAAAAAGAAGCATACGAAAAAGGATATAAATGCATAGCTGGAATTGATGAAGCTGGAAGAGGACCACTTGCGGGTCCTGTAGTAGCTGCCGCAGTGATTTTACCGAAAGATGCATTAATAGAAGGCGTAAATGATTCTAAAAAACTTTCCGAGAAGAAGAGAGAGAAACTTTATGATGATATAATAAATAATGCATTGGCATGGGGAGTAGGAATAGTTGATCATACAGTAATAGATGAAATAAATATTCTTAATGCAACTAGAAAAGCTATGAAACTTGCAATTGAAGATTTAAAAGTCAAACCAGATTTTATTTTAATAGATGCTGAAAAGAAAGTAGATACAGATGGAATACCATACTTGCCTATAATAAAAGGAGATGCTCTTAGCATTTCAATAGGTGCAGCATCAATAATTGCAAAAGTCACAAGGGATAGAATGATGAGAGAATATGATAAAATTTTTCCTATGTATGGCTTTGAAAAGCATAAAGGGTATGGAACTAAAGCTCATGTCGAGGCGTTGAAAGAATTTGGTCCATGCATGATACACAGACAAAGTTTTTTAAAGAAGATATTAAAATAGATATGAACCATATTTTTACATTTATGTTACAATTGTGTTACAATGGTTGACATTTTTTGAAAATATATTAAAATATAGCATAGAGAGGTTGTATATGCGAGTAGTTTCAGGAAATTTAAGAGGTATGAAATTAAATACAATTGATGGTGATTCGACAAGACCAACACGAGAAGTAGTAAAAGAAGCATTATTTAGTATACTAACTAATGATGTTCCTGGTGCTACATTTTTAGACTTATTTGCTGGTAGCGGTGCAATAGGTATTGAAGCGATAAGTAGAGGAGCTGAAAGTGCAATACTAATTGATTTAAATCCAGCATGTGTAAAGGTCATAAAGGAGAACGTAAAAAAGGGAAGAATCGAAGATTGTACTCGTATTTACAATACAGATTATAAGGTAGCCTTAAAAAAATTGAAAGGTGAAAAGATAGACATTGCGTATATAGATCCTCCATATAATAAAGAGATGGGTGTAGACGCAATAAGAAAAATGTGGGAATACGAATTATTATCAGACAACGGTATAATTATAATGGAAACAGATACTAATGAAGATGCACCTGACGAGATTGAAGGGTTTACGAAGTATAACTACAAAAGATATGGAAGAAATATATTGAGTTTTTATAAACGAAAGGAGTAGGACGTTATGGAGGTTTTAACGTTATTAGAAACATTAGAAGAAATGTTAGATAGAAGTTCTAATATACCACTAACTAAAAAGTCTTTAGTTGATAAAGATGCCATTATCGATGTAGTTAATGAAATAAAAATGAAATTACCAGATGAATTAAAACAAGCAAAATGGGTAAAAGAAGAAAGACAAAAGATTTTAGTTGATGCTCAAAAAGAAGCAAACCAACTTATAAAAGAGGCAGAAAACAGAATAATTGCAATGATTGATGAACATGAGATAACTAAAAAAGCATATGAACAAAAAGCAGAAATAATAGATAGTGCAAATGCCTTTTCAAAAGATTTGATAAATGGAACAAAGAAGTATGCAGATGAAATACTTGCTGAATTGGAACAGAATTTACAAGAAAAGATTGACGTAATAAAAGAAAACAGAAGTGAACTAAAATAGAGTATTATAAATAGAATTAACGTGGGCCTCAAATTGTTATGAGAAAGATGATTTAACAATTAAGGTCCACTTTTTTATACAATAGTCTAGTGAAGAATTAAATCTCTCAGAAGATTTAAAAAATAGAATAGAGTCTAATATTTTGCGTAGTATCAACAATTTCGATTGAATTATGCTAAATATTATGCTATACTATGAAGCGTGAAAAGAGGTGAGAAAATGTCTTATTATGATACACAGGATGAGAGAATTGCAGCTTTGCATCAAATCTATTCGGAAAAAGTACCAGAATTTATAAAGGAAATTGTTGACTTCCCGGAACTTGCTAGATTAAATGGAATTGATATAAACGCGGGTATAAATCTTAGTGGTTTTAACTTATATAAATACAAATACTCTGTATTAGACCATAGTATTGGTTTAGCACTAATATTGAATAATTTTATTACCAATAAAAATAAAGTGCTATCGGCAATGCTTCATGATATTTCTGTGCCGGCATTTTCTTATGCCACAACATATATCGATGAGATTAATTTTGACAAGAATGACAATGCACTAACTAATTATGATGTAATTGTTGGTTCTGACAAGCTTTTTGCATATTTATTTGATAATAATATAAATATTGATGAGATTTGTGATTATACAGACTTTCCACTTGGCTATAACATTAGACCAACACTTTGTGCACATACATTAGAATATTTTTTGCATACAGCATATTTATCAAACATTTGCACGTTAGATGAAATTAAAGAGTTTTATGAAGATTTGGTTGTAGTGCCGAATGATGATAATATGCCAGAATTTTGCTTTAATACTGTGCATTTAGCAAAGAAAATCTGTTTAGTGAGTATTGAATGCGGAGAAAAATATAGGTCATATGAAGCAAAAATGGCAATGAAATTTATAACTGATACATTGGCTCCGATGGTAAGAAGAGGCGTAATTAGAAGAAAAGATTTGTATACATCAACAGATAAAATTATTATGGATATCGGATTAAATTGCAGTGATAAACGTATTAGCGATAGATGGCGTTATTTACCTAATTTGCGTAAGGTCTATACTAAATTTAATAAAGTTGAGAAAAAGTATTGCACAAAGATAGGAAGAGATTTAAGATATGTTGATCCACTTATAAAGGTGGGAAATAACTATATTAGAATTAGTAAACTTGACACAGACGTGGATAAAAAGATAAACGAATTTTTAGATTCAGATACAGACTTATATATGTATATAGATTACGAGGATTAAAAAGAATTAGATGAAAAACATGAAGTGAACCCAATATAGTGGACACTGAAAAAAGAATCTATGGGACTATATTAATTTGTAGTCTCATATTTTTTATTTGATTTTAATCTAATTCTTTTTTATGGTAAAAATAAATGGAGAGGTTATAAAGTATAATGTTTACAAAAAATTCACACAAAAATTTTAAAATTGCAATCTTTTAAATTCTTGAGGCTCTAAGCTCACATATAAAGATGAAAATTAAAGAAAAAGTTACTATAAAATTTTAGCACTTGGTATTGACAAGTGCTAAAAGAAGTGATATTTTTATTATGTTGTTAGCACTTAGATACATCGAGTGCTAATGCGAAGAAGGTGAAGAAATGATTTTGGATGATAGAAAAAAGAAGATATTGGAGGCTGTCATAGAAGAATATAATGCGACAGCAGAGCCAGTCGGTTCTACAAAAATAGCGAATGAATATAACTTAGGTTTTAGTTCTGCTACCATAAGAAATGAAATGGCTAGCTTAGAGGAACTTGGATATTTGGAACAACCTCATACTTCAGCAGGAAGAATTCCATCAAGCAAAGGATATAGATTGTATGTCGATTTAATCATGAAAGAAAAGACATTGACAGCAAAAGAAAAAGAAATTATAGATAACACATTAAAGGAAGACGTAATAAAGCTTGATGAATTAATAAAAGAAGCGTCAAATGTTTTATCTAGAATCACAAATTACGCATCAATTGCTGCTGGACCACAAATAGAGTCATGTACAGTTGAGGAAATAAAATTAGTAAAAATTGGGCATGATAGACTTATGATTGTGATTTTGGCAGACAACGGAATCATAAAAGAGAGCGTTGTAAGGTATGACGGTGATATTCCAAACGAAAATATTGAAATATTTAATAACTTTTTAAATTATAAATTTAAAGGCATGAACTTCAAAGAAGTATATGACAACATAAATACTCATATAGAAAACGAACTTTATAACATTAGCAACACAGTAATACCTTTAGTTATGAAATTGAACAATTTACTTACAGAAGAAAATTCTGAGATATACTTAGATGGAACTAGAAACATGCTTAACTTACCGGAACTAAAGAAAGAAAAGACACTTAAAAATTTCTTAAACATAATAGAAACTCAAGATGCAATAAAAGAACTTATAAAGTCTGGTTACGACGGAAATATTAATGTGTATATCGGACAGGAAACAGCATTTGATGATTTGAAAGATTTTACAATAATAACATATAAACAATCAATAAACGAAAAAGAAGTTGGAACGATAGGCATAATAGGACCAAAGAGAATGGATTATAAAAAAGTAATTCCAGTAATTAAGTATATAGGAGATTCTATACAAGAAAAAATAAAACAAGGGGGAGAAGTTGATGGCAGAAAACGAGAAGATAAAGAATGAGGAACTAGAGGAAAAAGAAGAAATATCTATCAAGGACCTAAACAACGAAATAGAAAAACTGAAGAAAGAAAATGAAAAGTATTATGAACATTTGCAAAGAACGGCAGCAGAATTTGATAATTATAAGAAAAGAGTGATGAAAGAAAAAGAAAAGATATATTCACTTGCTGTTGGAGATGTTGTTACAAAGTACATAGCTGTTTTGGATAACTTAGACAAAGCAGTTGCAGCAGAAACAACAGATCCTAAAGCAAAAGAAGGTTTTGAGCTTATACATAAGCAAATGCAAGATGTAATGAAGGAATTCAATGTCGAACTTATACCAACTGTTAAAGAAACATTTAATCCGGAGTTTCATGATGCGGTAATGCATATTGAAAGTAAGGATTATGGGGAACAAGAAATTGTTGAAGAACTTAGAAGTGGGTATAAAATAGGCGATAGAGTATTAAGACATGCAATGGTTAAAGTAGCGAACTAAGTTAAAAAATAAAATTTTAATATATATGATGCCATTAGAAAATGGCAGGAAAGAAAGGATGATTATTATGTCAAAAATTATTGGTATTGATTTAGGAACAACAAACTCATGTGTAGCAGTTATGGAAGGTGGAGAACCAGTTGTTATACCTAATGCAGAAGGAGATAGAACAACTCCATCAGTTGTAGCATTTACAAAAACAGGAGAAAGATTAGTTGGTAAAATAGCTAAAAGACAAGCGGTAACAAACCACGACAGAACAATATCTTCTATTAAGAGAGATATGGGTACAGATAGAAAAATAAAAATAGATTCTGCAACATATACACCACAAGAAATCTCAGCAATGATACTTCAAAAATTAAAGTCAGATGCTGAAAACTACTTAGGACAAAAAGTAACTCAAGCTGTTATAACAGTTCCAGCTTACTTTAGTGATTCTCAAAGACAAGCAACAAAAGATGCGGGTAGAATTGCAGGACTTGAAGTTTTAAGAATTATAAACGAGCCAACAGCAGCATCACTTGCTTATGGTCTAGATAAAGGTGATGAGCAAAAGATAATGGTTTATGACTTAGGTGGTGGTACATTCGATGTATCTATCCTAGAAATTGGTGATGGTGTATTCGAAGTTTTATCAACAAGTGGTAACAACAGACTAGGTGGAGATGACTTCGATGAAAGAATAATGAAATACTTAATCGATGAATTCAAGAAAGACCAAGGAATAGATTTGTCAACAGATCCAGCAGTTATGCAAAGATTAAAGGAAGCTAGTGAGAAGGCTAAAATAGAATTATCTAGCATGAGTCAAACGGATATCAATTTACCATATATCACAGCTGATAGCACAGGACCAAAACACATGAACATTACACTTACAAGAGCAAAATTTGAAGAATTAATCAGAGACTTAGTTGATTCAACAGTTGGTCCAATGAATCAAGCATTGAAAGATGCCAACTTAACAGCAGATAAACTAGATAAAATAATTTTAGTTGGTGGTTCATCAAGAGTACCTCTAGTACAAGAAACAGTTAAGAGAGTTACAGGTAAAGAGCCACACAAAGGTATAAACCCAGATGAATGTGTTGCAATTGGTGCAGCAATTCAAGCAGGTGTATTATCTGGTGATGTTAAAGACCTAGTTTTACTAGATGTAACACCACTATCACTTGGTATTGAAACATTTGGTGGTGTATTTACTAAGTTGATTGAAAGAAATACAACAATCCCAACAAAGAAGTCACAAATATTCTCAACAGCTGCAGATGGACAAACAAGTGTAGAAATTCACGTATTACAAGGTGAAAGAGAAATGGCAGCATACGATAAGACACTTGGTAGATTCCAATTAACAGGAATTCCAGCGGCTCCAAGAGGAGTACCACAAATCGAAGTTACATTCGATATAGATGCTAACGGTATTGTTCACGTATCAGCTAAAGATATGGGAACAGGTAACGAGCAAAAGATCGTTATCACAGCAAGCACAAACTTAACAGAAAATGAAATAGAACAAGCTGTTAAAGAGGCTGAAGCACATGCTGAAGAAGATAGAAAGAATAAAGAAGCAATTGAAGTTAGAAACAATGCTGACTCACTTGTATACAATACAGAAAAAACATTGAATGATTTAGGAGATAAAGTAAGTGCAGAAGAGAAAGCTAAAGTTCAAGCTGAGCTAGATAATGTTAAGAAAACACTAGAAGGAACAGATGTTGAAGCTATTAAATCTGCAACAGAAAAATTAACTCAAGAATTCTATAAGATTTCTGAAAAATTATATGCTAATGCTGGTGCAAATGCAACAGGAGCAAATGCAGATCCTAACGCAGCAAGCGGAAATAATGCAAACAGCAACCCAAACCAAGGTAATGATGGCACAGTATATGATGCAGATTACAAAGTTGAGTAATTAATTAAAAAATAGGGCGGATTTTATCCGCCCTTGGTTTAGAAAAGACATTTATATATTTGAATAAGGCGACATTTTTGTCGTCTATTCGTGTAAATATATAATTTGCGCGATTAAGTGCTTTTAAGTGCTAAGGGGGATTAATTAATGGCAGAACAAAAAAGAGATTATTATGAGGTTTTGGGTGTTTCAAAAACAGCAACGGATGAGGAATTAAAGAAAGCATATAGAAAATTGGCTAAAAAATATCATCCAGACGCAAATCCGGATAATAAAGAAGAAGCAGAAAAGAAATTCAAAGAAGTAAATGAGGCATATGAAGTCTTATCAGATAAGCAAAAACGTAATATGTATGACCAATTTGGACATAGTGGAGCTAATGGTTATTCTAGTGATTTTAGTGGCTTTAGCGGATTTGATGGTTTCTCTGGTGGTGCAGGATTCTCTGGAGTGGACTTTGATTTGAACGATATATTCTCGTCTTTTTTCGGAGGTGGCAGTTCAAGAGGACGTAATTCTAGGAATGGTCCAGTAAGAGGAAGAGATTTAAAAGTAAGAGTTGAAATAACTTTTGAAGAGGCAGCATTTGGTGTTAGCAAAGAAATAACAATAAATAGAGAAGAGCAATGCGATACTTGTGGAGGAACAGGTGCTAAACCAGGCACAAAACCAGAGACTTGTAAGGTTTGTAATGGCACAGGACAAGTAAGAGTTACTCAAAATACGATACTTGGATCTTTTGCAAGTGTTAGAACTTGTGATAATTGTGGAGGAACAGGAAGTGTTATAAGCAATCCATGTGATACTTGCAAGGGCAGAGGTACTGTTAGAAAACAAAGAAGAATTAAAGTATCAATACCAGCCGGAATTGATAATGGTCAAGTTATATCATTAAATGGCGAAGGTGAACCAGGACTTCGTGGTGGTCCAGCTGGAAATCTATATATAACTGTAGCTGTTAGAAATCATGCAATATTCACAAGGAAAGGCGATAGTATATTTTGCAATGTCCATGTTTCATTTGCTGAAGCAGCGTTAGGTGCGATAATAAAAGTACCTACATTGACTGGTGAGGAGCAATATGATCTGGCCGAAGGAACACAAACAGGTTCAATATTTACTTTAAAGGGTAAAGGAATAAAGAACATAAATGGCAGAGGCGTTGGTGACTTGTACTTTACTGTAATTGTAGATGTACCTAAGAAATTAAATAATGAGCAAAGAGAACTACTAAAGAAGTTTGCAGAAATTAGTGGAGAAAACTTTGAAACTGGAAAAAGAAGAAGATTCTTTTAAAAGGAGAAATTAATGTCTACTTTTTATATAAAAAATAATCAAATAGAAGAAAATAAAATAATTATACAAGGCGAAGACGTAAATCATATAAAAAATGTTTTAAGATATCAAAATGGAGATAAAATAGAGGTTTGTGATGAAGATGGCACTAGAATTTACACTAAAATAAGTGATATGAATCCAAATGAGATAATATTAGATGTCTTAAAAATATCAAATGATACAACGGAACCTAACGTGAATATCACACTTTTCCAAGGTTTGCCGAAGGCAGATAAGATGGAATTAATTGTACAAAAGTGTACAGAATTAGGTGTAGGTGGCATTGTACCAGTGATTATGGATAGGGTAATTGTTAAATTAGATGAGAAGAATGAAGGTAAAAAGATTGAACGTTGGCAAAAAATAGCAAAAGAGGCTGCTACACAAAGTGGTAGACAAAAGATTCCATATGTTGAAAAAGCAATTAATTTAAAAAATAACATTGAAAAACTTTCAAAATATGATATAGTTATAGTGCCATATGAGTGTGAAAAAGGAAATTATATAAAAAATGTGTTGAGAAATATGGATGAAAATGTTAAAAATATAGCTATTGTCGTAGGTCCAGAGGGTGGTTTTTCTGATGGTGATATAGAAGTATTGTCGGAATTAACCAACATGAAGAAAGTTTCTTTAGGTCCTAGGATATTAAGAACTGAAACAGCAGGTTTTGTAACTCTTGCAATGGCTATATATGAATTAGATAAGCTTTAGTAATTAGTAAAAGGAGTAAAAAGAATGAATTATACGGATAAGAACAAATTAATAGATTCACTTTGCGGAGTTGGATTGATGTTACTTTTAGTAGAAGTGTTTTATGGAATAGTAGATAGTGCTTTTACTATATATAATTATAGCTATCCAACAGTAACTAAATGGATTAATGTGTTTGGCATAATATTTTTGTTGGCTGCTATTATTACGTTCATAAGAGCATACAAGAAAGATAGTATGTCAACTGGTGTGTACGGAATCGAATTGACAGTGCTTGCTATATCAGCAGCCTTACTACCAGGAACATATTTAGAGTTTGCTTTTCCGTTTAACAAATTGAATATTGTTTTTCCAATAGGGTTTTTAATATATTATATTATAAAATTAATTGTTGTATTCGTAAAAGCGAAAGAGAAAGATAATAAATCGAAGGGAAAGAAAAAATAATTATGATTAAAAGTATGACAGGTTTTGGACTTGGAAAATACGAGAGCAATTCTAGAGAGTATACTGCTGAAATAAAGGCAGTGAATCATAGATATAATGATATATCAATAAGAATGCCAAGATATCTTTCTTCGATTGAAGATAAAATAAGAAGTTATATTTCCAAGAATCTTTCAAGAGGAAAAATAGATGTTTCAATTTCTTTGGTAAATATGAGTGACGAGGGCAGAAATATAAGAGTAGACAAAGGTTTGGCAGAAATATACGTCAAAGAGATGAGAGAGTTAGTAAATACTCTAGGAATCACGGACGATATTACTGCAACGTCTATTATGAGGATGCCAGATATAGTTACTATTGATGTTGACTCGGACGAGGACCTATATTGGAACGAGCTTCAAAAAGCTTTGGAAATGGCGATAAATAGTATTTCTTTAGCTCGTGAAGTAGAAGGAAAAAGATTGGCAGATGATATAAAAAATAGGCTAGCCAAGATAAGTTGTTATGTAGAAAAGGCCGAAGAAAGGTCTTCAAACTTATTAGAAGAGTATAGAGAAAAGCTATTAAACAGAGCAATAGAGCTTAAGGCAAATGAAATTATGGATGAAAATAGATTAGGACAGGAGATAGTTTTATTTGCAGATAAGTCGAGTATATGCGAAGAAGTAACAAGACTTAAAAGTCATATAAAATCATTAGAAAATATGTTAGATTCTGATGGACCAATAGGTAAGAAATTGGACTTTTTACTTCAAGAAATGAATCGAGAGACGAATACGATTGGTTCAAAAGCAAATTGTCTAGATATTACTCAATTGGTTGTTGAGATGAAAAATGAAATAGAAAATATAAGAGAGCAAATACAAAATATAGAGTAATAAGGAGTGATATAATGAAATTTATAAACATAGGTTTTGGAAACATAATTTCAGCAGATAGACTTATTGCTATAGTTTCACCGGAGTCAGCACCAATAAAAAGAATAATACAAGATGCAAGAGACAATGGAAAATTGGTAGATGCTACTTATGGAAGAAGAACAAGGGCAGTTATTATGATGGACAGTGATCATGTTGTTTTGTCTGCAGTTCAACCAGAAACAGTTGCAAATAGATTAGAAAAAGGTACAGATGAGGATATTGAAGAAAGTATAAACAATGAAGATTAATTTTAAAGGAGGAATAAAAATGATAGTTAGACCTACATTACAAAGTTTATTAAAGAGAAATCCAAGCAAGTATTCTTTAGTAATTGGAACAGCTAAAAGAGCAAGACAAATTTCACAAGGAAGTCCAAAATTAACAAATGTTAAGGCAGAATCAGACGTTACAACTGCTGCTTGTGAAATAGACGAAGGAAAAGTAATATTAGAAAAATAATTAAAAAGGGGACTTCTTTAAATTTGTTAGATGGTAAAAAGAGGGTAAGATAATTCATCTAACAAATTTTAAGTTGTCCTTTTTTATATAAAAAATAAAAGCAAAAATGCAATTCATGTTGTTTTTGCAGTATTTAATTGCTAGAGATTGTTCAGCCTATAGAGAATCTAAGGCAATAAAGAGAAACATTCAGTTACAGGAGGATAAAGATGGGTTTTTTAAGTAAACTTTTTAAAAGTTATAGTGAGAAAGAAATTAATAAAATAAGACATTATGTAGATGACATAAATAAATTAGAACCAGAGATGGAAAAATTATCAGATGCAGAGCTAAGAGCAAAAACAGATGAATTCAAAAGCAGACTTGCAAACGGACAAACACTAAATGATATTTTAGTTGAAGCATATGCGGTTGCAAGAGAAGGCTCAAAAAGAGTATTTGGCAAAAGACCTTTTGATGTTCAATTGATGGGTGCAATAATTTTGCATCAAGGAAGAATAGCAGAAATGAAAACAGGTGAAGGAAAAACATTAACAGCTTCACTAGCATTGTATTTAAATGCGTTAGAAGGTAAAGGTGCACATCTAGTTACAGTAAATGATTACTTAGCTAGAACACAAGGAGAAGAAATGGGAAAACTATATAATTTCCTTGGTTTGAGCGTAGGACTTATATTACATGATTTATCTCCAGAAGATAGAAAGGCTGCATATGCTGCAGATATAACATATGGAACAAATAATGAATTTGGTTTCGATTACTTAAGAGACAATATGGTTATACAAAAAAATCAAATGGTTCAAAGAGAGTTAAATTATGCGATTGTCGATGAGATAGATAGTATTTTAATTGATGAAGCTCGTACACCGCTTATTATTTCAGGACCATCAGATAAGGCTAATGAATTATATAAAACAGCGGATAAATTTGTAAAGGGCTTGAAAGCTAAAGTAATAACTAAAGACGATAACAAAGAAGAAGAATCTGAAGAAGATATGCAATATGACTATATTGTAGATTTGAAAACAAGAAGAGCTACATTAACAAGTACTGGTACAAAGAAGGCTGAGAAATACTTCGGTGTTGAGAACTTATCAGATTTGGATAATATGACACTACTTCATCATATAAATAAAGCATTAGCCGCAAATGGTGTAATGAAGAGAGATGTAGATTATATTGTCAAAGATGGAGAGGTTTTAATAGTCGATGAGCATACAGGAAGAATAATGTATGGAAGAAGATATAGCGAAGGATTACACCAAGCTATAGAAGCTAAAGAAAACGTAAAAGTTGCAAATGAGAATAAAACACTTGCAACAATCACTTTCCAAAATTACTTCAAGCTATACAATAAGCTTTGTGGTATGACAGGTACAGCTCTTACAGAAGAAGAGGAATTTAGAGAGATATATGGGCTAGATGTTGTTGAAATTCCAACTAACAGACCTATGATAAGAGATGACAAAAACGACTTAGTATATAGAACTAGAAGAGCAAAACTTCGTGAAGTTGTAAAGGATATTAGAGCTAGTAACGAAAAAGGACAACCAGTGCTAGTTGGAACTACAAACATAGAAAAATCTGAAGAACTAAGCGACATGCTAAAAAAAGAAGGAATAAAGCATGAAGTGTTAAATGCTAAATATCACGAGAAAGAAGCTGAAATTGTTGCACAAGCAGGTAAGTTTGGTGCTGTTACAATAGCTACAAACATGGCAGGTAGAGGTACAGATATAATGCTTGGTGGTAATACAGAAGCACTTGCAAAACATGAATTGAAAAAACGTGGATATACAGAAGATGTTATCATGAATGCCATAAGTTTAAATGAGACAGATGATGAAGATATTTTAGCAGTTAGAAGAGAGTATAAAGAAATATATGATAAGCTAGATAAAAACGTAAAGGAAGACAGAGAAAAAGTAATAAATGCAGGTGGTTTAAAAATCATAGGTACTGAAAGACACGATTCAAGAAGAATAGATAATCAGCTTAGAGGACGTAGTGGTCGTCAAGGTGACGTTGGTGAATCAAGATTTTATATTTCACTTGAAGATGATTTGATGAAATTATTTGGTGGTGAAAGAATACAAACGCTTGCAAGTGCTATGAATATGCCAGAAGATATGCCACTTGAAATGGGAATGCTTACTAGTGCAATACAAAGAGCTCAAAAAAATATTGAATCTATACATTATCAAGCCAGAAAGAATGTCCTTCAATATGACAATATAATGAATGAACAAAGACATATAATCTATGATGAGAGAAGAAAAGTATTAGAAGGCGAAAACTTAAGAGACAACATAATGAATATGTTGAAGAGAACTGTTGAAGAAGTTGTTGACTCATACTTTAATGTTTATGATAGTTCAACAGTAAATACAGAAGCTTTTGAAAATTACTTAGAGACAACATTTACAGTAGAATATAAAGTTGGAGAAGAAAGAGATTCAGAAGTAATAAAAGAGAAAGTATTAGAATTAGCTAAGGAAAAATACGAAGAGAAAGAAAAGGAACTTGGCGATAGAGTAAGAGAATTAGAAAGAATTGTAGTTTTAAGAACTGTTGATGAAAAATGGATTGATTATCTAGATGCAATGGAACAATTAAAGGAAAGCGTAAGATTACAAGGATATGCACAAAAGGATCCAGTTGTAGAATTCCAAAGAGAGAGCTATGATTACTTTAATGAAATGACATCAAGCATAGACGAAACTGTTGTGAAAACAATGTTGCATTTAGTACCAAGAGAAAAAGTAGAAAGAGTAAACCTAATTAGAAATATGGTGATGAACATGCAAGCAGCACAACAAGCTGGAGGACCAGAAAAACCACAACCAAAAACAAATAAGTCAGAAAAAGTAGGAAGAAATGACCCTTGTCCATGTGGAAGCGGTAAAAAGTATAAGCAATGTTGTGGCAAAAACGCATAAAACCAAAACAATTAATAAATAGAGTATATCAGATGGGTATACTCTATTTTTGTGTTTAAATCAAGCTAAAATGCTATTATTACTATCGCTATGTACAAAAATTACAAAAAATATTGACTTTTTATGTTGACGTGATATAATTTACACCGTAAACGATAAGTTTATAAAATATAAAAAAACTTTTTTATAGGAGGACTCCACAATGATGGAAGTTATTTTTTTACGGTTAAATTGGGTTAAAGGTAGACGTCTCTCTAAGAGTGACATCTGCAACGGTGTTATTCCAGTAAATGCGGTTGAAACTGAAGATGGAACCGGATATCTTATTCCAGCAAATTTGTACTTAACCGTTAGGGCAGCCGACGGATCCGTGTATAATTGGGACATATACGAGTTCGTCCAAAATATAATGGAGTGGCAGCGATTATCAGAACGTCGCTTCGCAGCACTACAAGAGGCTTTCAGGCGGCAAAGAACCTTAAAGTTAGATGAGAATATTCCCACTTGGTCTTATTATTCACTGGTAGGGCTAAAAGAAATAGTCGAGAGTTGCAGGTAGTCAACCCCTAATATAAAAAGCATGATATAGAGAAATTTCTCTACATCATGCTTTTTATGTTTTGATAGATGAATAAATATATGAGATTGCAACATTTGGCAATTTGTAATATAATAAATAGACAATGTTTAGAAGGATGTGATTTAATGCTAGAGTTAGAAGAAGCAAATCTAACGCTTAAAGAATATGAGAAAAAATTAAATGAATTGAGGGATTCTCTTTGACATCGATGGTAAGAAAAATAAAATCGCCGAACTAGAAGAAGAGACAAAGGACAACGATTTTTGGCAAGATACAGAAAAGTCAACTAAAGTATTACAAGAAATAAAAACATTAAAAAATAGTGTAACAAAATTTGAAGAGATATATAATATGCTTTCTGATACAATGGTTCTTATTGAACTTGGCAATGAAGCAAATGACGAGAGTGTTGTTCCAGAAGTAAAAGGCAATGTGAAGAAATTATCTAAAAAAATAGATAATCTAGAAGTTGAAAGTTTACTTTCAGGAAAACATGATAAGGATAATGCAATAATTACAATTCATCCAGGTGCAGGTGGAACTGAGGCACAAGATTGGGCAGAGATGCTTTATAGAATGTATTCTATGTGGGCTGAAAAAAACGATTACAAGTTAGAAGAACTTGATTATTTAGAAGGTGATGGTGCAGGTTTAAAGAGCGTTACTTTTAGCGTTTCTGGTGAAAATAGCTATGGTTATTTAAAAGGAGAAAGTGGCGTACATAGATTAGTAAGAATTTCTCCTTTTGATTCTGCTGGTAGAAGACATACATCTTTTGCATCGGTCGAGGTAATACCTGAGATTTCAGATGATGTAGAAGTTATAATAAATCCTGAGGATTTAAGAGTAGATACTTATCGTTCAAGTGGGGCTGGTGGACAACATGTAAATAAAACAGAATCTGCGATAAGAATAACTCATATACCAACAAATATAGTTGTTTCTTGTCAGACTCAACGTTCGCAAATACAAAATAGAGAAACAGCAATGAAGATGTTAAAATCTAAACTTCTAGAATTAAAGGAGAGAGAAAATAAAGAAAAGATAGAAGATTTAAAGGGAGTTCAAAGAGAAATTGCTTGGGGAAGCCAAATTCGTTCATATGTATTTTGTCCGTATACAATGGTAAAAGACCACAGAACAAATTATGAAACAGGAAATGTGGAAGCTGTAATGAATGGAGAAATAAATGAATTTATAAACGCTTATTTGAAATCTTTAATAAAGTAAAATGTTTTTTATATTGGTGATAATGATAGGTATAAACTTTTTGCAAATGAACAATACATGAAACTGAAAATTAATAATCATAAAAGTGTTTTAATCAAAAGCAAACACTTCTTGCTATAAATTTTAGCAAGGGGTGTTTCTATTTTTATGTAATAAAAAATAAAAATAGAAGACACATACCAAAATAACAATCGGTACGTGCCTTCTACATAACTACTTCCATACTGCCTCCTCTATGATTATTAATACACCAATCAAGTATACAACCGCGGCATCTAAAACCATCACCGGAATTTTCTCCTAGGTAAGATTACCAATAAATCGATATCTGTGAGGATACGCTCATCAGTATCAGGTAAGATATACCTTATGTATGTATTTCTATTATTGTAGCATACTTAACATAAAAAGTCAACCGAAATTTCAACGCCATTCAAATTTATATATTTTATCTTCGCAAAAAGTTTTCATTTTTAGATTTCAAACAGCTTCGCCAAGCACTATGGATGTTCTTTAGCATGAACAAGACATAAGACTACAAAAGACAAAACTTTATGCTAAGAACATCACATATTGCTAAGCGAAGAACTCGCCTTAAAAATGAAATTCTTTTTACTCGAACATATATAAATTTGAATAGCATCAATACTAATATTACCTCCAAAATATTTGTCGTTTTTTCAAATTTTTACCTTTGTATATTTTGATTATTGTGGTAATATTTATATGAAATATTTTTTGGAGGACTTAAATGATGGATAATAATGAAGTTGATTGGGGAGAAGTAATTGATTTCTTCTCTAAAAAATATATATCACTTAGAGCAATGCTTATGGGTAGTGAAATTAGTGTCGAAAACGATAATATAAATGTTATGCTTAAATCAAAAGGTAAGTTTATGTTGGAGCAAAAAAATGCTAATAAAACTATTAGTGAATTTTTGCATAATACAACAGGTAAGGCATATAGCGTTGCTTTTCTTGAGCCTGATAAAATTGAGCCACGTGAAAACAAGGAAGAGACAATTATAAAAAATATTTTGGCTGAGAATGCAAAACTTGCTGAAGAGCATGCAAAGAATCCACCTAAAGAGGTAAAGCAAGATGTACCAAACATGAAGATGGGTTTTGCACCTAAGCAAAATACAGATAATACAAAACAAAATTTCGTGCCACAACAAAATTGGAGCAATAATCAAAATGCAGAGAATCAAGGAGAAAAGAGAGCTCCTAGAAAGCGTTCAATGGCATATATAGAAAACGAAGAAAATCTTATTTACAAAGGCTATAGAGATACAAAAGATCCAAAGGATGTTAAGATAATAAATCTATCACCAGAACAGCCAGGTGTAATCATAAAAGGTAAGATTAGTAATTATGATAGCAGAGAAACAAAAAATGGTGGTTTCTTAATATCTTTTGATATCTATGATGGTACTAGTTCTATAAATGTCAAGGCGTTTTTGAAGGCTAATGAATTTTCTGAGGTTAATCCTAAAATGAAATCTGTCAAAGCCGTTAGACTTGTTGGAACATATGAGTATAATACTTTTTCAAAAGAGTTTGGCGTTATAGCAGATTCGCTTGAAGAGACAACGATTGAAGAACACATTAGAATGGATAATTCGGAAGAGAAGCGTGTTGAGCTTCATATGCATACACAAATGAGTACAATGGATGGAATGACTTCTGCAACTGACCTTATTAAAAGAGCGATTAAATGGGGACACAAGGCAATTGCAGTTACAGACCATGGCGTTGTACAAGCATTCCCTGAGGCTAAAAAAGCTACAAAAGATTCAGATATTAAAATTATTTATGGTGTTGAGGCATACTTAGTACCTGATAGACTTACTTCGGTAAATAACGGTAAAAACCAAAATATAGATGACATTGTTTATTCTGTACTAGATATTGAAACAACAGGACTTTCAAAGCAGACAGAAAAAATAACAGAGTTTGGTATTATGAAAGTAAAGAATGGTGAAGTTATTGATACTTTTGAATGTTTTGTAAATCCTGAAAAGCCAATACCACCAAGAGTTGTAGAGGTAACTAATATCACAGATGACATGGTAAAAGATGCCGAAACAATAGACAAAGTTTTGCCAAAAGTATTAGAGTTTGTTGGCGATTCTGTAATTGTTGCACATAATGCTGATTTTGATGTTGGATTTATAAAGTATAATGCAGAAAAATTAGGATTAGAGTTTAATAACACATATGTTGATACACTTGCACTTGCAAAAGAGTTATTTCCTAACTTTAAAAAGTATAAATTGGGAATTATAGCTGAAAATTTAAATATAGAAGTTGATGTTGCACATAGAGCACTAGCTGATGTTGATACACTTGTAAAAGTTTTTAATGTGATGCTTAAAATGCTTACAGAAAAGGAAATACATACATTAAACGAAGTCGACGATAAATTATCAGAAGGCATAAATTTTAAAACATTGCCATCATACCATGCTATAATACTTGCTACAAATAAAGTTGGTCTTAAAAATTTATATAAGTTGATTTCAATATCACATTTGGACTATTTTTATAAAAAGCCTAAAATACTAAAAAGTATATACAAACAATATTCAGAAGGCTTAATAATAGGTAGTGCGTGTGAACAAGGGGAACTATATAGAGCAATTGTTGAAGATAAACCTGAAGAAGAAATCGAAGCAATTGCAGATTTTTATGATTATTTAGAAATTCAGCCATTAGGTAATAACATGTTTATGGTTAGAAATGGTACTGTTACAGGGGTTGATGTTTTAAAAGATTTTAATAAGAGAATTGTAGATTTAGCAGACAAGCAAGGAAAACCATGTGTTGCAACATGTGATGTGCATTTTATGGATCCTGAAGATGAAATATATAGAAGAATTTTGCAAGCAGGACAGGGGTACGAAGATGCGGATGAACAACCACCTTTATATTTAAGAACAACAGAAGAAATGCTAAAGGAATTTGATTATTTAGGCGAAGAAAAAGCCTACGAAGTTGTTGTTACAAATACAAATAAAGTTGCAGATATGTGCGAAAAAATTAGTCCAATAGCCGACTATAAAGCTACTCCTCACATCGATGGATGCGAAGACATGATTAGAAATATAACAATGAAAAGAGCAGTAGAATTGTATGGAGATCCGCTTCCAGAGATAGTAAAGGCCAGAATAGATAAAGAGCTTGAATCTATTATAAAAAATGGTTTCTCCGTTATGTACATTATTGCGCAGAAGCTAGTTGCTAAATCAAATGAAGATGGATACTTGGTTGGTTCAAGAGGTAGTGTTGGTTCATCATTTGTTGCTAATATGACAGGAATAACAGAAGTTAATTCACTTCCACCACATTATAGATGTCCAAAGTGTAAGTATTCAGATTTCACTGACTATGGAATAAAAAATGGATTCGATTTACCAGATAAGACTTGTCCAAATTGTGGTGAAAAATTAGCTAAAGATGGTATGGATATCCCGTTTGAAACATTCTTGGGATTTGATGGAGATAAAGAGCCTGATATAGACCTTAACTTCTCTGGTGAGTATCAAGCAAAAGCACATAGATACACAGAGGTTATATTCGGTAAAGGAACAACATTTAAGGCAGGAACAATAGGTACAATAGCGGACAAAACAGCATTTGGATATGTTAAAAAATATTATGAAGAAAGACATATACCAGTTAATAATGCAGAAATAACAAGACTAGCATTAGGTTGTACAGGTGTTAAGAGAACAACAGGACAGCATCCAGGTGGAATTATAGTAGTTCCAATGGGTAACGAAATTTATGAGTTCTGCCCAGTACAGCACCCGGCAGATGACCCTGATACAGATATAAGAACAACACACTTCGATTACCACTCAATAGACCAGAACTTATTGAAACTTGATATACTAGGTCATGATGACCCTACAATGATAAGAATGCTTCAGGATATAACAGGTGTGGATCCACAAAAAATCCCACTAGATGATAAAGAGACAATGTCAATATTCTGCTCGACAGAAGCACTTGGCGTAACGCCAGAGCAAATTCATTCAGAAGTTGGAACATATGGCGTGCCAGAGTTTGGTACAAAATTTGTTCGTGGAATGCTAGTAGATACAAAGCCAACACTTTTCGAAGAATTGCTTAGAATATCAGGACTTTCTCATGGTACAGATGTGTGGCTAAACAATGCTCAAACACTAATTGAAGAGGGAACAATAAAATTGGAAGACGCGATATGTACAAGAGATGATATAATGCTTTACTTAATAAAACAAGGTTTGCCACCAAAACCTTCATTTAAGATAATGGAATCAGTTCGTAAAGGAAAAGGATTATCAGAAGAGCAAGAAACACTTATGAGAGAAAATAATGTTCCTGATTGGTACATAGCATCTTGTAAAAAGATTAAATATATGTTCCCTAAAGCCCATGCTGCTGCCTATGTAACGATGGCATTTAGGATTGCGTGGTTTAAAGTGCATATTCCACTTGCTTACTATGCTGCATTCTATTCAATAAGAGCCGATGAATTTGATAGCAATTGCATGATATATGGAAAAGAAAAAGTTATAAACAAAATGCGTGAAATAGATATACAAGGCAATGCAGCATCAACAAAAGACAAGAATATGTACTCGATATTAGAATTAGTTTTAGAGATGTATGAAAGAGGATTTAGCTTCTTGCCAATAGATTTATACGAATCAGATGCAAAGAAATTTAAAATAGAGGGCAATCAAATAAGACCACCACTAAACAGTATAGGAGGCCTTGGAACTGTTGCAGCAGAGAATATCCAAAGAGCAAGAGAAGTCGATGGAAAATTCACATCAGTAGAAGAATTAAAAATAAGAGGTGGAATAGGCAAGTCAACAGTAGAGCTACTAGAAAAAGCAGGTTGCTTAAAAGGAATGATGCAAAGTAATCAAATGAGCTTATTTACAATGTAAGATGGCAATTGGAGTAAAAAAGCTATTGCAAATTACATATTTATGGTATAATAGAAATATCATCAGGATTATTTTTGAAAGGTGGTGTAGTATAAATTGGCGGATAACGAAGTAGTAGATGGAATTTTAGACAAGGCTTTATCACCAATATTAGCGGTACTAAAATGGATAATAAGTATTATTTTTTCTAGTAGAATTACTATAGTATTAGTATTTTTAATAGCTATAAATATAATAGCAATCATTCTTATGAGAAAGGACAAAGAGTATGCACAAAATGGTGAGAGAAGGATTAGGGAGATAACGCTACTACTTGTCGCACTAGTAGGAGGTTCTTTAGGAATGTATTACGCAATGTTTAAGTATAAGCATAAGACATTGCATAATAAATTCAGATATGGTGTTCCAATAATTATGGTTATGCAATTTGCATATGTCGCCTTTTTGGTAGCGAATGGAATACTTTATAACTAAAGTGTTTGTTAAAGAATTGAGGAGGAATTATTATGAATATTAAAGTAACAGGTAAAAATATTGAAATTACAGATGCAATTAGAGAATATATTGAAAAAAGATGTGAAAGATTAGAAAAATTCGAAGGAAAAAATACAGACGTTAATGTTGTATGTAGCGTTGAAAGAGAAGATCAAATTGTTGAAATTCAAATTAATCATGACGGAGAATTTTTAAGAGTAGAAGAAAAAAATGCAGATTTGTATGCTTCTATAGATTTAGCAATGGATAGAGCGGAAAGACAACTTAGAAAGGAAAAGGAAAAGAAAATTGGAAAGAATAGAGATGCATCTTTAAAGGATAAAATAATGGGAATGTTCAAAGGTGAAGATAAAGAAAATGCTAGAAAAATCACAAAGACAAAAACATATGAAATAAAACCAATAACTGTTGAAGATGCTAAATTAAAAATAGAAGAAAGCAAAGATATGTTTTTAGCATTTATAAATGTTGAAACAAACGCAGTAAACGTTATATATCAAAGAGGAGATGGAACATTCGGAATAGTAGTTCCAGAATAATATAAAAAACAAGTGGTAAAATAGGCCACTTGTTTTTGCGTTAGGTTGTGGAATATGTAAATAGGTAAATTAATAACATTTAAAAAGGTCCCATACATTGGAACCTTTTTAAATATAACCTTAAAAGTTATGCTACTAAGTGATAAAAATTACTTAGTAAAACCGTTTTCTTGAAGCCAAGCCTGAAACCAAGAGTAAAATACTTCTTTCAGGCTTGTGGAAATCAAAGTTTCGGTACCGAGTGGGCAAGCGTTAATCTCCTCAATTGCTTTGCGACACTTCTCATACTTTTCGGTATGGCAAAAAGCCTCGCAATTTCTCAGATAGTCACGTAACCTTTCGTCTTCTGTGAAGTGAACATCCTTGTGGTTATAGACGAGCAGTGCTAAAGCGTTCCGGTTTTCGAACGTGCTACGAGTGAAGTCGTATCTCCACTGATGAGCATCCTCGGACCAACAAGAGGCAACATCAGCCACCTTCATCGGTGCGTTTCCGTTCTTGATCATAACGATCGTTCTCTCTTCATTTGCCAACATAGACAAATCCTCCTATAAATTTATTTTGGAACTTTATTATATAATAGAAATCTAAATAAATCAAGTGATTTCCAAAATTTTCATATAAAGTTTACAAAATATAACCATAATATGTGAAATATGCATTAACACTAGAATTTATTTGCTAAATTTTTATAAATTATGTAATTTCTGTGCCTTCGGACAAATTTATTGCAAAATTCGACCCATTTCGATATAATTATAATTGATTTAGGGGTGATACATTATGAAAAGAGTTTTGCATATAGGGTTAGATGTTGGGTCTACAACTGTTAAAGTTGTAGTTATGGATGAAAGCTTGAAAATAATTCATAGTTCATATGAACGACATTTTTCAGATACTAAAAATACGGTTTGTACATGTTTAGAGAATTTAATAGAAAAATTTCCTGGTTATGATTTTAATATTGCATTAACCGGTTCAGGGGCGATGTTTGTTTCGAAATTATTGGATTTACCTTTTATACAAGAAGTTATATCGTGCAAAAGAGCAGTTGAAAAGTATATTCCAAGAACTGATGTTGTAATAGAATTAGGTGGAGAAGATGCAAAAATTATATATTTTGATAAATCAATAGAACAAAGAATGAATGGTACTTGTGCTGGTGGAACAGGTGCTTTTTTAGACCAAATGGCACTGCTATTGGATACGGATACACTAGGTTTAAATGAACTTGCTAAAAAACACAATACTATTTATCCAATTGCCTCTCGTTGCGGTGTGTTTGCTAAGTCAGATATTCAACCGCTTTTAAATGAAGGCGCTGCAAAGGAAGATATTGCTGCTTCTATTTTGCAGGCTGTAGTTAATCAAACTATAAGTGGCTTGGCCTGTGGTAGACCAATAAAGGGCAATGTTGCCTTTTTGGGCGGACCGCTAAATTATTTATCTGAGCTTAGGAAAAGATTTATAGAGACTTTGAAATTATCAGATGATGAAATAATAATTCCGGAAGATGCACATCTTTTCGTTGCAAAAGGTGCCGCACTTGATTCTGTGAATTACAATGCAATAAATGTAGAAAAATTGAGAGCGAAAATCCAAATGTTAAAATATGCTCATGACGACACAACGGTGCCTCTAAATCCGCTTTTTACAGTTGATGCAGAGTATAAAGAATTTAAAAAGAGACATGAAGCTGATAAGATAAGAAGAAAACCTTTAAATAATTATAAGGGAGATGCCTTTTTAGGAATAGATGCAGGTTCGACAACTAGTAAGCTTGTTTTAATTTCATCAGACGGAAATTTACTATATGAAAATTATAAAAGTAACGAAGGAAGTCCTCTTCAAAGTGTAATAAAAATGATGGAAAAGCTATATGATGTTTTGCCGAAGCAAGTTACGATTAGGTATGCTGGTGTTACAGGCTATGGTGAAAAGTTGATTCAGTCAGCTTTAAATATCGAACTAAATGAAATAGAGACTATAGCACATTATAGTGCTGCTAAAAAATTTATGCCAAATGTTACAAGTATAGTGGATATCGGCGGACAAGATATGAAATATATAAGTATCAAGGACGGTGCTATTGATAACATCATGTTAAATGAGGCATGTTCATCAGGTTGTGGTTCATTTATAGAGACTTTTGCAAAAAGCTTGAATTTGAGCATACAAGAATTTGTTGATGAAGCTATTAAGGCGAGAAAACCAGTAAATTTAGGTTCGAGATGTACTGTATTTATGAATTCAAAAATTAAGCAGGCACAAAAAGAGGGGTATACAGTTGGCGATATTTCAGCAGGTCTTTCATACTCAGTTATAAAGAACGCAATACAGAAAGTTATGAAAGTAAGAGATGTTGCGACTCTTGGAGACAATATAGTTGTGCAAGGTGGAACTTTTTACAATGATGCAGTATTAAGAGCTTTTGAAATTATAGTTGGAAAAAATGTTGTAAGACCTGACATTGCAGGACTTATGGGAGCCTATGGTGTAGCTATACTTGCAAAAGAAAAGTTTGATTCATTAAATGATAAAAACTATGTTTCAAAAGTATTTAAAAAAGATGAGTTAGAAACTTTAACTGTAAGCATAACTCACACAAGGTGTAAGGGATGCGAGAACAATTGCTTTTTAACGATAAATGAATTTTCAAACGGAAAGAAGTTTATATCAGGAAATAGATGTGAAAAAGGTGCTGGAAGAGATAAGGCTAATTTGAATTTGCCTAATATGTACGCATACAAATACAAAAGGATTTTTGATTATGAGCCACTTAGCGAAGAAAAGGCTTATAGAGGAACGATAGGAATACCAAGAGTTTTGAATATGTATGAAGATTATCCTTTCTGGTTTACTTTCCTAACCAAGCTTGGCTTTAGAGTTGTAATATCCGAAAAGAGTAATAGGAAAACTTATGAAAAAGGAATGGAATCAATGCCTTCTGAATCCGTGTGCTATCCGGCAAAGTTAAGCCATGGACATGTTATGAGCCTTATAGAGCAAGGAATAAAAACAATATTTTACCCATGTGTACCGTATTCTAGGAAAGAATTCAAAGATTCGGATAATCATTATAATTGCCCGATTGTAATTTCGTACCCTGAAGTTTTGAAAAACAATGTAGAAGAATTAAATGAAATTAAATTTATAAACAGTTTCTTGCCATTTGATACTAAAAAGCTTGTAAAGACAATTTTAGAACTACCTGAGTTTAGTGAATATAGGTTTAGTAAGGGTGAACTTACAGAAGCTGCTGAAGAAGCGGAAAAAGAGTATCAAAAATGCAAAAAAGATATCTTAGAAAAAGGAAAAGAAACATTAGAATATATAAAAGATAATAATTTAAAGGGAATCGTGCTTGCAGGAAGACCTTATCATGTAGATCCAGAAATAAATCATGGAATAGATAAAATGATTACAAGTCTAGGACTTTGTGTGTTAACAGAAGATAGTGTCGCAGGATTAGTACAACCAAAGAGACCACTTAGAGTTGTAGACCAGTGGACATATCATGCAAGACTATATGCTGCAGCAGATTTTGTTGGTAAACATGAAAACATAGAACTAGTTCAATTAAACTCATTTGGTTGCGGTGTTGATGCAGTAACAACTGACCAAGTTGAAGAAATATTAAAAAGCTTCGGAAAGATGTATACTTTGATAAAAATAGACGAAGTGAACAATCTAGGTGCAATAAGAATTAGAATAAGATCACTATTAGCAAGTATGAATAAGCGTGAAACTTGCGTAGTGCCAAAAGAAACTCAAGTTGGCGAATATGAAATAGAAAAAAAGATATTTGATAAAGAAATGAAAAAAGATTATACAATATTGATACCGCAAATGGCACCAATACATTTCGAGTTATTGCAAGCAGTGTTAAAAAAATATGGTTATAATGTTAAACTACTTCGTGAGTGTACAGCACATACAGTAGAAGTTGGCCTAAAATATGTTAATAATGATGCTTGTTATCCATCAATATTAACAACAGGACAGATGATAGAAGCGCTTGAATCTGGTGAATATGATGTAGAAAAGACAGCAGTCATGATGTCACAAACTGGTGGAGGTTGCAGAGCAACAAATTATATAGCTTTCATTAGAAAAGCTTTAAAAGATGCTGGATTTGCAAATGTACCTGTAATATCATTTAACTTTAGTGGTATGGAGAAAATGCCAGGTTTCAAGCTTACGCCAAAGATGATAGATAAACTATTAAAAGCAGTTGTATATGGTGATTTATTGCAAAAACTATTGCTAAAAAATAGAGCTTATGAAGTGCATAAAGGTGACACTGAAGAAATATACGAAAAATGGATGACAAAATGCAAAGATATCCTAGAAAACGGAAGTATAAAAGATTTCAGAAAAAGTATTTACGAAATGGTAGATGATTTTGAAAAAATAGAAGTCAATTTGCATCAAAGAAAGCCAAAAGTAGGAATTGTTGGAGAGATTTTAATAAAATATCATCCATTTGGAAATAACAATATAATAGAAAAACTAGAAGCAGAGGGCGCGGAAGTTACAATGCCAGACTTCATGGGATTTGTAAAATATGCGGCAACGCCAAGCATAACATGGCATAAACTAATGAACTTAGACAAAAACAAATCAGAAATATTTAAATTTGCTTTAAAAATAATAAACTCATTTGAAAAAGACTCTCGAAAAGCGCTTCAAATGTCAAATAGGGATTATTTATTACCAATAGATATATGGAAGTTATCAGAAAAAGTCGACAAAATATTATCGCTTGGAAATCAAACAGGAGAAGGTTGGCTCTTAACAGCAGAAATGATAGAGTATATAGAACACGGAATTGATAACATAGTTTGTGTTCAGCCATTTGCGTGTCTTCCAAACCATGTAGTAGGTAAAGGAATGATAAAAAAGATAAGAACAAAATACCCAAAAGCAAATATAGTACCAATTGACTATGACCCAGGAGCAAGTGAAACAAACCAAACTAATAGAATAAAGCTAATGATGACAGTCGCAAAAGACAATTTAGAAAGCAAAATATTGGTGTGAACGTTTTAAATTAAGAAACTTCTAATAAACAGATAAAGAACAAAAATGCTATGAATTACTCAAAAGCAAAAAACAAAAAATCCCAAAAAAGTATTGAATTTACTTTTGATATGGATTATAATGCAGGCATAGGTTTTATTTTGTAATTAATTCATGAACTATAAAATAGGCAAATATTCAACTAAAGAAGAAAATATGTTGTAAGAAAATTAGTTGGAGGGAAACATGACTCAAAATTTGTTTATTATTGGACCGGTTGCTTCTGGAAAAAATACACTGCTGAATAATCTAAAGAAAAAATATAATATGAGTGTTTTGGATACGGGTCAGCTATACAGGTATTTAGCACTTTGCTTGCTAAATGAAACAACAATAAATCCTGATTGTGAAAAATTATGTAAAAATGATGCCGAAGAGGAAAATAGAATATCCAAAGCAATTTTTAGATGGAGTTGAACTATTGAAAAGGCTCTGGATGAATTAGAAGTAGTAGATGGAAAACTGTGCTTACATGGCAAAATATTACTTGAAGAAAGTTTGTATAGCAAAGAAGTTAATGAGATTGTATCAGTGGTCGCTAAGTCTAACATGGTAAGAAACAGAATACTACAGTTTATAAATGTTGATATTGCAAAAAGAAAAAAGAATTATGCTTTGACAGGTCATAATATTACAGAACTTGATACAACTAAATTCACTACTGTTTTTTTGGATATTAGTAATGAAAAAGCTGCTCAAAGACTGTACGGTAGAAATTCAATGGCGTATGAAAGCGTATTGTCTGCATATAATGAAGTATTGGACAGAAATAATAGGGATGGTATGGAGCAAACTAAAATTTTAATGAAGATGTATATAATATGATTTATGTGGATACAACAGAACTTTCAGAAGAACAAGTGACTAGTATCGTTATTGATGAAATTGAAAAGATAGAAAGCAAAAAACAAAAGTTTGAAGAATTACAAGCTACTTCATCAATAGAAAGGCAAAATTTCAAATGGATGTTTAATCCATTTTTGGAGGTTATAAAAGCATACTTAGAGAGAAACATAGATAGATATTTAGTAAATAAAGAATACATAAGTAGAACAGATTTAGAGTACCAAGTTTTGATAAAAATGTGCTCATATAATATAGAAAAAGTATTTAAAGGTGATAGTTCACTACTTAGAGAAATGGATAATGGAATAAAAAGTAGAGAAGATAATTTAAATGAATTTGTGGATTGTCTAATAGAAAAAAAGGTAAATTTAAATTACGAATTGGTCAATAATGAAATAAAAAATCAAATAGAACGATTAGATGTTTTATATAATGATGATTTTATAAAAAAAGTTATGAGCAAATTGAACTCATCAGAAAATAAAAAAATATGTCATTAAAAAATATTACTTATAAAAAAGTAGATAAGGAAGTTAGTAAATTTATAGCTAAGAATTGTCATTACTTGCATACACCAAGAGAAGATGAGCTTTTTGCTTATGGGGCGTTTGGAGAAGAGAGTGTATTGCCTATAGCATGGGTGTCATTTTCTAAACAAGATAGAGAATATAAAAAACAATTATTACATTATTTAGAAGTCGAACCTCAGAATACATTAGAAATGACAAGAGCATGGTGCTCAAATTCTGCACCATCAAATATAATTAGCTCCCTATTTCAACATTCAATAAATGAAGCAAAGAACGAGTGGAAAAAGCTAAAACAGGAGGGAAAAGTAAACAAAAATTTACAGGCTATCACAACTACAATTAATCCAAATTTAGGCTTTAAAGCATCTTCTTTTTTAGGATGTAATTTTACGCCTTTTGCACTAAGACCAGTTAAATTCACTTATGGTAAGCAAGGAGGTGCAGTGGAATACATGACAAGGAGAGAAATTGAAAAAAATAAATTGGAGTATATCGAAAATAAGTTTAATGTATTGCCACTGAATGAAATTATTTTATGTTTAGATGACAAAAAGCAGCAAGAAATAGCGAAAGGAAAAATTTATGCTATGGATAAGAAAATTTATAATCGAGTATTAGAGGAGGTAATGGATGAAAAAAATATTGATAGCTACCAAGAACAAAGATAAGTTTGCGGTTATAACAAAAATATTAGACAAAATAAGCAAAGAAAGTTATGAATATTATAGCTTATATGACATAGAAAATTTAACTAAAAATGATAAAGAAGAAGGAGATATAGAGTCAAGAGCATATAATAAAGCAAAACAAGTATATTTAAGCATTAAAGAAAATGATTTTGAGTATATAATTGGTATAGATGATGGAATAAAAATGAAAGGAATGCTTAGGGAGAATGTTAAAGATTACATAGAAGAAATCGTTAATGACAAGTATTTAATTAATGGAGAACAAGTCGAAATTATTAGAGCGTATTGCTTTATAAATAAAATGGGAAAATGTAAAATATTAAAAACGGAGATACCGTTTAAATACAAAAAATATGATGGTAAAATGAAGATAGAAGAAAATTCTTATCCATTGAGTAATGTCTTATGCCCAATTGATTCAGACAAAGTGGTTGCAGAGATAGATGAGAATGAAAACAACGAATATTATTTAAAATACTCGGAGAATGTGATAAAAGAGGCTTTTATATGATAAAAAATGATGAACAGGTAAAAGAACTAATTACAAAAAATATCGAAAAATACGGTAATAGCGAAGATACAAATAAGTTATTGACAATAATATTAAAATTTTCTGAAAAATATTCTTTTGTAGAAAATCAAACTTATCCAAGACCATCTCATCCTTTAGAAACTAAGAGGAAGAGCCCATACTATACTTTGATTGCAATTATTTTGTCTTTGAGGACGACTTTAGAAAATGAAACCAAAGCAGTAAATTCGTTTATGAGTAAGTACAGATCTATTACTGATGTTCTAGAGGCAGATGAAGAGGAAATGGGTGAGATTATAAAAGTTGCCGGTATGCCGAAAAAAAAACAAAGACAATAGTCATGCTCTCCGAGTATATCCAAAAATATTATAATGGAAACATATGGAATATGCGTGGGGAATCTATAAGTGAAACCAGAGAAAGGTTATTGAACTTACCTGGTGTTGGGGATAAGAGTGCAGACTGTATGTTAGAGCTAGGATTTGATATGCCAAGCATGGTTGTAGATATTAATGTTTTTAGAACTATTTCAAGGATTTTTGGAGAAAAATGGGCGGAAAAGCCAGATTTCTCTGACAAAAAGCAGATAGCAGTGGTAAAAAACAAATTAGAAAACATTTTGCCACAGGATTGTTTAATGTATCAAATTGCACACACAATGATTTTATTGCATGGAAAAAATGTATGTAAGTCACAATGTAAGTGTGAGAAATGCTTTGTTACGGAATATTGCAATTTTTATAAGAAAAGGAACATTAATTTTGAACAGTTGAAACTAACCAACATGGAAGAAATATAGCTAACAAACCAATAATTTATGTGTCAATCATTTTTGAAAATG
>DHKI01000035.1 GCA_002404755.1 Clostridiales bacterium UBA4698 | reverse complement strand
ATACTTTCAGCTATTTTTCTTTTAGAAAGTCCTGATTCTAATCCAATTTGAATTTGTTCTCTTTGTTCTAATGTTAAATGTACATTTTTCATAATTACCTCCTAACCCCTTAGAGACTAGAAACACTACATTTGCATTATACCATATGGAATTAAATCTTACATTAACTCTTAGTGTAAGAGTAACTTCCATCTTTATTATGGTTAAATGGAATTTACTTTGTTAAGTTACGCATAAAAAATTTTGACGAATATGCGCACAAAATGTTGAATTTGTTTTTTACATATGTTAAGATTAAATCGATAAAAAAATATCGATTGGAGGTGCATATGAAAATGATATATGTTTCTAAAGCTTGTCTAGAGCGACTCCCATGTTATCTTAGATTACTAAAAGAAAAACGAGAGAGCGGGATAGAATTTATTTCTTCAACATCGATTGCAAATGAACTTAGTTTAAATTCAGTTCAAGTTAGAAAAGATTTAGCACTTATAAGTAAAAGTGATGGAAAACCAGGAAGAGGATTTAATGTTTCAATGCTTATCTCAGATTTAGAAAACTTTTTAGGACTAAACAATGTTACAGATGCTGTAATCGTTGGTGCAGGCAAACTTGGAATGGCACTGCTAGGTTATAAAGGCTTTGAAAAAAACATAAATATTCTTATGGCATTTGACAGCGATAAATCAAAATGTGATAATAAAAAAGTGTTTTATATAGATAAGATGGAAGATTTAATTAAGAGGCTTAATATTCATATAGGTATAATAGCTGTTCCGAAAGAAGAGGCACAAAATGTGTGTGATACACTTGTAAAAGCTGGTGTAAAAGCTATTTGGAATTTTGCACCGACTAATTTAATCATACCAAGTAAAGTTATTATTAAAAATGAAGATTTATCAGCTTCATTATTGATATTATTAAAAAGTTTAAATAAAAAATAAGGAGGATATTTTTATGGTAGTAGATGTTTGTGTAGGTAGTTCATGTCATTTGAAAGGTTCTTATGATGTAATTCAAAAATTACAAAAGTTAATAGCAGAAAATAATTTAGAAGATAAGGTTACACTTAAAGCAAGTTTTTGTTTAGGAAATTGCTCTAATGGTGTTTCAATGAGAATAGATGGAGAGGTTGTTTCTAATGCAAATCCAGAGAATATAGAAGACATCTTTAAAGAGCAAATTTTAGTAAAAGTTTAAGAGGTGTTAAAGTATGCTTAAATATTTAGAGTTTAAAGAGGCTAAATGCAAGAACTGTTATAAGTGCTTGAAAAATTGCCCTGTTAAAGCAATAAAAATAGAGGACAACCAAGCAAAAGTAATAGAAGATAGATGCATACTTTGTGGTAAGTGTACGCTTATATGTCCTCAAAATGCTAAGAAAGTTCATAGCGAATTAGATAATGTTAAAGAGTTACTAAAAAACAATAAGGTTATAGCTAGTATTGCTCCATCATTTATTTCAAACTTTAATATAAGTGATTTTGAGACTATGAATGTTGCCTTAAAAGAAGCTGGTTTTGCTTTTGCAGAAGAAACTGCTAGGGGTGCAAAAATAGTTACACAAAAATATGAGGAGCTATTAAAAACTAAAAAGTTTAAAAACTTTATAACATCTTGCTGTCCAGCCGTTAATAGTCTAATTAGTATTTATTATCCTGATGCATTAAAATATTTAGCACCAGTTGATTCACCGATAATAGCACATGCTAAACTATTAAAGAAAGAAAATCCGGATTGCAAAATAGTTTTTATTGGCCCATGCATTGCAAAAAAGAGAGAATGTAGAGAATCTGGCATTATAGATGCAGTGCTTACATTTGAAGAACTTCTTAAATTATTTGAAGAAAAGAATATAGAGTTTAGAGAAGAAAGCGAAGATTCAAAAGCAAGTTGGAATAGAGCAAGATTTTATCCAATAAGCAGAGGAGTTATAAAATCATTTGATAAATTAAATAGCAATTATGAATTTATAGCAATTGATGGTGTTGCAAATTGTATAGAAACTCTTGAAAAGATAAATGAGTTAGATCATGTTTTCTTAGAGCTTAATGCATGCGAGCATGCTTGTGTAAACGGTCCTTGCAGTTTGAATAAATCAGATTCTTCAATTATTGCAAATTCAAAAGTTAGAAATTATGTAAGAAGCAATATAAAAGTGAGCAAAGATGCAAAAGATGTAGACGAAGGTATTGATGTTTCATATGAATATAAAGAAAGACCGATGAATGTAATAGAGCCAACAGAAGAGCAAATAAAAGAGGTGCTTGCTAAAACAGGAAAATACACAAAAGATGATGAGCTAAATTGTGGTGCTTGTGGGTATTCTAGCTGTAGAGAAAAAGCATGGGCAGTTATAAACGGATATGCAGATGTTGAAATGTGTCTCCCATATATGCGTGAAAGAGCCGAAACTATGTCATATGAAATAATTCAAAATAGTCCAAATGGAATTGTTGTAGTTGATAAATCTTTTAATATAACAGAAATAAATGCAAAGGCAAAATCTTTGCTTGGAATTCATGAATTTCGACCAAAAGAGTCTTGCATATTAGACTATATAAAAGATAATGAAGATTTTATTGAAGCGTTAACAAAGGATAAAAATATTTATTCTAAAAAGATAAAAATAGATGCAACTAATTCATATGTCGAATTATCTATAACTCATATTGAAAAACAAAATGTGATGTTTGCAATTCTAAAAGATATAACAGACAGAGTTTGCTATAATCAAAAATTAAATGAGATGAAACTCGAAACAATTGCAACAACAGATGATGTAATCAAAAAACAAATGAGAGTAGCACAAGAAATTGCATCGCTTTTAGGTGAGACAACAGCTGAAACAAAGGTTGCTTTAGTTAAGCTAAAAAAGATGCTAAATGAAAACAATGAGGGTGAATAGTATGGGACTTTTTCTTGAGTATGGATATACATCTTTTAATAAGATTGGCGAAGAATTATGTGGTGATAGAGTTTCAATAGTAAAAAAAGATGGCTACACTACTTTAGTTCTTGCAGATGGACTTGGTAGTGGAGTTAAAGCAAATATCTTATCAACATTAACATCAAAAATTCTAAGCACGATGGTTTCAAATGAAATTCCGATGGCAGAATGTATTGAAACAATTGTAGAAACACTTCCGGTGTGCAAAGAAAGAGGAGTTGCATATTCAACATTTTCTGTTATTCATATAAATGATGAAGGCAGTGGATATATGTTTGAATTTGATAATCCGAGATGTATATTTTGCACGAATGGTGTGTTTAAAGATTTAGAAAGAGAAGAAATTACAATATTAAACAAGAAAATATACAAATCAGATTTGAAACTAAAAAGTGGCGATTTGATACTTGTTATGTCAGATGGTGTGCCACATGCAGGCATTGGTAAAACAATGAACTTAGGATGGGATAGAAAAGATATTATTGCATATCTGGATGAAAATATAAAGCCACATATGTCGGCAAGATGCGTAGCAAACTTACTTGCTAGTACAAGTAAAGCGTTATACATGAATGAACCAGGTGATGATACTACAGTTGCAGCAATAAAAATAAGAGAAGAAGAATGCGTAAATATAATGATAGGTCCGCCTGTTAGAAGAGAAGATTGTGATAGATATGTTGAAGATTTTTTGAGAAATGAAGGAATAAGAATTGTTTGCGGTGGAACGACATCACAAATAGTTGCAAATCATTTACATGAAAAAGTTGAGACAGATTTAAATTATATAGACAGCGAACTTCCGCCAATAGGTTTCATAAAAGGAATAGACTTAACGACGGAAGGAGTTATAACTCTTAGAAGGCTAATAGAGTTATCAGAAGAATATTTAAGAATAGATAGTGATGTACCAAAGAATTTTATGAAAAAAGATGGAGCTTCTTTAATTGCAAACTTTTTGTTTGAAGAAGCAACTAGTGTTAATTTCTTTGTTGGCCAAGCAGTTAATGAGGCACATAGTGACTTGCCAATAAATAGTACATTAAAATTCAAGTTGGTAGACACGCTTTCTAAGAATTTAGAGCAGATGGGTAAAAAAATTAGTGTTAAATATTATTAAGGAAGTGAAGATAAAATGAAAATTTTTGATACTTATGTACAAAAATTAAAATATAAGGTTTTAAAAGAGGTTATTAAAAAAGCATATGCAGATGAGTTGGACACATGTTATAGAGATATTCCAAAGCAAATATCTCCGGGTCCAAAGCCAATAGCTCGTTGCTGTGTGTATAAAGATAGAGCTGTAATAGAAGAAAGAATAGCACTTGCTATGGGTGGAGATAAAAATAATCCAAATTCAGTAGAAGTAATAGACATAGCATGTGATGAATGTCCTGTTGAAGGTGCATATGTAACACCAGCTTGTAGAGGATGTCTAGTTCATAGATGTGTTGATACTTGCCCTAAAGGTGCAATAAGCATAGTAAATCATAAAGCAGTTGTAGACAAAGAAAAATGCGTAGAATGCGGAAAGTGCACAACTGTATGTCCTTATTCAGCTATTATAATGCAAAAGAGACCTTGCATAAAAGCATGTAAAGTTGATGCATTAACAATAGATGAAAATAAAAAAGCAAAAATAGATAATGATAAATGTATATCTTGTGGTGCTTGTGTATATCAATGTCCATTTGGTGCAATATCAGATAAATCATTTGTTTTAGAAACAGTAGATATTTTAAGAAAATCTGAAAATAATACAAAGTATAATACTTATGCAGTTATTGCTCCATCAATAGCAGGACAATTTGATAATGTGACACCAGAACAAGTTGTTACAGGAATAATGAAACTTGGTTTCCATCAAGTTGTAGAAGCAGCAATAGGAGCAGATATCGCTTTGTATAACGAGGCAAAAGAATTTAAAGAAAAGAAAATTTTAACTACATCTTGTTGTCCATCTTTTGTAATGTATGTTGAAAAGAATTTTCCTGAACTTACAAAGTATATATCAAGCAGTGTTTCACCAATGGTTTACGCAGCAATGCTAATCAAAAAGTCTGATCCAACTGCAAAAGTAGTATTCATTGGTCCATGTACAAGTAAGAAACTAGAATACAAAATGGAGAAAACAAAAGGTGCAATAGATTCAGTTATTTCTTTTGAAGAATTGCAAGCATTTTTCGATGCAAAAGAAATCGATGTTGAATCACTAGAAGGAACAGATTTAAATAATGCATCATTCTATGGTAGAATATTTGCAAAATCTGGCGGTATAAAAGAGGGATTGGAAAAAGTTGCAAAAGAGTATTTTGATGTAGATGATTTGAAACCTGTTGCAATGAGTGGAATTACAGAATGCAAAGCTAACCTATTGAAACTAAAAATGGGTAAATCATTAGATAATTTCTTCGAGGGAATGGCATGCGATGGAGGTTGCTTAAATGGTGCACTTTGTATACATCATGGACCTAAGAATGTAGTTGAAATAGACAAGTTTGGAAAAAGAGCAAAAGAACAAGACATAAAAAATTCAGTAGAGCTATATAACTTAAACAATGAAGAAAAAGAATAATAGGAGGTAAAGGTTTATGAGTAATGAAGAGAGAATTGTAGACAGTTTAGATTCTCTAAAAGAAACAATTGCAAATGTCAGAAAAGCAGAAAATGAATTTGCAAAATTCTCACAAGAAAAAGTAGATGAGATTTTTAAAGCTGCAGCAATTGCTGCAAATAGTGCAAGAATACCACTTGCAAAAATGGCAGTAGAAGAAACAGGAATGGGAGTTGTGGAAGACAAAATTATAAAAAATCATTATGCTGCAGAGTATATTTACAACAAATATAGAAACGAAAAAACATGTGGAGTTGTAGAAGATGACCCTATTTATGGAGTAAAAAAAGTATTAGAGCCAGTAGGAATATTAGGAGCAGTAATTCCAACTACAAACCCAACATCAACAACAATATTTAAAACACTTATAGCATTAAAAACAAGAAATGGAATTATAATTAGCCCACACCCAAGGGCTAAAAAATCTACAATAGCTGCAGCTAAAGTTGTACTTGAAGCAGCTGTTAAAGCCGGTGCACCGGAAGGAATAATTGCATGGATAGATGTTCCATCACTAGATTTAACAACTCATCTAATGCAATCAGTGGATTTAATACTTGCGACTGGTGGACCAGGTATGGTTAAATCAGCATATTCAAGCGGAAAACCAGCACTTGGTGTTGGAGCAGGTAATACACCTGCAGTAATCGATGATTCTGCAAATTTAATACTTGCTGTAAACTCAATAATCCATTCAAAAACATTTGATAACGGAATGATTTGTGCATCAGAACAATCAGTAATCGTTTTAGATAGTGTATATGATAAAGTAAGAGAAGAGTTTATAAAGAGAGGTTGCTACTTCTTAACACCAGAAGAAACAGAAAAAGTTAGAAAAACAATAATAATAAATGGAGCATTAAATGCAAAAATAGTTGGTCAAAAAGCTACAACAATAGCAAGCTTAGCAGGAGTTGAAGTTCCAAATGCAACAAAAATACTAATAGGTGAAGTTGAAAGTGTAGATTTATCAGAAGAATTCGCACACGAAAAACTATCACCAGTACTAGCGATGTATAGAGCAAAAGACTTTGATGATGCAATAAGCAAGGCAACAAGATTAGTTGAAGATGGAGGCATAGGTCATACATCATCTTTATATGTAGATACTTTAACAGGAAAAGATAAGATGGAAAAATTCTATAATACAATGAAAACATGTAGAGTTTTAATAAACACACCATCATCTCAAGGCGGTATTGGAGATTTATATAACTTTAAATTAACTCCATCACTTACACTTGGTTGTGGTTCTTGGGGAGGAAACTCAGTATCAGAAAACGTAGGAGTAAAACATCTAGTAAATATAAAAACAGTTGCCGAAAGGAGAGAAAATATGCTTTGGTTTAGAGCACCTGAAAAGGTATATATAAAAAGAGGTTGCTTACCTGTAGCTTTAGAAGAATTAAAAAATGTAATGGGTAAGAAAAAAGTATTCATAGTAACAGATAGTTTCTTATTTGAAAACGGATATACAAAATGTATAACAGATAAATTAAACGAAATGGGAATAGAGCATACAACATTTTCAAATGTTGCACCAGACCCAACACTTGCATGTGCAATAGAGGGAACAAGAGCAATGAACGAATTTAAACCAGATTGCATTATAGCAGTTGGTGGTGGTAGTGCAATGGATGCTGGTAAAATAATGTGGGTTATGTATGAACATCCAGAAGTAGACTTTATGGACATGGCAATGAGATTTATGGATATAAGAAAGAGAGTATACACATTCCCTAAAATGGGTGAAAAAGCATATTTCATAGCAGTTCCAACATCAGCAGGAACAGGTTCAGAAGTTACACCTTTCGCAGTTATAACAGATGAAAAGTCTGGAATAAAATATCCACTTGCAGATTATGAACTAATGCCAAAGATGGCAATAGTAGATGCAAACATGATGATGAACGCACCAAAAGGCTTAACATCAGCATCAGGAATCGATGCCGTAACACACTGCTTAGAAGCTTATGCTTCAATGATGGCAACAGAGTATACAGATGGACTTGCAATAGAATCATTAAAGAATATATTTAAATATCTTCCAAGAGCATATGAAAATGGAGCAAATGATCCAGAGGCTAGAGAGAAAATGGCAAACGCAGCTACAATGGCTGGTATGGCATTCGCAAATGCATTCTTAGGAGTATGCCACTCAATGGCACATAAACTAGGAGCATTCCATCACATTGCACATGGTATAGCAAATGCGTTAATGATAGAAGAAGTATTAAGATTCAATAGTGCAGAAGTTCCACCAAAGATGGGAACATTCCCACAATATGATCACCCACACACATTAAGAAGATATGCAGAAGTTGCTGAGGCATTAAACCTAGGCGGAAACACAGATGAAGAAAAATTAGAAAACTTAATAAAGGCAATAAACGAATTAAAAGACAAAATCGGAATTAAGAAAACAATTAGAGATTATGGCATAGATGAGCAAAACTTCTTAGATAGATTAGACGAGATGACAGAGCAAGCTTTTGATGACCAATGCACAGGCTCAAACCCAAGATATCCACTAATGGAAGAAATAAAAGAAATGTATCTAAAAGCATATTACGGAGGTGAAAGATAATGGAATATATTTTAAACAATCCAATAGCTGAAAGAGAAACAAAAACAGTATATAAAGATGATGGAAAAACAATAAAACTATTTGTAGAAAATTATTCAAAGGCAAATATATTAAATGAAGCTTTAAATCATGCAAGAGTTGAAGAGGGAACAGAATTGAATTTGCCAAAACTAATAGAAGTAGGCAAAATAGGTGAAAGATGGGCAATTGTAATGGAGCATATCGAAGGAACTCCATTAAATCAATTGATGGAAGAGCATCCAGAAAAAGAAGATGAATATTTAAATATGTTTGTTGACATTCAATTAAATATACAATCACACACAGTTCCATTGCTAGGAAGAATAAAGGACAAATTCAGAAGAAAATTAACAGAAACAACTTGCATAGCAGAAAGCACAAAATTTGATTTGTTACAAAGATTAGAGGGAATGGAAAATCACACAAAATTATGTCATGGAGACTTTAATCCAAGTAATATAATAATAAAAGCAGATGGAACAGCATATATCATCGACTGGGCACATGTAACAAGAGGAAGTGAAGCAGCAGATGCTGCAAGAACATTCTTAATATTCTCAATGGAAGGAAAAGAAAAACTAGCAGAGAAATATATGGATTTGTTCTCAAAGAAGAGCGGATTAGACAAAAAGAATATACAAAGATGGTTGCCAATAGTAGCAGCAACTCAAATGACAAAAGAAAGAAAAGAAGAGCAAGACTTCTTAAGCAGATGGATAGATGTAGTTGACTACGAATAAATATAACAATCACTTTATAAGGAGAAAAAATGAAAATATTAGTAGTTTCAGATATACATGGGTCAATGTATTATGCAAGTCAGATACCAGAAATAATGAAAAGAGAAAATGCTGAAAAATTGATTTTACTTGGTGACTTGTATTATCACGGTCCAAGAAATCCACTTCCAAAAGATTATAATCCAATGGAAGTATCAAAATTATTAAATAGTATGAAAGAAAAAATACTTTGCACAAAAGGCAATTGTGATGCAGAAGTAGATGAGATGATATCAGAATTTAAAATGCAACAAAACATTGAACTAACAATAGGTGGCAAAAAATATTTCTTTACGCATGGTCACAAATATAATATAGATAATATCCCAGAAAATATTGATGTATTAGTATACGGACACTATCACACAGGATTTATAAAAGAAAAAGACGGAATAATATGCGTAAATAGTGGCTCGATATCATTACCAAAAGAAAACACAGCACATAGCTATTTAGTAATAGATGAAAACAAAATAGAATTAAAAGATATAGACGGCAAAGTTATAAGCGAGAAAGAAGTTAGATAGGATAAAACTACATAAAAATAGGATTCAAAGCTAAAAGCTAGTTTGAATCCTATTTTTTATGTGGCTATTGTTAGTTTATAAATTAGTCTAAAAAGTCAAGGTTGTGTTTTTCTAATTCTTGTACGGCTGTGCGAATTCTTTTTTTAGCATCATCGCCAGATGTACTTCTTTGTATATATTGTTTTATTGATTCTCTCTTCTTGCTATCTAATCCGGCATAAAAATCCATTGCAAATTCATTCATGCCAAGTGACATAGCAAGTCCAATCGGCATTTCTTTAAAAAAGTTTGGTTTATCCATAAAATCACCTCAAGAATATTATGTAAGAAAAGTATATTTTTATACGAAATACACTTAACTTTTATTTTAGACATTTGTATAATATAATCAAATTAGACAAATGTCTTAATATAAATTAAATTATAAAAAATTAGTAAACACAACCCAAAATAAAAGGAGGTAATATATGAAAGATAATAGTAAGCTACCTGAGGCGGAACTTGAAATTATGATGGTTATATGGAATGCTGACAAAACAGTTACATCAGATTATATAATGGATAATCTTGATAAAACTTGGGTGAAACCGACTCTTCTTAACTTATTAAATAGGCTCATTGCCAGAGGATTTGTTAGTTGCGAGAAAGTTGGCAAATTGAATTATTATACATCACTTGTTAAAAAAGAAGATTACTTAAGAAAAGAAAGTAAAAATTTTTTGAAACAAATGCATCAAAATTCTATTTCAAGTTTGCTTGCATCTTTATATGGCGGTAAAAAGCTTTCTAAAAAAGATATTGAAGAATTAAGCAAATTTATAGAGGAGGCAAAATAGGTGTTTAAAACTTTTTTAGAAATATCGCTTGCAATGTCAATTGTAATACTTTTTATAATTGTTATATCAAAGTTCTTAGATAACAAATATAAAATAAAATGGAGATATTTTATTTGGCTTCTTATAACAGTAGTAATTAAAAAACAATGGAAAGAGGAGGAATGTAAATGAAAAAGTATATTAAAGCACCGATACTTTCAACAGCTTTTTCAGAAAGTGAAAAGAGTGCAAAAAACAGATTTAAAAACATATTAAGTGAAAAAGGAAAGGTAGGAGTTATAGTAGTTGTAATACTTGCTATATTGGTAGTTATAGCAGCAACGTTTGTATCAATAAGAAATAAACCACAAGAAAATATAACGCCTACTGTATCAAGCGGAGATGTTAGAAAAGATGACACAAGTGAAAAACAACTAGCAATTATTTTAGACAATATTTCTAAATGGAGTTTAACCAAAGAGCTTGAAGAGTATGCTACATATGGCTATGCTATAACAGATTTAGATAACAATGGTAGACTTGAAATAATTACTTCTCACTGTGATGGCACAGGGCTTTATTCTTACAATAAGTATTATGAAATAAATGAAAGCTTAGACGGTATAAATGAGCTTACGACAAACCTAAAAGATGAAGATATACAAACATATATAATGGATGCAACTGTAAAAGTATTTTATGATACCATAAAAAATGAATATCATTATGTTTTTACGAATGTTAATAGAAATGGTGCAGCAGAATATAATGAGGCAAAATATGAAGTTGTATTAAAAGACGGAAAGATTACGCAAAAACTTCTTGCTAGCAAAGATATAATTTATAAAAACGGTGGAGAAGATACAGACATAATAATAAAAAATGCTGATGGTGAAGAGTTAACAGATGAGTCATATGAAAGATATGAGTATATATACTTTAAAGATTATGAATATAGTTTAGCAAGCATAGAATGGGTAATGGATGGAGACAGTATAAAAAGCGAATTAGAAAAATCTTATAACAATTTTAAGTTAGGTGCACCAAAAGTAGAAAATGATTTAAATGATGAATTTGCATTAACAGATAATGATGGAAACAAAATTCAATTAAACGATAGCATAAAAACAGTAAAAGAAGAGTTAATATCATCAAAATATAATAGTTCAGATGGCTTTCAAGTAAGAGAGTACTCATATGATAACTTATATATAAGAGCTTTGCTTGCTTCATATGTAGATGACTATTACATAATGCAAATAGAAACAACATCACCAAAATACAAAACCAAAAGAGGAATAAGCATTGGAGATACATTAGAAAAATTAAAAGAAGCATATCCTGAAAACTTAACAAGAGTACCAACAGATACAAAAGAAATAATATGGTGCTATCCATATTCTGATTTTATATCAATAACATTTAATATAACTGATGGTGTTATAAGCAAAATAATAATTGAAAATGAGCCATGCTAGAAAATAAAAATTATGTGGTATAATGAAATTATTAGGAGGAAGAAAAAATGGAAAGAATATATAATAAACTAGTAAGAGACAATATACCAAACATAATAGAGGCAAAAGGAGAAATTGCTGTAACAAGAATATTAGATGATAGTACATATAAAAGTGAATTAGAAAAAAAGCTATATGAAGAATACAAAGAAGTCCTAGAGGTATCTGGCGATGCTAGAATTGAAGAATTAGCAGATATGCTTGAAGTAATTAGAGCATTAGCTAAGTTAGAAAATAAAACGATACAAGATGTTATCGATTGTGCTGATGTAAAAAGCAAAAAACGTGGTGCTTTTGAAAATAAGATTTTTTTAGAAAAAGTAATAGAAAAATAAAAATGCTGTTAGTTAAGAGCTAAATGTACATGTTTTATTATATGTAGTTTAGCTCTTAATATTTTCAAAACTACAAATGTACTTGTATTTTCACTTGAAAAAGTAGTATAATCAACTTTATGGAGGGATTATTATGAATAATAAAAAAGGAAATGCAGTGGCCATAGTTATTGTGGTTCTTGCAATTATAGTATGTGTAGTAGGTGCAATTTTTTATTTGAAGAAAGATAATGAAAATACAGAAACAGGTGGCGGAGACATAGTAAAGGTTGATCCAATCGAAAAACAATTATCACTCATAAAAGATAATGTTTCTATGTGGAAAGATAGTGATGGCTATGAGAGATTTCAATATGCTGTAACAGATTTAGACCACAATGGAAGATTAGAGATTATAGCTGCAAGCTGCCAAGGTACAGGACTTTACACATATAGTAATTATTATGAAGTAAACGAAACAATGGATGCGTTAAACAAAGTTACTACAGATTATGAAGAGGGAGAATCAGAACCTGATATTATTGTAGATAGAGCAAAAGTTTATTATGATGCTTCAACTAATGAATATCATTACATCTTTACAGATTTGTGCAAGAATGGTGCTGCTGAATATTATGAAAGTGTTAATGATGTTGTTTTGAAAGATGGAAAATTAACTCGCAGTGTTTTAGCTACTAAAGCAACAATTTATGAAAATGAAAAAGCAACTATCACATGCAAAGATAGCAATGAAAATTCTATAACAGAAGAAGAGTATGAAAATGTTGCTGAAAAAACTTTTGGAAATCTTAGCTCAAAAACAATTAGTTTAAGTTGGATAGAGGGCGATGATGAGAGCTTTAATACAAACCTTGATAAATTATTAAAAGACTCATATGCAAATTTCGGATTAGAAGTAAAAGAAAATACTGATGCAAAAGCTAGAAGATTAGCATATAAAAAAGTTATGCAAGGCATTCTTGAAAATAAAACATGGCCTGATGGAACTAAATTAGCCACGGATGATATATATGACTTTTCTGAAAACCTTTTTGCAATAGCTGATTTCGATAATGATGGAAAAGAAGAATTACTAGTAAATTATTCTTCAACATTTATGGCAGGAATGATAGGTGTAATGTACGATTATGATAGTGAAACAGACAAAGTAGTAAAGGAATTATCAGATGTTTTCCCAACACTTGATATATATGATAATGGTGTTATAAAAGTTAGCGCCTCACACAATCAAGGACTTGCAGGTGACAAACTATGGCCATATGAAGTGTATAAATATGACGCAAGTACAGACACATATAAATATTTCGCAATGGTAGATGCATGGGATAAATCATTATCTGAAAAAGATTATGAAGGAAATACATTCCCAGATGATGTAGATACAGATAAAGTAGGTGTTGTATACTACGTAACAGAGGGCGAGAATGCAGAGAAAAAAGCAATTAGCCAAAAAGACTACGAGAAGTGGGATGAAGAGCTAATAGGCGGTGCAAATAAATTAGAAATAGATTATAAGAAATTTACTAAAGAAAATGTAGATAGCATATAAAATTATTTTAAATAAGTGAAGAAAGTCATCTTTGTTTTACAAGAGGTACTGATGAATAAGTACTTCTTGATAAAATGAAGATGACTATTTTTGTATTATTATTAAATAACCTATTGACATTTTTTTATAGCTGTATATACTGTATATGTACAGCAAAGGAGGCGTGAAATGAATATTATAATAAGTAATTCGAGTGATAAGCCGATATATGAACAAATAAAAGAGCAAATAAAAAATAAAATTGTCTCGAATGAACTTGCGACGGGGGAGCTTTTGCCATCTATTAGAAGTTTGGCAAAGGATTTAAGAATAAGTGTAATTACAACAAAAAATGCATACGATGAATTAGAAAAAGAGGGATATGTTGAAACTGTACCAGGAAAAGGCACTTATGTTGCACACAAAAATGTTGAACTAATTAAAGAAGAACAACTTGCAAAAATACAAGATTTGCTAGATACTGCAGTTCAAATTTCGAAGTTGAGTGGCATTTCTAAAAAAGAGGTTAAAACAATGTTAGATATTTTATATTCGGAGGAATGAGTTTATGGAAAATGTTTTAGAGGTAAAAGGGTTAAGCAAGAAGTATAAAGATTTTGAATTGAAAGATATAAATTTGTCACTTCAAAAGGGCATGATAATGGGTTTTATAGGTGAAAATGGTGCTGGTAAAACAACTACAATTAAAGCGATTTTGAATTTAATAAACCCAAGCTCAGGTGAGATTAAGATTTTTGGATTAGATAATAAAAAAGAAGAAAAGAAAATAAAAGAGGATATAGGAGTTGTGCTAGATGATAGCTTTTTATCTGAATATTTGAATGTGGAAGATATAAATAAAATAATGAAAAATATCTATAAAAACTGGGATGAAAAATTATTCTTTGAATACATAGAAAAATTTAAATTACCTAGAAAACAAATATCTAAAGAGTTTTCTAGCGGAATGAAAATGAAATTAAAAATAGCAACTGCAATATCTCATAAGCCTAAGCTTTTAATATTAGATGAACCAGCATCGGGATTAGACCCTGTTGCTAGAAATGAGATTTTAGATATTTTTCAAGAGTTTATACAAAATGGTGAAAATTCCATATTAGTTTCAAGCCATATAACCTCGGATTTGGAACATATAGCAGATTATATAACATTTATAAACGAAGGAAAAATAATATTAAGTAAAGAAAGAGATGAGCTACTAGAAAAGTACGGACTTGCAAAATGTAGCGAAGAAGAATTCAAGACAATCAACAGTAATGATTATATAAAATACAAAAAGAATAGATACGATTACGAAGTACTTGTGGAAGATAAAAATGAGTTTAAAAAGAAATATAATATTTCAGTTGTTGATAGACCAAGTCTTGAAGATATAATGCTTATTTATATAAAGGGGGTAAAATAACATGGAAAAAATCAAAGGTCTAATAATGAAAGATATTTTACAGCTAAAAACATATAGAAGAACTATAGTTTTATATATTGCAATTTTTATATTTTCATCTTTTTCAAGTGATGGTATAAATCAAGTGCTACTTATGCTTATGGCAATGGTTTTTGGAATGTTTGCAATAGCATCATTTAATTACGATGCAAGCTCAAAGGCTGATAGATATATATTGACACTTCCTTTAACTAAAAAAGAAGTTGTAAAGTCGAAATATATATTTATAATTTTAGCAACATTTTTTGGAGCATTTTTAGGAACAGTGCTAAATATAGTATTAACTTATATAACCACGAAAACGCTAATAAATTTAGGCATGCTTTTAAACACTATATTTGCAGGTTTGTTTGGAATAGCACTCGTGCAAGCTTTTCAAATTCCTTTTATATATAAATATGGACCAGAAAAGGGCAGACTTATTTCAATAATAATTACGATGAGTTTTGTTTCACTTATAGTTGGAATTTTTAGCACTCCCAAAATGACGGAAAACATAAGTGAAACGACAAAAATTCTTATGCCAATGGTATTCTTTTTAGGAACAATGATTATATACTATATTTCATACAAAGTATCGTGCATAATTTATAGTAAATCGGAGCAATAGTTTAATAGGACAATATTATTTAAATTACTTGATTTAAAAGTGTTTGCAGAAAACATTCGATTTTTAAGTGAAACAATAATAGTGTCCTTATTTATTAAGAATTTTTGTCGATGAATTTATTGTGAAAAATAATTTTAGTCTATTGACAAAAAAAATAGAAAAGTATATTATAAATTAGCACTCATAAAAAGAGAGTGCTAATTGTTTTATAATAGGAGGTCTTAAAAATGATAAAACCATTATTGGATAGAGTAGTATTAAGGGCTGTAGAGAATGAAGAAACAACCAAAAGCGGGATTGTTCTTGCACAAACAAGTAAAGAAAAGCCACAAATTGCTGAGGTAGTTGCCGTTGGACCTGGCGGAATGGTAGATGGTAAAGAAGTAAAAATGCAACTTGTAGTAGGAGATAAAGTAGTTTATTCAAAATATGCAGGAACAACATTAAAATATAATGATGACGAATACATAATTGTAAAACAAGATGATATATTAGCAATCATTGAAGACTAATTTAGGAGGTGTTTTATATGAGTAAAGAAATTATATATGGTGAAGATGCAAGAAAGGCTTTAGAGAGAGGTGTTAACGCATTAGCAAATACTGTTAAGGTTACACTTGGACCAAAAGGTAGAAATGTAGTATTAGATAAAAAATTTGGTGCACCACTAATTACAAATGATGGTGTTACAATAGCAAAAGAAATAGAGTTAGATGATCCATTTGAAAATATGGGAGCACAACTTGTAAAAGAAGTATCTACAAAAACAAACGATGTAGCAGGTGATGGTACTACAACGGCTACTGTCCTTGCACAAGCAATGATTAGAGAGGGAATTAAAAATGTTGCTGCTGGAGCAAATCCAATGGTAATGAGAAGAGGTATGCAAAAAGCTATTGATACAGCTGTTGAAGCAATAAAAGCAAACAGCACAAAAGTAAACGGAAAAGAAGATATAGCAAAAGTAGCAGCAATATCTGCAAATGATGAAACAATTGGTGGACTAATTGCAGACGCTATGGAAAAAGTTTCAAATGATGGTGTAATTACTATAGAAGAATCAAAAACGATGGGAACAAACTTAACAGTTGTAGAAGGTATGCAATTTGACAAAGGTTATATTTCACCATACATGGTAACAGATACAGATAAGATGGAAGCTGTTATGGAAGATCCATATATCTTAATTACAGATAAAAAGATTACAAACATTCAAGAGATATTACCAATACTTGAAAAGATTGTTCAACAAGGCAAAAAACTAGTAATAATAGCAGAAGATGTTGAAGGTGATGCGCTAACAACACTAGTATTAAATAAATTAAGAGGCACATTCGGATGTGTTGCAGTAAAAGCTCCAGCATTTGGTGATAGAAGAAAAGAAATGCTACAAGATATTGCAATTTTAACTGGTGGCGAAGTTATAACAGAAGAATTAGGTCTTGAATTAAAAGATGTTGAATTAACACAACTAGGTAGAGCAAGACAAGTAAAAGTTCAAAAGGATACAACTATAATAGTTGACGGTGCTGGTGATAAAAAAGCTCTTGAAGAAAGAGTACAGCATATAAGAAGCGAACTTGAAAGAACAGAGTCAAACTATGATAAAGAAAAATTACAAGAAAGACTTGCAAAATTAGTTGGCGGTGTAGCTGTAATTGAAGTTGGTGCTGCAACAGAAATAGAAATGAAAGAAAAGAAATTAAGAATAGAAGATGCACTTTCTGCAACAAGAGCTGCAGTAGAAGAAGGTATCGTAGCTGGTGGTGGAACAGCATATGTAAATGCAATGCCAGCTGTTGAAAAATTATTAAATGAAACTGAAGGAGATGAAAAGACTGGTGTAAAGACAGTTTTATTGTCTCTTGAAGAACCAGTAAAACAAATCGCATTTAACGCAGGCTTAGAAGGAAGTGTAATATTAGATAAGGTAAGACAAAGCAATGTTGGCATAGGATTTGATGCTTTAAATGAAAAATATGTAGACATGAAGAAAGAGGGAATAATTGACCCAACTAAAGTAACAAGAACAGCTCTTCAAAATGCAGCTAGTGTAGCTTCGATGGTGCTTACAACAGAAAGCTTAGTTGCAGATAAAAAAGAAGATAAATGTGGTTGTGACCATGGAGCAGCTATGGCAGGCGGAATGGAAGGAATGTACTAATTTCTGATTGAATTTACACATGTCCAAATTAAATTAAAATAAAAAGAGTTGTATTCCTATATTAGTGAAGACTAATTGGGAGTGCAACTCTTTTATTATTATTTAGTCATTTAAATCCATTTTTATGAATTCTGAACTTGTGATATTTCTTTCTTTTCTTTGTGTATCAACTGCCTCTGAAAGCATATCTCTTACTTTTCTTGGCATCCTTACTGATGAAATATCAAATTCTGGAGAAGATACGTCAACTGAACAGCAGTGAATTGTACCAACACCGAATAATCTTTGAAGTAGACTTTGTTTTAATGTTACGTCCATTATTCTATATAGCCTAATTTCTTCTTCATGAAGAGAAAGAAATTGTACGGTTATTATAAGTTTATCTCTAGTCAATGTGTATCTTGTGAACGAAAGAGGAAGACCGAAAAAAGGTCTTTTTTTATCTGTCCATAGAATATCTTTTTTTTCCATAATAAATTCCTTTCTTTTGAAACCGTGTAGTTTCTTGAATTTGTAAAATTAAAATTAAAAAAGACCAGCCTAAATCGACTGGCCTAGAATTTAATTATTCTTTTGTTATTTCTTTTAATGAACCAAGTCCAGCTAAAGCTTTTGTAGCTTCGAATGGTATGAATATCTTATTTGCTTGACCATCAGCAACTTTTTCAAGTGACTCTAATGTTTTCAAAGCAACTAGTTTTTCATCAGGCTGAGCATTTTTTATTGCACCGTAAACAACTTCAACTTCTTTTGCTTTAGCTTCTGCGATTGAACGAATAGCTTCTGCCTCACCGGCAGCTTCAAGAATTTTAGCTTGTTTAACACCTTCAGCTCTTCTAATGTTTGCTTCTTTTTCAGCATCAGCTTGAAGAATACTAGATTCTTTTTGACCTTCAGCAATAGTTATAGCTGATTGCTTTTGACCTTCGGCTTCAAGAATAGATGCTCTCTTATTTCTTTCAGCGTTCATTTGTTTTTCCATTGCGTCTCTTATATCCTTTGGAGGATCAATATCTTTTATTTCAACTCTGTTAACTTTGCATCCCCATTTATCTGTGCCTTCATCAAGTATTTGACGAAGTTGAACGTTAATTTGTTCTCTTGAACTAAATGTACTATCTAAATCCATCTTACCAACTACATCACGCATTGCTGTTGTTGTTAAGTTTTGTACAGCAACACCTAAATTTTGAATTTCATAAATAGCTTTTCTTGCATCTGTTATTTGATAAAATACAACTGTGTCGATTCTTATTGTAACGTTATCTTTTGTTATAACGCTTTGAGGAGGAACATCTTTAATTTGTTCTCTTAAATCTACCTTTGCTCTAATTTTGTCTATAAAAGGTACGATAAATTGAGGACCAGCTCCTAGTGTTCCATGATATTTTCCTAAACGTTCAACAATATATACCTCAGATTGTTGAACAACCTTAATCGATTTTAAAGCAATAAAAATAATGAAAAATAGTAAAATTGCAAGCCACCACATAATAAAACCCCCTAAATTAAATTTTTTTAACCATTGCTTTTACACCATCAATACGAAGTATTTCAACGGTGTCACCTTCTGAAATTACATCATCATTTTCATCGTTTCTTGCAGACCAGATATCTCCATCGATTTTTATCTGACCTTGACCTTTAATATTATCAATTTGTTGAGAAACGATGGCTTTCTTTCCAAGAATAGAGTACACATTGGTTGCAACGTTATCTTTTTCAGAAATCTTTCTAGTAAATTTTTTAGTGCAAAGTATTAGTATTGTTGAAACTACAGCCATAACAATAAATTGTGCTACTAAATTTTCTGGAATTATGAAACTTAATCCCATTGCACATAAGCCACCAACACCAAGCCAACAAACAAGAAAACCTTCAGTTGCTATTTCTAGTATAAAACAAACTCCTGAAAAAATAAGCCAAGCCGTCCATATTGTCATATTTTTTCCCCCTTTCTTAAAAAGTGAAACCTACATATACAAGTATACAATAAATAGTATTAAAAATAAAGTGATTTCGACAAAAAATATTTATTTTAGACCAATGTTATTGTGCGAAATTTCTTGCATTTCAAACTTTTTTTGTATATCATAGAATTGTATGGTTATATATAAAATCGGAATGAAAGGGACTAATCGAATGAAAAAATTTTTTGTGTTAAAATTGTTTATTATATGTGTTTTCCTATTTGTATCGTACATGATATGTGGTTTCACAAAATATTATATCGCTCCGATATATTATAGAGATGAAGAAATAAGAGTTATTATAGATGATGCAGAAGTGACGAGAAATATGCCAGATGTAGCCATTTTTATAGATGGCAAAGCAATGCTTTCTTTTGATACGATAAAAAAATATTTTGATGAATATATCTATTTTGATGAAAAGTACAATACTGTCATAATCACAGGTGATACTGACGTTATAAAAATGGAATTAGATGATAATTCTTTGAATTTAAACGGCACTTCAAAGAATATTAAAGTGCCAGCAAAGAAAATAAATGGTGTTATCTATGTGCCAGTGGAAGAATTGCAAAAAATGTATAATATAACAGTTGTTCATAATGAAAAGTTGATAATAACCACTGATAATATTGAATATAAAGAAATAAAAATGAATCAAAAGGAAAAAGTTAAACTTTATAAAAAACAACTTTCGCTAACAACTGGAAAGGTAAAAGCTGGCGAAGTTTTGACAGTGTTTAGCGGAGAAGAAAGCGAAGAATATGCAAAGGTTAGAACATCAAATGGAGATTTAGGATATGTAAAGAGACAAGATTTGGATGGAACTATTGTATTGGATAAAAAAATTATAGAAGATAATAAGAATACAATCACAAAGAAAATTAATTTAACTTGGGAATATGCTGAAAATTACACTCCTAATAGATTAGATCAAGAAAAAATAGAAGGACTTAATATAATTTCGCCTACATGGATTTATATGAAAAACACAAGTGGAGATATAAAATTTAATACGTTAAGTAGTGAATATATAAAGTGGGCTAAGAGCAAAGGATATACACTTTGGCCAACACTAAAAAATGATTCAATGGGTATAGAAAAGACATCTGCTTTGGTTACAGATATGCATGCAAGAGAAAATATTATAGCTAATGTAGTTGAATTAGCTTTAAGATATGGATTTGAGGGAATTAACATTGACTTCGAAAATATGAAAATGAAAGATAAAGATGAATTTTCTCAACTTATCAGAGAATTTTCAGCAACTCTTAGAAGGAACAATTTGATTGCATCTGTTGATGTGAACGTGCCAGATGGAAGTGAAACCTGGTCGTTATGTTATGACCATAAAGCAATATCTGATGCATGTGATTATATGATGCTTATGGCATATGATCAATATGGAAGAACAAAGGCAGGGCCTGTTGCGTCCCTTACATGGGTTGAAAATAATATTAATAAAGTTATAGAAAGAGAAAAAGTAGATAACAAAAAGCTAGTACTATGCGTTCCTTTTTATTCAAAATATAGAAAGGACAAAATCACGATGAGTGGCGATGAAGAAATATTAAAAGGAATTTCTACATCAACATTATATATGAAAAGTGTGAAAAATTATTTGGCAAATCCTAAATATAATGGTAGCGTAACTTGGGATGATGAATTGGGTCAATATTATGTGGAATACAGAAATCAAAATATTCTTGAAAGAATTTGGGCTGAAGATGAAAATGCGTTAAAAGAAAAAATTGAATTAGTTAATAAATATAATTTGGCTGGAGTGGCTTCTTGGAGATGGGGATTTGAAACTCCTGAAAGTTGGCAAGTTATAAATGAAACTTTAAATAAAAAGTAATGTTTTTTGGACAAGAGAATATGATGTAAGAGATGGAGGTGTTTTTATGCTCTATGCACTTGTTGATTATTCGAATAAGAAAAGAATTTTTGGTGGTTGCCTTGCCGAAGAAATTTTGGGAGAAGTGAAAATCTCAGTCCCTAAAACCAATAATGAGAGTAGGCTTTCTAGAATTCTGCTTAAAAATTTTGAAAAGTATAAAGTTCAAAATGTAGTACTAAATGATGAACTAAAAAGCAAAAAATATTTATGTGATTCTTTATTGGACAAAAGAAAATATATTGTTACAGGAAACAGAATGGGAAAAATCCTTTTGCCGAAAATAATTGAAGATATAGCTAAATATACGAAAATAGAAAAAGCTAAACTAAAAATTGTTCTTTTGATGAATGAATATAGTATAGAAAATCTTGATTTAATAGAATGTATTTCGAAAGATATAAAACAACTTAGCATTGTATCTAAAAACTATACAAAGTATGAGAAGATATCCGAAAAACTATATGAAAAATATGGTTACATGATAAAACTATATGATAGTAATACTAAGAATTTTATTCGAGACAATATAATTATAAATATGGATTTTAAGCAGGAAGAATTAAAGAAGATGCTTTTTACTAAATACTCAATAATTATATCTTTGAATGAAAAGATAACTGAGCTTAGAAAAAATTTTGAAGGAATTGTCATAAATGATGTAGATATATCTGGAATTGGCATTCCAAGTGAGCATTTCAGAAAGTTAGCTGTATGTGAAGCGAAGCTGTATAGGCCGCTTAGAAAAATCAAAGATAATGAAAAAGTGTTTTTTATGGAAAAGTATAAAATTAATGGCTATTTTGGTAAAAGTGGAAAAATAACCGGAGAAGAGTTTGAAAAAATAGGTAAAAACTATAGCATACATAAGTAAAAACTTTAAATTACAAAAGAAGAAAGGAGGCACAGCATATTTATATGTTGTGAGGCTTATGGAAAATAGTGAAATTAAAAATGATGGTATAAAAATATTATCATCTATGCTTAGTAAGTGGAGAAAGGAAAACAATTCTAATAATGTAAATTACATATTCTTTCCTAAGTTTTTAGAAAATGTTGATGGAATTTATATGGTTTTCCCTATATATGAGGAATTGGATAAAAATACGGCAAAGTTGATTTCAAAAATTAATTTTAGCTTAGAGCAAAATAATCTGATTGATGAAGAGGTATTTGGCGAAAATGTTAAAGTTGAATTGATTAAGAATCTTAATTACGAAAATAAAAAATACAATGAACAACTATTAGTAATGGCGGAAATTTTTTACTTATCCATGAATTTAAGGAGAATGCAAAAGGGCGGAGCTATTTATTTTGATGCTAAGAAAACACTTAAACAAAAAATTGATGAGTATAATGGAATAGCAAGAAAAAATGGTCTTACTGAATGCATAGGAGAAGATGAGTTTGCAAAATATCAAGAAAAAACACAAAAAACGAATATGTCATTTCAAGCAATTGATAATCAAATTGATATGCCAGACCTTTCAGGAAATTCTGAAATAAAAACATATACGTTTAATTTTAATGCACCAAATGGTCTTAAGTATATAAGCGATGAAATGCTAGAAATTTCATATGAATTCATAAGAAAAGGTAATATGTCATTAAGTGTAGACGATAAAAATAGACTTATTATAAAGTCGAATATAATCTCGTTATGTGGGTTAGAAATAGATACTGGCGAGCTATATGAGGCAATAAAGAAAAACAAAAAAATAAATGGCAAAAGTATATATGGCGAGAAGAATTTTGACTTTACTGTTGGCATAAACAAATTATTGGATTCGAGATGCGAAAAGTGCCCATTCCAAAAATGCCCTAAAAAAGTTGCAGCATACGTTTTGTATTTGAAAAATAACGGATTATTAAGAGAAAAACTTATAGAAAGAGAAAAATTTAGAAAAGAGAAAGATGAAATAAACAATGAATTTGATTTCGTATGGAATGTTGAAAATGGCTTAAAAGAAGTTACAGACAAAACATTTGAATTTTGTAATGAGCTTGTAAATAGAAATTTTATATATGTGGAGAATATATTAAATCCGAATAAAAGGATTGTTATAAGATCAGCTTTTTCGTGCAATGAATATAAAGTATTTAATGAAGATATATCTAATATGCCAGAGAAAGCGGATGAATATGTATCTGTATTAGAAAGAAAAACAGACTGTAGCTTTGAGTTTTGCAATGCGTATAGTTGTAGATTGACGATGTGTGTTTATGTCATAGCAGGATATATTTATTATTTAAAACGATCTGGAAAAGAAAATCAGATATCAGAAGATAGAAAGTATTATGAGAAGCACAAAGAAGAAATAGACGAAAAAATATTAGCATTAAAAGAAAAAAAGCTATTGTCAATCGAAAGTGAAAAAGAGAATATTGCGGCAGATTTAAAAGATTATAAAAACAGTGTTGAAAATATTGATTCTTTAGTAGATATGATTTTAAGTAGAGCACAAAATGACTTACATTGCATTATTGCAGGCGAAGATATTTTAGAAAGAAAAAATTTCATTTCAAGAATAAAAGAATTGCTAGTGAAAGTGCAAAAAATAGGAACTAATGATGTGATTAAAATGTCACTGCAAAATTTAGCTTCAAGCAGTGCATATTCTTGGTCTGGACAGTTGTTAGAAGATAAAGGTATTGCTGACGTAAATGGTGTAAGCTATTATACAGAAGAGGCTATAAAGTATCCTGAGCTTAAAGAAAGAAAACTATATATTTTAAATGGCGTAGAGGAATTTATAAGCGATTGTAATACTTATCTTTCTAAGGGAACAGGTGGATACCATGAACTTAGAAACAAGCAATATAATCACGTGATTGAATTGATTACCAAGATGTCATTTAAGAATTACATTATCATAGAGTGTTCGGAAAGTGAATTAGAAAAATTCTTTGAATTAGATAATAGAATAAAATTTATATATCAAAGCAATATATTCAAGATACCAGATTTAACGTTGGACGAAATGTTTGACTTGTACCTAAACAACATAAAAACAGATTTAATTGATGAACTTAGAAATAAGAAAGATGAATATAAAATTCAGTTTAGAGAATGGATTGGAATGAATAAGAACTTCATACCATTTTCTGATAGAGAATTAGTTAATTATCTTGTAATGTATGCCAATGCAAAAGATAAGATAGTTTTTCCGGAAAATATATATAAAAAGGAAACTGTAGAAGAGAGTCTAAAAAATATCATAGGACTTCAAAATGTTAAAGATAAAGTAAAAGAGTTTGAAAAGTATATGCTATTTAAAGTAAGAGCAAAGGCTAATAATTTAGACATAAATAAAACAAATATGCATATGATATTTACAGGTAATCCTGGAACAGGAAAAACTACTGTAGCAAGAATTATGGCGAAAATGCTATTCGATTTGGGCATAATAAAAGAAAACAAGTTGATTGAAGTTGAAAGAAAAGACTTAGTTGCAGAATATACAGGACAAACAGCTCCGAAAACGTCTGAAGTAATACAAAAAGCGATGGGTGGCGTTTTATTTATAGATGAAGCTTATACTCTTGCGACAGAGCGTGGTTCTAGAGACTTTGCATCAGAAGCAATAGCAACTCTTATAAAAGCGATGGAAGATTACAGAGATAAATTTGTTGTTATATTTGCGGGATATAAAGATGAAATGAAATCTTTTATTGATAGCAATCCGGGAATAGCATCTAGAATTGGATATACATTTGATTTTCCGGATTATTCAATGGAAGAACTTGAGGAGATATTTTATTTAAAAATGAAAAATTCAGGTTTTGTTTGTGCTGAAGAAACAAGCAAGCCAATAAAAGATTTGTGTGAATACTATTCTAAGAAGAAATCTTTCGGAAACGGAAGGTTTGTCGATAAATTAGTACAAGAAGTTATAATGAAACACGCAATAAGTGAATTTGATGACATAAAATTAATTTCAACTGCAGATATTCCTACGATAGAAGAGCTAAATAATTCTAGTGTGAAATATAATAAAATTGAAATTGATACAATGCTTGATGAAATTGTTGGCATGACTGAAGTGAAGAAAAAAGTAAAAGAATTTGAAGAGTATGTTAGGTTTATAAAAGAAGCTAAAAATTATAAGATAAATATTCCAAATCAAAATCTTCATATGATATTTACAGGAAATCCTGGAACAGGAAAAACTACGATGGCTAGGATTATAGCTAAAATACTTTTTGAAATAGGCATAATACATGAAAATAAACTAGTTGAAGTTGAAAGAAAAGACTTGATTGCTGAATACGTGGGGCAAACAGCAGTTAAAACAAATGAAGTGATAGAAAGAGCATTAGGTGGTGTTTTGTTCATAGACGAGGCATATTCACTAACTCCTAAAAATGCACAAAATGATTTTGGTGCTGAGGCGATAGCAACACTTATAAAAGCAATGGAAGATAAAAAAGATCAATTAGTTGTTATATTTGCAGGATATAAAGACGAGATGCAAGATTTTATAGCAAGTAATTCCGGAATTGCATCTAGAATTGGATATACATTTGATTTTCCAGATTATTCAGCAGAAGAACTTCTAGAAATTTTTGATAAAAAGACTAAAAAAATGGGATTAAGTATAACTGAAACAGCAAGAGAAGAAACACTTAAGATAATGAAATATTTCTGTAATGTCGAAAATATTGGAAATGGAAGATTTGTTGATAAGGTTATTCAAGAAATGATAATGAAATATGCTAAGAATAAAGAAAAAGTCATTGGGATAGTTGATGAAAATAGCATTCCAACAATAAATGAAATGACGAAAATTGTTTATAATGGAAAAAACATGATAGATGTGAGTCTTATAACATATGATGCTCAAAAACGAACTGCGGTACATGAAGTTGGGCATGCGGTTACTCGTTTATTGTTGTTTAAAAATTCTGGAATAAAGAAAATAACAATAAATGCGGAAGGAACAGGAACTTTAGGATATGTTTTGCACAATAATCTTTCAAACGGGTATACAAAAGGAAAAACAGCATTATTGAACGATATAAAGACAAAATTGGCAGGTATGGCAGCAGAACAAGTATATTTCGGAGAATTTGAAAATGGAAACTCATCTGACTTGGAAAGTGCAACCAATATAGCCAATCTTATGATAACTAAGTTCGGAATGTCAGACTTAGGTCTTGGACAAATAGAAAAAGCAGATGGCGAAATGGCGAATATAGTTCAAAAGAAAATAAATGATATTCTAGATGCATGTTTTAAAGATACAATAACACTTATAGAAGAAAACAAAGAAAAAATCGATAATGTAGTATCATATCTACTCGAACATAAAGAAATAAATGAAGATGACCTTCTAAAAGTATTTGGGGATATTTCACAATAATTCCATAAAAAATGTGCTTGACAAAAGTAGAACAAATGATTAATATAAATGATTGTAACATATTATTGATGTGCAATGTGAGTTACTAAAAAGCGATTAAACGCATGATAAAAAGGAGAATGATGTAATATGCCACAAAATGAAACATTATTGACATATGAAGGTTTAAAAAAATTAGAAGAGGAGCTTGAATATTTAAAAACACAAAAAAGAAGAGAAATAGCTGAAAGAATCAAAGTTGCTCTTGGCTTTGGAGATTTATCAGAAAATTCAGAATACGATGAAGCTAAAAATGAACAAGCTCAAGTTGAAATGAGAATTGTAGAATTAGAAAACAAATTAAGAAATGTAAAAATAATAGATGAAGATGATATTGAGACAAAAACAGTTCAAGTTGGAAATATAGTTCAAGTATTAGATGTTGAGTATAATGAAAAAGTTGAGTACAAAATAGTTGGTTCTACTGAAGCAGATATATCAGAAAACAAGATTTCTAACGAATCACCGATTGGAAAAGCTTTATTAGGTAGAAAGAAAAATGATGTTGTTGACGTAGAGACACCTGGTGGAATGCTACAATTTAAAATCTTAAAAATAACAAAATAGTATTGAAGGTGAAATTCATTAGAATTTCACCTTTTTTGCGCACAAGACATTGCAAAATATTTGTTTGTATGGTAAAATTACACCATAACTTTACTAGAAGAAAGGGGAATTTTATATGAGTGAAGAAAGAAACAATGTTTCTGAAGAACAACAAGAGCAAGACATTAACGAACTAATTAAAATAAGAATTGAAAAACTAAAGGATTTACAAGAGAAAGGAAAAGACCCATTCCAAATTGTTAAATTCGACAATAAGGATAATAGTAAAGATATAAAAGAAAAATTCGTTGCCCCGGTAGAGGGAGAAGAGGCACCAGAAGTAGAGGTTAGTATAGCAGGTAGACTTATGAGCAAAAGAGGTCATGGAAAAGCTACATTCTGCGATTTACAAGATATGTATGGAAGAATTCAAATATATGTTAAATTAGATGAAGTTGGTGCAGAAAGTTATGAAGAATTCAAGAAATTTGATATAGGTGATATCATTGGTGTGAAAGGTGTTGTGTTTAAAACACACATGGGAGAAATCTCTATAAGAGTTAAAGAAATTACATTGCTTTCTAAGTCGCTTAGACCACTTCCAGAAAAATATCATGGGTTAAAAGATACAGAGCTTAGATATAGACAAAGATATGTTGATTTAATAATGAACGGTGATGTAAAAAATACATTTGCTGCAAGAAGCCTAATTATAAGGGAATTAAGAAGATTTTTAGACGAAAAAGGCTATTTAGAAGTTGAAACACCAGTTTTAAATACAATTCCAGGTGGAGCTGCAGCTAGACCATTTATAACACATCACAACACATTGGACATAGATATGTACTTAAGAATTGCACCAGAGTTATATCTAAAGAGACTTATAGTTGGTGGGTTTGATAAAGTATATGAAATAGGTAGATTATTTAGAAATGAAGGAATGGATATTAAACATAATCCAGAATTCACAACAGTAGAATTATACGCAGCATACGAAGATTATAACGATATGATGGATATTACAGAAGGAATCTTTTCAACGCTTGCTAAAAAGTTAACAGGAGATACAAAAATAAATTATCAAGGCTTAGACTTAGACTTAGCACCAGGTTGGAAGAGAATACCTATGATAGAGGCAATAAAAGAGGTTACAGGAGCTGATTTCAATAAGGCAAATACTGATGAAGAAGCAAGAGAACTTGCAAAGAGCATTGGTGTAGAACTAGAAAACGACAATATGGTAAGAGGACATGTTATAAATGCAGTATTTGAAGCAAAAGTAGAAGAAACATTGATGCAACCTACATTTATAATTGATTATCCAGTTGAAGTTTCTCCACTTACAAAGAAAAAGCCATCAGATCCAAGATTAGTAGAAAGATTTGAATTATTTATAGGCGGCAGAGAGTACGCAAATGCATACTCAGAGCTTAATGACCCAATAGATCAAAAAGAAAGATTTATGGCACAAATGGCAGAAAGAGAAGCAGGAAACGAAGAAGCAAACATGATAGATGAAGATTTTGTTCAAGCGTTAGAATACGGAATGCCACCTACAGGAGGACTTGGAATAGGTATAGATAGAATGGTCATGTTATTAACAAACAGCTATTCTATAAGAGATGTGCTTTTATTTCCAACAATGAAACCTTTAGACTAAATAAAAATAGCATAAGTTATTAAAAGACTACTTGTGCAAAGAAAAGTATAGTGGTCGCTTTTTAAAAAAGCGACCTAAATTTTTGAAAAGGAGAATTTGATGCATGTTTAATGGAATAGATATAAGAAAGCTGTTTTGGATATTTATTGCAATAATGATAATTAGAGGGATAATAAATTTTGATGAAGCAGAATTAATGAGCACATTATTAATTTTGCCTGGGCTTATTTTAGGAATTACAGTGCATGAATATTCTCATGCAAGAATGTCAGATAAACTTGGAGATCCTACACCAGAAAGACAAGGAAGACTAACGCTAAATCCATTACATCATTTGGATCCTGTTGGAACAATATGTTTGTTATTTGCAGGCTTTGGTTGGGGAAGGCCAGTTGAAATAGACCCAACTTATTATAGGAATCCCGCAAAAGACAGCATGAAGGTTGCACTTGCAGGACCAGTTAGTAACTTTATAATAGCATTTATACTATTTTTCATTTATGCTCTTACACATATTTTTGCACCAGCTAACAATTTTATTGATATTATCATAAGGTGCACGTATTTGGGGGCATATATAAATTTATCACTTGGCGTTTTTAACTTGCTTCCTTTTCCTCCGCTTGATGGTTCAAAGATATGGGGATATTTTCTAAAAGGAAAAGCTAAAGAATTTTTATGGAATTTAGAAAGATTTTCGACGATAATTCTTGTTATATTGTATGTGACAGAGTTACCAAGCTTAATTATAACACCGGTTGTTGGAGGAATTGCGAATGGTATGACTTGGATAATTGGTCAAATATTAAGCCTATTTATATAAATTAGGGGGAAGAAAAATGGCAAAAGATATAATATGTTTAGCGATTGAATCAAGTTGTGATGAAACATCAGTTGCCATAGTGAAAAATGGAAGAGATGTATTATCGAACATAATAGCGACGCAAATAAATATTCATAAAAAATATGGTGGCGTAGTTCCTGAGATTGCTTCAAGAAATCATGTCGAAAATATAACATATGTAGTAAAGGAAGCTGTAGAAAAAGCTGGAATTAAATTGGAAGATGTTAATATAATCGGATGCACATACGGCCCAGGACTTGTCGGAGCTTTGCTTGTTGGTCTTTCAATGGCAAAAGCAATGGCGTATGCATTGAATAAACCTCTTGTGGGAGTACACCACATAGAAGGGCACATAGCAGCAAATTATATAACACATAAAGAATTGACACCACCATACCTTTGCTTGGTTGTTTCAGGCGGACATTCACATTTGGTATATGTGGAAGATTATACAAAATTTAATGTGTTAGGAAAAACTAGAGATGACGCAGTTGGAGAAGCTTTTGATAAAGTATCAAGAGCAGTTGGACTTGGATATCCAGGTGGGCCTATAATAGACAAAATGGCAAAGGAAGGTAAACCGACATATAAGCTTCCAAGAACACATTTCGAAAATTTGGATTTTAGCTTTAGTGGAGTTAAAACTGCAGTATTAAATCTAATTAATAAAGAAAAAGATTTGAACATAAATGATTTGTGTGCAAGCTTTGAAGAGGCTGTTACCGATGTATTAGTTGAAAATGTATTGCGTGCTGTAGATGAACTACATGTAAGTAAAGTGGCAATAGCAGGAGGAGTTTCAGCTAATAGTTATTTGAGAGACAGGATGCAAAAAATTGGTTCTATGCATAATTTGAAAATATATTATCCAGAACTTATTTTATGCACAGACAATGCTGCTATGATTGGAGCAGCAGCATATTATAATTTCCTAGCAGGAAAAGTATCAAACTTAGACTTAAACGCTGTACCGAATTTAAAAATAGGAGAATAAATTAATGTCAATTTACGCACTTTCGGATTTTCATCTATCATTTGGCGTTGGCGATAAACCAATGAATGTTTTTGGTGATAGATGGAATGACTATGAAAAAAAGATAAAAGAGAATTGGAATAATGAAGTTAAAGATGATGATACCGTGATAATTGCGGGTGATTTCTCATGGGCAACATATTTAGAAGATTCACTTGCAGACTTTGAGTTTCTAAATGGCTTAAAAGGAAATAAGATTATACTAAAAGGAAATCATGATTATTGGTGGACAACATTAAATAAATTAAATCAATTCGTTGAGACAAACAATATAGAAAATGTAAAGTTTTTACATAATAACTTTTATGAGGTTGGCGACTACATGATTTGCGGAACTAGATTTTGGTCATATGATGAGGAAACTCCAGATAATAATAAGATATTTAATAGAGAGCTTGAAAGAGCAAAAATTTCCTTAGAAGCTGCCAAGAAAGCTAATTCGGATAAAAATATAATATTTGTGACACATTATCCACCAAGTGAGAATATAATAAATCTTGTAAAAATGTATAATGTTAAATATTGGATATATGGTCATATACATAGTAATTATGAAGAAAGTTTAGTGAAGATTGAAGGAATTGAAACATATCTAACTTCAGGAGATTATTTGGAATTTAAGCCATTAAAAATATGCGAATAAAAGTTAACATGGTTGAAACAATGTATTTTTTAAAAATACTTGGAAAATAAATTTTACTATGATATAATAGCAAAATGAACACTAAAAAAGAAAGGATTTTGAAAATGAACGCAAAAGTAGAAAAATTAGATAATAACAAAGTTAAACTAGAGATAACAATTGAGGCTGATAAATTTGAAGAAGGACTTCAAAAAGCATTTTTTAAGAATGCAAAGTATTTTAATGTACCAGGATTTAGAAAAGGTAAAGCACCAAGAAACATAGTTGAAAAACACTATGGTGAGGGAGTTCTATATGAAGACGCATTCAATATAATTGTTCCAGATGTTTATGATGAAGTAATTGCTGAAAATGCTTTAGAAGTAGTTTCACATCCAGAAATCGACATTAAACAAATTGGAAAAGGTAAAGATTTAATATTTACTGCTACTGTTACTGTAAAACCAGAAGTAAAACTTGGTAAGTATAAAGGCTTAAAAGTTGAAAAGAAAGAATACAAAGTAACAAAAGAAGATATTGATGCAAAATTAAATGAAATGGCTGCTAAGAATGCAAGAGTTATTTCAGGAGATGAAAACTCAGTTCTTGAAAATGGCGATACAGCAGTTATAGATTTTGAAGGATTTGTTGATGGAAAAGCTTTTGAAGGTGGAAAAGGAGAAAACTACCCACTAGAATTAGGAAGCAACTCATTTATTCCTGGTTTTGAAGATCAATTAGTAGGATTAAAAATGAATGAAGAAACAGATGTAAATGTTAATTTCCCAGAAAACTATTTTTCAAAGGAATTAGCAGGAAAACCAGCTGTATTCAAAGTAAAAGTAAACGATATAAAGAAAAAAGAATTACCAAAAATCGATGATGAATTTGCAAAAGACGTTAGTGAATTTGATACATTAAAAGAATTAAAAGCAGACATCGAAAAGAAATTAGAAGAAGAAAATGCTAAAAAAGCAAAATATGAGATGGAAGAAGATGCAATTAAACAAGTAGTAGACGCTACAGAAATCGATATTCCAGAAGTTATGATACATAATGAAATTCATGAATATATTCATGAGATGGAATCAAGACTTGCATACCAAGGTTTGAAATTAGAGCAATACCTACAAATGTTAGGTCAAACATTTGAAGATTTAGAAGAAGATTACAAAGAGAAAGCAACAGAAAATATTAAAACAAAATTAACTCTTGAAGCAATTTCTAAAGCTGAAAACATCGAAATTACAGATGCTGATATAGATGCTAAACTAAAAGAAGTAGCAGAAAGCTATGGAAGAAAAGACGCTGAAGATTTCGTAAAGAAAGCAACACCACAATTAAGACAATATGCAAAAGAAGAATTAAAATATGATAAAGCAGTTAAATTTGTTATGGACAACATTAAATAAGTATTAATAATTGTTTAAAAATATTTTTTCTGTGAATAATCTTTTTAAGTAACGAAGGAGGATGAAGAATGATTACAAACGATTTGGTGCCATATGTCGTAGAGAAGACAAGTGGTGGAGAAAGATCATATGATATTTTTTCAAGACTTTTGAAAGACAGGATTATATTTATTGGCGATGAAATAACAGATGCAACAGCAAGTGTTGTAGTTGCACAATTATTATTCCTAGAATCTGAAGATCCAGACAAGGATATTCATATTTATATAAATAGTCCTGGAGGCAGTGTTACAGCGGGAATGGCTATTTTCGATACTATGAGATATATCAAACCAGATGTTTCAACAATCTGCGTTGGAATGGCTGCAAGTATGGGAGCATTTCTTTTAGCTGCTGGTACAAAAGGCAAGAGATATGCACTTCCAAATGCTGAGATAATGATACATCAACCTTTGGGAGGAGCAAAAGGTCAAGCTTCAGATGTAAAAATTCATGCAGAGTTTTTACTTAAGACTAGAGATAAGTTAAATAAGATTTTAAGTGAAAACACTGGAAAACCTTTGGAACAAATAGAAAAAGATACAGATAGAGATAACTTTATGCTTGCTTCAGAGGCTATGGAATATGGACTTATAGATAAGGTAATGGAAAGAAAATAAGGAAATATAGAAAAGTAGCATTAGTAGTAAGTTTGATTGCTTATTATAATACTACTTTTCGTGCGTTGTAAAACAATATAAAAATATGTTTACAAGGAAGGTGAAAGAATGGCTAAACTAGAAGATAACAAAACAATTAGATGCTCTTTTTGTGGAAAGCCACAAGAAACTGTAAAAAGAATTATAGCAGGGCCGGGCGTATATATATGTGACGAATGTGTTGGACTTTGTTCAAATATTATAGAGGAAGAAATTGAAGCTCTAGAAAGTGAAGAAGTTGTAGCTGAAAATACAGGTCTTACTCCTAAAGAGATGAAAGAAAAATTAGATGAATATGTTATAGGACAAGATACAGCTAAAAAATCTTTAGCGGTTGCTGTATATAATCATTATAAAAGAATTAATAACATTGATTCTGAAAACGAAGTGGATATTCAAAAGAGCAATATTTTAATGTTAGGACCTACAGGATGCGGAAAGACTTATCTTGCACAAACTATGGCTAAGATATTAAATGTTCCTTTTGCGATTGCTGATGCTACAGCTTTAACAGAGGCTGGTTACGTTGGTGAAGACGTAGAAAATATATTGCTTAAGTTAATTCAAGCAGCAAACTACGATGTTGAAAAAGCTGAAAAAGGAATTATATACATTGATGAAATTGATAAGATTTCTAGAAAGTCAGAAAATGTTTCTATAACAAGAGATGTTAGCGGAGAAGGTGTACAACAAGCATTGCTAAAAATTATTGAAGGTACAGTTGCATCAGTTCCACCACAAGGCGGTCGTAAGCATCCTCAACAAGAGTTCATACAAATTGATACTACTAACATATTATTTATTTGTGCTGGTGCATTTGAGGGATTAGATAAGATAATCAATGCGAGAGTTGGAAAGAAAAATATAGGATTTGGCGCAGATATAACAAAAACAGATGAACTAGAGGACAAAGATTTATTAGAAAAATTATTGCCACAAGATTTGGTTAAATTTGGTCTAATACCTGAATTTGTGGGAAGATTACCTGTAATAACTACAGTTCAACCATTATCGAGAAGTGCATATATAGACATTTTAACAAAACCAAAGAATGCACTTATCAAACAATATAAAAAGTTGTTTGAGATAGATGGAGTAAAGCTAGAATTTGATGATGATGCATTAGAAGCTATTGTAGATAAAGCGATAGAGAGGAAAACTGGTGCAAGAGGACTTCGTGCTATACTTGAAGAAACAATGAGAGATATAATGTACGAAATACCATCAAATAAAAACATAGAATCTTGTACGATTACTAAGGCGACAGTGCTTAATGGAGAGGCACCAAAGCTTGTAATGAACGAGGTAAAGAGAGCCACTACTCCAAAGAAAACAACTAAAAAAGCTACAACAAAAACTGTTGAATCAGCATCTTAAATTAACGGGCAGCAGTAATACTGCCCTAAAGTTTTATATAGAGAAAAAAATGTAAATAAACTTTCTGAAAAAGTAAGTTTACACCTTTTATAAAAGAAAGGAATGAAAATGATGAATATATACGAAGTTGGAGACGTAGTTGAAACCAAGAAACAACATCCTTGTGGAAGCAAACTATGGGAAATAACAAGAATAGGAGTAGATTTTAAATTAAAATGCAAAGGCTGTGGGCACGTAATAATGATAGAAAGAGAGAAAGCATTGAAATCAATAAAAAAGAAGATTGATTAAAATTGGAAAATATTGAATATAAAAAATACATAATTACAATAAAATAATATAAATGGAACTGTTCATCATTTACTTCAAAAATGTGTAACAAAAATGCTGAATATAAAGTTAGTGCTGGCATAGTAAACACACCAACAAATTTGAAAAATAGCATTTTGGATGATGCCGGTGGAAATTATCGGATTGGACATTTCTAGTGCTCTTGGAACGTATTATGGTGGAGCAAATC
>DHKI01000014.1 GCA_002404755.1 Clostridiales bacterium UBA4698 | reverse complement strand
GACATTATCACAAATGAATTATATAAAAGCATCTACTAATTAGTAGGTGCTTTTATTTTTTGCATTTTTATGCTATAATCTACACTGTATGTTTATTTAAAGGGGAGGCTAATATGCTAGATTATATAAATATAAAGGGTGCTAAAGTAAATAATCTAAAAGGAATAGATGTTAAGATACCTAGAGATAAATTAACTGTTATAACTGGACTTAGCGGTTCACGGAAAATCTTCTCTTGCATTTGATACAATATATGCAGAAGGACAAAGAAGATATGTTGAAAGCTTATCATCATATGCAAGACAGTTTTTAGGCTTAATGGAAAAGCCTGATGTAGAGCTAATTGAAGGTCTTTCACCTGCTATTGCAATAGATCAAAAAACGACTTCAAAAAATCCTCGTTCAACAGTAGGAACAGTTACAGAAATTTATGATTATATTCGTCTTTTATATGCAAGAGTCGGTGTGCCACACTGTCCTAAATGCGGAAAGGTTATAAAACAACAAAGTATAGACCAAATTGTAGACGGAATTTTAGAGCTTGGAGAAGGAACTAAAATTCAAATACTTGCTCCAGTTATTAGAGGCAGAAAAGGTGAGTATGTTAAGCTTTTAGAAGATGCTAAAAAAGATGGCTTTGTAAGAGTTCGTGTTGATGGAACAATGTATGAACTTGGTGAAGATGAGATAAATATAGATAAAAAGAAAAAGCACAATATCGAAATAGTAGTAGATAGAATAGTTGTGAAAGATGAGATAAGAGGTAGAATTACAGACTCTGTTGAAACAGCATTAAAGGCTGCAAACAAGTTAGTCCTAGTTGATGTTATAGGTGGAGATGAAATATTATTTTCTCAAAACTATGCTTGTCCTGATTGTAACATAAGCATAGAAGAACTTACACCTAGAATGTTTTCTTTTAATAATCCTCAAGGGGCCTGCCCACTTTGCGGTGGAATTGGAACTTTAATGAAGATGGACCCAGACCTTGTAATGCCAAACCACAATTTATCAATGGTTGATGGTGGAATAAAAGCAATGGGGTGGAGTCAAGCTAAAGACAGTATGGGACTTATGTATATATATTCGCTTGGAAAGCATTACGGAGTTGATGTTACAAAGCCTATAAAGGATTTGCCAGAAGATTTTGTAAATAAAGTTTTATACGGAACAGGCGACGAAAAAATAAATTTTAAATATGAGGGTTCAACAGGTACAAGAAGTTTCACGGCACCATTTGAAGGGTTAATAAACACATTAGAAAGAAGATACAAAGAAACATCATCAAATGGAATGAGAGAGTTCTATGAGCATTATATGACAACATCTCACTGTCCTGAATGCAATGGTGCGAGGCTTGGTAAGGCTGCACTTGCGGTCACTGTAGGCGACAAAAATATATATGAATTAACATCAATGTCAGTTGTAGAAATAAAAGAATTTTTATCAAAAATAAAATTAACAGAAAAAGAAAAGATAATCGCAGAACAAATTTTTAAAGAGTTAAATGCAAGACTCGGATTCTTGATTGATGTTGGACTAGATTATTTAACACTTTCAAGAAATGCCGGAACATTATCTGGTGGTGAATCTCAAAGAATAAGACTTGCAACGCAAATAGGTTCAGGCTTAATGGGAGTTGTATATATATTAGATGAACCAAGTATAGGACTACATCAAAGAGATAATGAAAAACTTATAGCAACATTAAAAAAGCTTAGAGACTTAGGAAATACACTTATAGTAGTAGAACATGATGAAGATACAATGTATGCTGCAGACCATATAATAGATATTGGTCCAGGTGCTGGAGTTCATGGAGGAGAAGTTATAGCCGAGGGAACGGCAGAAGAAATAAAGAAAAATCCAAAATCGATTACCGGTAAATATTTAAGTGGAGAAATAAAAATACTAGTTCCAGAAAAGAGAAGAAAAGGCAATAAGAAATATTTAGAGGTAATAGGAGCTACCGAAAATAATTTAAAAAATGTAAATGTAAAAATACCGCTAGGTGTATTGACAGTCGTAACAGGTGTTTCGGGTTCTGGAAAATCTTCATTGATAAACGAAGTAATATCAAAGAGACTTTCAAATGAATTGAATGGTGCAAATGGAAGGGTTGGGAAATGTAAAGAAATAAAGGGTGTAGAGAACCTAGATAAAATAATTTGCATAGACCAATCACCAATAGGAAGAACACCGCGTTCTAATCCTGCAACATATACAGGAATTTTTGATTTAATAAGAGATATATTTGCTGAAACAAGTGAGGCTAAGGCTAGAGGATATCAAAAAGGCAGATTTAGTTTTAATGTTCCAGGTGGAAGATGCGAAAGTTGTGAGGGCGATGGAATAGTAAAAATAGAAATGCACTTCTTATCAGATGTATATGTACCTTGTGATGTATGTGGTGGTAAAAGATACAATCGTGAGACACTAGAAGTAAAATATAAAGGAAAAAATATATCAGATGTATTAGAAATGACAGTAGAAGAAGCACTAGAATTTTTTGCAAACATACCAAAAATAAAAACAAAACTACAAACATTATCTGATGTTGGACTTGGATATATAAAACTTGGACAATCATCAACAACATTATCAGGAGGAGAGGCACAAAGAGTAAAACTTGCGACAGAATTGTGCAGAAAATCAACAGGAAAAACTCTATATGTATTAGATGAACCAACGACAGGACTTCATATGGCAGATGTTCATAGACTAATAAATATACTTCAAAGACTTGTAGACACAGGTAACACAATGATAATAATCGAACACAATTTAGATATAATAAAAACGGCTGATTATATAGTTGATTTAGGTCCAGAAGGTGGAATAAGAGGAGGAGAAATAGTTGCAACTGGTACACCAGAACAAGTTGCACAAAATGAGAAATCATATACAGGCCAATTCTTAAAGAAAATATTAAAATAAATAATGTTGGTATATTTCATGAACCTTTATAGAAAATTCAAAATTTGAATTAGATGTGAAAATCTTAAAATTATATTGATTAAATTTAAATATAAAATCCACTTAGTTTGTGAAGTAGTGGATTTTACTTTTAAATTCAAGGTGATGTTTATTAAAAAAGTATTGTAAAAATGAAAAAAACGTGGTATTATTTTAAAGTTCGAAAAATTTTTTGTGTCGATTTTTGTAATAAAAGGAGAAATATGATTTAAAAATCTTGTACTTAGTCGGAAGGAAATGTTATGATAAAAATTACATACACAGATTATGTTTTCTTTACATAACCGATTTTGGAAAAGCTTGGGGCTCTAAGCATAAAAGACAGAATATTACTTTGACATTTTGTGCGTTTTGTGCTATACTAGGCTCATAACAGAAGATTAAGAGGGGTGGTTTTAAGTGATAGAAAAGAGCAACATTAGTGAAATAAGAAAAAATATAGAAGGTTGTGTTGGTCAAAAAGTACTTTTTCGTGGCAGTGTCCCAAGAAAAAGAACACCATTCGAAAGAGAGGGCACAATTGTAGATACATATCCAAATGTTTTTACAGTCAAGTGGGATGATGCAAAGGCACCAGTATCATACAGTTACATCGATGTATTAACTCATTCGGTTGAAGTTGCAGTTGGAACAGATGGAGTCTACAATTCAATATTAAATACTGTAAAACCAGATGTAAAGATTTAAAAAATGACAACGTAAGTTGTCATTTTGTGTGTGAGTAAAAACTCTAATTAAGTGAAAACTTAGTTAGAGTTTTTTGTTATCAAATTTTGATATGCATATTAAGTCATATTTATATAAGTTGTACCATATATATTTACTGTATAAATAAATTCGTTTTGGAGGTATGGTATATGAATATTGAAACAATAAAAGAAAATTTGAATACTACAAATTATATTGGGCATGAGAAGAAGAAAATTAATATTGAAGGTGAGGTGAATGTACCCGATATAAAGCCCGATATCTTAAGCATTATAAATGTTTCCGATAGAGCTTTTATAACTAATAAATCAGTAGTTGATGGTAGAGTTAAAGTTGAAGGAACTGTTGATGTATTTATAATTTATTTATCTGATGATGAACATAGTACACTTCATGGTATAAATAATACATTTAATTTTACGGAATATATTGATTTAGATAGCGTTAATGAAAATTCATTTTTAAGATTGAAATGCACGGAAGCTTCTCCAGAGTGCAAGGTTGTTAATGGAAGAAAAGTCAATGTAAAATGTCCTGTAAATGTGGAAGTGGAAGCGGCAAATGAACAAAAATGTGAAGTTGGCAAAGACATTGCAGATAATAGAAATATTGAACTAAAAAAAGAAAATGTAAATTTTAAAACTTTGCAATGTTGCAAGTGTGAAAATATAAATATAGCTGAAACAATTAATTTAGGAGAAAATAGCGAACCAATAGGAGAAATATTAAGAGCTAGCATGCAAATTGTAGGAAAAGACTACAAGACTAGCTATAACAAGATACTAGCTAAAGCAGATGCTATTATAAGAATCATTTACATAGCAGATAATGATAGATGTTCAGTTGAAACTTTTGAAACTAAAATTCCGGTAATGGGATTCATAGATGTTGATGGTTTGACTGAAAATATGATGGTTAACTTAGAGTATACTGTAAAATGTTTTAGCGTTAAGCCAATATATCAAGATTTAAAAGCTAATTCGATAACGGTAAATAGTGAAGTTGAAATTTGTGCATATATATACAATGATGTTAAATTCGATGTTATAAATGATTTATATTGCACGGATAAAAAGATTAATGCAGAATTCGATACTTTAAACATAATGCAAAATAGTGTTAATGTGAGTGAAAATATTGAAATAAATCAAAGCCTTTTAATACCAGAGTTGGATATGATAAAAATACTAAATATAGATGCAACCCCTGTGATCTCGGAAATAAATATACTAGATGGCAAACTTGCATTAGAAGGAAATATTGAGTTTAACATTTTGTACTGTAGAAATGATAAAAATTTATTAGAAAGCAAAAAGATGGAGTTGCCATTTCAACAAGTTGTAAAAATAAATGAGATTCAAAGCAATATGAACCCACAGATAAATATTGAGCTAGGTGAATTAGAGCATAGAGACGTTGGTGGAAATCAGGAGCAAATAAGGTTAAACATGAATATCAACGTTTTAAATAATCAAGATAAAAATATAACTTCGTTAAAAAATGTAGAGGTTACCGATGAAGATTTGCCAAAGACGTCAAGCATAGTTGTGTACTATGTGAAAGCAGGAGATTCATTGTGGAGCATTGCTAAAAAATTTAATACAACTGTAAGTGAGATAAAAATGCTAAATAATTTGAAAGATGATACTATATACCCAAATCAAGAATTAATAATAATGAGGAAAAAGGCAGAAGAAAAAGTTGAATCTTTATTATAGTTTCTTATGGAGAGGCTTAGATTAAAGAAAAATAGAATAAGAAATTCTATTAATATAAAAAGATTCTTTATAATTAAAGTTCTCTTATTATTAGCGTTAATATTGGCAGTATTTGTTTATGCGACAAATAAAGTGGAAGAAACACTTGTAATGATTTGTAGAGCTAAAGTAGAGGGGATAGGAATTACTATTTCAAATAGTGCAATTGAGAAAGTCATGAGAGATAAGCATTATGAAGATTTAATTTCTTTTGTAAAAGATGGTTCGGGAAAGATTGTGGCACTAAAATCAAATGTTATAGAAATGAACGATATTGCTTCAAAAATAGCAATAAAAGTTCAGGAAATGTATGATGAGTTGGAAAATATATATATTTATGTGCCATTACGGAAACTTTACTGGAAATAGCTTGTTAGCTGGCTGTGGACCGAATGTGAAAGTTAAGGTAATTCCAATAGGAACTGTAACAACAGATTTCAAGACAGAATTTGTAAGTGCTGGAATTAATCAGACAAGGCATAGAGTTTATTTGACGGTATATTGCACAATGTACGTCGCAGCACCACTTGTTGGCAATGAAATCATAGTAAATAATGGTGTTGTGGTGGCAGAAACAGTTTTAATAGGAGATGTGCCAGAGTTTTACGGGGGAGTAGATTCAGGAATGACGATAAATAGATAAATTAAAAAATGAAATAAAATTACAGCTTTTTAATGAGGAGAAAATTGCATAATAAAATTAAAATGACTGAATTTGCAAAAATATACAAATAATTTGAAGAAAGAATAGTAGTTAGTAATTAGAAAAACACAAAAATTGACATAACAATACATATGTGGTAAAATATAAATTGGAAGTCTTTATATTTTTAATTACAAAGGAGTTTTTATAACTATGAAAAAATTAACGAGGCTTTTTACGGCAGTGCTTTCGATTGTGAGTAGCATGGTAGTTACGGGAAACGTGTTTGGAAACATCGCCACTCGGAGAACTATGCCAACGCCACAGTCACAACAAGCCAACCAGACAGTGTCGATTGACTTAAGAAAAAGAACAAACATGCCAGAAGAGCGGATTAACGAAAGTGAAATTCCGCAACATGAAGGAAGGCTTGTTACTGTTCAAAGCGGAGACACTCTTTGGGGACTTGCAAGAAGCGGAGGAGTTTCAGTTGAAGAACTGAAAAATGCGAACGGTTTGATAAGCGACAACATCTGGGTAGGACAGCAGCTCGTTATACCCGCACCAACGTATGAGATTGCGGAGGTTACTCCGGTAATCACGGAAAGTCTCATTGTTGAGGCGACTGCATACTGTCCGTGTTTTTCTTGTTGTGGAAAGCACGAATGGGAAAGCGATTATGGTATAACTGCGTCTGGTTATGATGTCTTCTCTTGCGAGAAGAATATTATAGCCGCCGATACCGACGTATTACCGTTTGGCACAGAAGTAAAGCTCTACCGTACGCTACCGTCTGGTGCTGAAGAATTTATCGGAACCTACACGGTAGAAGACCGAGGCGGAGGGATAAAAGGTGATAGAATAGATATATTCTATTTTTCACACGAGGAGGCTCTCAATTTTGGACGGAATCAACTGAGGTTGGAAGTTGTTTCTCAGCCCAACCGCTAAAACACAAAACAGGAACTTTTATATAAAGTTCCTGCTTTGTTGTATATAAGACAATATTAATCATCTTAATATAAAGACAAACCCTACAGCCGATTGAAACTGTAGGGTTTGTAATATATAAAATATTATCTCTTTGAGAATTGTGGTGCTTTTCTTGCTTTCTTTAATCCTGGTTTCTTTCTTTCCTTCATTCTTGGATCTCTTGTTAAGAAACCAGCTGTTTTTAAAGCGGCTTTGTTATCTTCACTAGCTTTTACTAAAGCTCTTGAAATACCGTGTCTGATAGCTCCAGCTTGACCTGAAAGTCCGCCACCTTCAACTTTAATTATAACATCGAATTTTCCCTCTGTACCTGTAGTAGCAAGTGGGCTTTTTACGATTGATTTTAAAATTTCGCTTGGAAGGTATTCATCAAGTGTTTTTCCGTTTATTGTGATATCACCTTTACCACTCATAATTCTTACTCTTGCGATAGAACTTTTTCTTCTACCTGTTCCACAAAATGTGTTTGTATCTTTTTTAACTCCTCTAGGCATTTATTTCTCCTCCTTAAAAGTTGTATATTTCTGGCTTTTGAGCTACTTGTTCGTGCTCTGGGCCAGCATATAATCTTAATTTTGTTAACATTTGTCTTCCTAAGCTGTTCTTTGGAAGCATTCCTTTTACAGCAAGCATAAGAGCTTTTGTAGAATCTTTAGCCATAACTTCTTTAGCTGATTCTTCTTTCATGTTACCAATGTAACCTGTATGTCTTCTATAAACTTTATCTTCTAATTTGTTTCCTGTTAAAATCATCTTATCTGTATTGATAACGATTACATGATCACCAACATCCATATGTGTAGAATATGTTGGTTTGTGTTTTCCTTTTAATAATTTAGCAACCTCTGTAGCAAGTCTACCTAAAACTTTGCCATCAGCATCGATTACATACCATTTTCTTTCAATTTCGTTAGCTTTAACGCTATATGTAGTATTATTCATGGTAATACTTAAACCTCCGTTTCAAAATATACTTAATATTTTATGGTATCTTAGACCTTCCGGGTTTAGCCTAAAATCACCATGCGTTATCATTTTAATACCAAAGTGCCTTTTTGTCAAGAAAAATACGAAAAGTGTTGACAAATTTGTAGAATTAGGTTAGAATAAATCATGGTTCAAGAAGAAGTCATCCACTTCTCACCTTAGCACGGTTAGAGTGCCTAGGGTTATAAATAATTTATGTATATCAAAGTTGCACGAATTATTGTATTGTGGTATGGCTTAAGTATTGACTTAAGTCTTTTTTTATTGTATAGGAGGGATTCGTATAAAACAAGAATTATCTATTAATGAAGAAATCGTTGCAAAAGAGGTTAATGTCATCGGTGAAAATGGCGAGCAATTAGGCGTTATGTCAGTTCAAGAGGCATTAAAGATTGCAGAAGAGCATGAGTTGGATTTAGTTGAGGTTGCTCCAAATGCTAGCCCGGTGGTTTGTAAAATCATGAACTATGGCAAGTATAAATACGAGCAAACTAGAAAAGAAAAAGAATCTAAAAAGAAACAAAAAGTTGTTGAAGTTAAGGAGATTCGTCTTTCATCTACAATTGATACTCACGATTTTGAATTTAAGTCTAAAAATGCTAGAAAGTTTTTAGAAGATGGCAATAAAGTTAAAGCCACAATCAAATTTAAAGGTAGAGAAGTTAATAATACGGCTTTTGGAGCTAATGTATTACTAAAATTCGCTGAATCACTTGAAGATGTTGGTACAGCAGATAAAGAACCAAAACTAGAGGGCAGAAGCATGATGCTTATGATTAATCCCAAAAATAGTTAGAGATAGGAAGGAGTTTTTAATATGCCTAAAATGAAAACACATAGAGCTACTGCAAAAAGAGTTAGCTTTACAGGTACAGGAAAAATCAAAAGAAACAAAATGAACAGAAGACACTTATTAAATGCTAAATCAGCAAAGAGAAAGGTACATTTGAGAAAAGCAACAACAGTTGATAAAACAATGGAATCAACAGTTAGAAAAATGTTACCATATGGAACAAAATAGGAGATTGAGAAAGGAGATAGATTAGTATGGCAAGAGTAAAAACTGCAAAAATAACAAGAAAAAAACATAAAAAAGTTTTAAAAATGGCTAAAGGATACTATGGAGCTAAAAGCACAAGATTTAGAATGGCTAAACAAGCTGTTATGAAATCTTTAAATTATGCTTTCGTAGGAAGAAGATTAAAGAAGAGAGATTTCAGAAAGTTATGGATTTCAAGAATTAACGCTGCTGCTAGAGCAAACGGAATCAACTACAGCACATTAATAAATGGAATGAAGAAAGCAAACATCAACATAAACAGAAAAATGCTTGCTGAAATGGCTGTTACAGATCCAAAAGCATTTTCAGATTTAGTTGCTGCTGCTACTAAATAAGCTGAAATAAAAATCTAACCTAGAGATACATTAGGTTAGATTTTTTGTTTATATATAGAAAAACATTCGTATTATTTATGAATGATTAAATGCATAAGTTAAGCCTTTTAGGCTTCGAAAAGCTGTAAATTTTTATGGTTTTATATGTTTAAAAAATAACAGACAAATTAGTTCTAAATACTTCTTGTCCTCATAGAATTAACTATGAAGATAAGAGGTGTTTTTTATGCTTAAAAAATTTTTGGTGTTTGCTATTTTTATTGCTATTTGTTTTTTTGTGCCAGCTTTTTTTATAGATTATAAACAAATTTCCGCTATAGCGGACGAAAAAGGAGTAACTTCAAGTGGAGAAAATGAAATGGTAGAAAATAATACAGAAAAAATTGAAAATATAAGACTTTTGTTAACTGCTACAAATCAAGTTGTAGAACTTTCTTTTGATGATTATATAAAAGGTGTTTTAGTAGGCGAAGTTCCTATAAAATATGAAAAAGAGGCATTAAAAGCACAAGCAATTGTGGCAAGAACATATACGTTATATAAGCTTAAGAATAATCCATCGGCTCATGAAAATGCAGATATGTGTGATGATATGAATTGCTGCCAAGCATATAAAACGAAGGAATACGCATTTGCTTCATGGGATGATAGCGAAGAGTTAGAAAAGTGGCAGAAGTTAGAGAGTGCTGTTGAAGAAACTAAGAATATGGTTATAACATATGATGGTGAAATAATCGAGGCGTTTTTTCATGCACATAGTGGTGGCAAAACGGAAAATGTTAAATATGTGTGGAGTGGTATGGAAATTCCATATCTCCAAAGTGTAGAAAGCAATGAGGGATATGCTTACACAGATACAAAAACTTTTACAAAGTCGGAATTTAAAGAGTTATTAAAAAATGATGTTCCGAATTATGATGAGAAAAGTTCCAAAATAGAAATAATAGATTATACAGGAAGCGGAAGAGTGAATAATTTGAAGATTGCAGATACAGAGATTAAGGCGACAAGACTTAGAAGTTTGCTAAAAATTAGGTCTACAAATTTTAGAATAGAGGAAAAAGAAAATGAGATAATATTTTATACAGTTGGATACGGGCATGGCGTTGGCATGAGTCAAGAGGGTGCAAATCAAATGGCACTAGATGGTAAAAGTGCAGAGGAGATTATAAAACATTATTATGTTGGAACAAAAATTGAACTTCTAAAACAATAATTATAAGAGAAAATTACTATTCAAACTTATATATGTTCGAGTAAAAAGAGTTTCATTTTTTAAGGCGAGTTCTTCACTTAGCAATATGTGATGTTCTTAGCATAAAGTTTTGTCTTTTGTAGTTTTATGTCTTACTCATGCTAAAGAACATCCATAGTGCTTAGTGAAGCTGTTTGAGCTCTAAAAATGAAAACTTTTTGCGAAGATAAAATATATAAGTTTGAATAGTAATGAAAATTATGGCAATAATACCTTTAGAAATAAAGTAAAAGAAAATTTTTCTGGAGGTGTTATTTTTATGCAAAAAGGAAAATATAAAGCAATGTTAATAGTGTGTGGCACTGCACTTGTAATGGGGATAATTTCATTTGCTGTTACAGTTAAGCTTTATGATAGTAATTATGAAAAAGAAATCGATGAGAGTATTAAAAAAAGTGAGTTAGCACAAGGTAATTCGGTAAAGGATGAAAAAGAAGATTTGTTGGTTAAAAACAATCAAGATGAGGCTAAAATTCCGATTGATGAGATTGAGGCAATTAGTGATGAAGCGGCGACTACAACGGATGAGTATTTAGGTGAAGAAATAGAAGTTATGGAAATAACAGAAGATGAATACTTAGCATTTCTAAAAGATGTTGTTGGGGATGATACAATTTTGGTAAGTGAATTAGAAAATAATGATAACAAAATTGAAACTAATGCTGAAATAAATGGTGATGAAGTTATACCTACTATTGCAAATGTTGAGAAAAGCAAACTAGATTTTATAAAACCAGTCGAAGGTGAAATTGGAATGAATTATGCAACAGAAAAATTAGTATATTCCAATACATTAGAAGAATGGATAACACATAATGGTGTAGATATTTTAGGCGATGAGGCAATGCCTGTAAAAGCGGTAGAAAGCGGAGTAATTGAAAGTGTAAAAATGGATCCTAGATATGGAAACACTATAATAATAAAACATAACGATGAATATAAAAGTGTATATTCAAATTTAAGTACTACTGAACTTGCATATGTAGGAAAGAAAGTTGAAAAAGGTGAAATAATAGCAGGAATCGGTAAAGGATTTGGCTTTGAAAGTAAGGAGAAACCACATATTCATTTAGAAATATTAAGAAACGGTGAATGTATAAATCCAATTGAATTGATTAAATAAAATATATATTGATACAAGGATGAAAATGTTTTTTATCCTTGTTTTTGTTTTTTGAAAAGTGAAATTTTACTTTCTGTCAATATAGTTCACTAAAATTTCACACTTGCATTAGAAAATGAATACTATATAATTGTATGTGTTAGCCAAACATTAAATATAAGGAGGATAGTATTTATATATAGCGCATGGACAAATTGATTTTATGATTTGTTGACGAGGGTAAGGCTTATCGATTTATCAGCGGATGGTCTTACGGCATACTCTGTCGTTAATTGCTTGCAAAAACACGTGGTGACATGTGAACAGATAAAGCATAGGAGTTGCTAACAATGAATATAATATAATTGAATATTGAAAGGAGAACAATATGTGTGGAATAGTAGGTTACGTAGGTACACAAAATGCAAGTGATGTATTGTTAGCAGGTCTTAAAAAGTTGGAATATAGAGGTTATGATTCTTGTGGTATTGCAACGATTAATAATGGTTCTCTAAATATAATTAAAACCACAAATAGAATTGATGGTTTAGTTTCTGAGAGCAAAAATTTAGGTTATGCCAATATTGGAATTGGTCATACTCGTTGGGCAACTCATGGAGGAGTAACGGAGAAGAATGCTCATCCGCATGTAAGTAATGATAAAAAAATTGTGCTTGTACATAATGGCATAATTGAAAATTATATTACACTAAGAGAGATGCTTAAAAATAAAGGATATAAATTTTATTCAGAAACAGATACAGAGGTTATTCCAAATCTAATTAGTATGTATTATAAAGGGGATATTTTAAAAGCAGTGAAACAAGCAACTGATATGCTTGTTGGAAGCTTTGCACTTGGTGTTATTTGCACAGATGAACCAAACAAAATTATTGCTACGAAGAGAAACAGTCCACTTGTAGTTGGAATAGGAGATAAAGAAAACTTTATAGCATCAGATTTTTCTGCAATTCTAAAATATACTAATAGCATAAGCATATTAGAAAATGGTGAGTTTGCAGTAATAGAAAAGAATTCGGTTAGATTTTTTGATAACAATTTATCACCTAGAGGAAATGATATAAAGATTATTGAAACACAAGATGAGGATTCCGAAAAAAATGGTTATGAACATTTTATGCTAAAAGAGATAAATGAAAATACGATTACTGTTAAGAAAACATTAGATGAGTATATAAATCAAGATAATTCATTAAATATAAATCTTAAATTAACAAATAAGGAATTGAAAAATATCAAACATATTCATATAGTTGCTTGTGGTACAGCAATGCATGCAGGACTTAATGGTAAAAATATAATTGAGGCATTAACTAGAATACCAGTAAATGTCGAGGTTGCATCGGAGTTTAGATATAAAAATCCAATATTAGATAAAGATGATTTAGCAATATTTATAAGTCAATCTGGAGAAACAGCAGATACAATAGCAGGCTTGGAGCTTGCAAAGGAAAGAGGAATAAAGCATTTATCAATCGTAAATGTAAAAGAAAGTACAATTGATAGAATGAGCGACAATGTGTTATATACAAAGGCTGGGCCAGAAATTGCAGTTGCTTCAACAAAAGCTTATATTGCACAAGTGGTGCTTTTAGATATTTTCGCAATATATTTGGCAATGCAGAGAGGAATATGTGAAAAAAGTACATTAGAAGGTTTAATTGAAGAAATGAAACTTCTTCCAATGAAAGTTCAAGAAGTATTAGAAAATGATAGCGAGTATATAGAATATGCAGAAAAAATAGTGAACGACAGAGACGTGTACTTTTTGGGAAGAGGATTGGATTATTATATAGCCTTAGAAGCAGCACTAAAATTAAAAGAGATATCATATATTCATTCGGATGCATTGCAATTTGGTGAGCTAAAACATGGACCAATTGCGTTAATTGAAGAGGGAACACATGCAATAGCATTTTGTACTTCAAAGAAGTTATTAGATAAGTCAATTAGCAATATAAAAGAAATAAAAGCTAGAGGAGCAGAGGTTATGGTTGTAACAACAATAGCCGATTTGCCAAAGGATATATACGATGATATAATTGTACTACCGAGTGTAAATGAATTCTTGGCACCAATTGTTGCTATAATACCGATGCAGCTTTTGGCATATCATGTAACAGTTATGAAAAATCTAGATGTAGATAAGCCTAGAAATTTGGCAAAGTCAGTAACAGTTGAATAAGCTTAAAACTTTTAGGAATAGGAGCAAAAAGTTTCAGAGCAAATTGACTTTTTGCTTCTCTCCTCAAATAGAAAAGAGGTAAGATATGAAAGAATTAGAGATTGAAAACTTATTAGACACAGATAAAACTATCGCTAAGAAAATTTTTGATGATAAGGAGTTCCCGTGGAATGTTTTGCCGGATATAAAGAACTTTATTTTAGAACTTGGTAAAACACTTCCTGAAGATGAATTTAATCATCCAAGTGATGATGTATGGATAGCAAAATCTGCTAAAGTGTTTCCAACAGCATACATAGGTGGACCATGTATTATAGATGATGAAGCTGAAATAAGGCATTGTGCTTTTATTAGAGGTAGTGCAATTGTTGGTAAAAATGCTGTTGTAGGTAATTCAACAGAGTTAAAGAATGTTATTTTATTTGATAATGTTCAAGTTCCTCACTACAATTATGTTGGTGATTCAATACTAGGATACAAGGCTCATATGGGTGCAGGGTCAATTACAAGTAATGTTAAAAGTGATAAAAAATTAGTTAAAGTTTCAGATGGTAATAAAAGAAAAGATACAGGCATGAAAAAGATGGGTGCTATTTTAGGAGATAATGTGGAAATCGGTTGTAACACAGTGCTTTGCCCTGGTACGATTGTTGGAAGAAATAGTATAGTTTATCCTTCTAATATGGTACGTGGAACAGTTGAAGAAGATAGTATATACAAAGATAGTGAGCATATAGTTAAAAAAATTAAAGAATAGGAGTTTAATATGGGAAGATTATTTGGAACAGATGGCGTTAGAGGTATTGCAAATTCAGAGCTTACAATAGAACTTGCAACAAAATTAGGAAAGGCTGCGGCAATGGTTTTGTCTAATAATGCAAGACGTAGACCACTTTTTGTTATTGGTATGGATACGAGAATTTCTTCAGAAATGCTTTCGTCATCTATAACAGCTGGACTTTGCTCTGTGGGAGCAGATGTCCTTCTTTTAGGAGTTGTACCAACTCCTGCGGTTGCATATCTTATAGGAAAATACAAAGCTGATGCTGGTGTAATGATTTCTGCATCACACAACTCAGCTGAATTTAATGGAATAAAAATGTTCAGTGGTGATGGATACAAACTTCCTGATGCACTTGAAGATCAAATTGAAGAAATTATATTTAATGATGCATTTTCAAATGAAGTCGTTACAGGAGCAGATGTGGGCAAAGTTTCTTATGCTAAAAATGCCGTAAAGGATTACATAGAGCATTTAAAGAGCACAATTCCAGCTTCACTTGATGGACTTAACATAGCAGTTGACTGTGCAAATGGTAGTGCTAGTGTTACTGCGGAAACATTATTTAGTCAACTTGGTGCTAATGCAAAGATTTTGTATAATGAGCCAGATGGAATAAATATAAATGAAAATTGTGGTTCTACTCACATAGAAGCACTTGCCAAATATGTTGTTGATAATAAATTAGACATGGGTGTTGCTTTTGATGGAGATGCCGACAGATGTCTTTGCGTAGATGAAAAAGGTGAGCTAATCGATGGTGATCAAATCATGGCAATATGCTCAAAAGATATGATGGAAAGAGGCAAACTTGCTAAAAATACTGCTATTGGAACAATTCTTACAAATATGGGATTTATAAAATATTGTGAAGCTAATGGAGTAAACTTTATAGCAACTAAAGTGGGAGATAAATTCGTGTTAGAAGAAATGTTGCTTGAAGAATATAACTTTGGTGGTGAGCAATCTGGTCATGTTATATTTAGAGACTTTGCAACAACAGGTGATGGAGAGTTAACAGCAATTCAACTTTTAAGTTTGGTTAAGAGAAGTGGTAAAAAATTATCTGAGCTTGCAAAAATAATGAAAAAATATCCACAAATTTCGATAAATGTGCCAGTAAAACAAGAGGGAAAAGTTAAATTCTATACAAACAAGGGTGTAAAAGAAGCTATAGATAAGGCAAAAGAAGAACTATCAGACATTGGAAGAATAGTCGTAAGACCATCTGGAACAGAGCCAAAACTAAGAGTAATGGTTGAATGTGAAGATAAAAAGATTATGAAAAAAGTGGCAGAAGAAGTTGCAGATGTTGTAAAGAAAGAACTTGGAAGCAATTAGATTATGCATGGTAGATGATAATATACATGATGATTATAAAACACAAAACTTGTTTAGCGATAGACCATAGATTATGACAAAATCTTTGCAAGAAGGCATATATTTATCAAATTGGGTTACATAATTTTAAAAGACTATTGAAAAGTTTACTATTTTGTGGTAAAATAACACTTGCGTGTAAAAGAAAGCGAAAAGGAGGCGTTCTTTATGCAAGGAGAGTATTGTAAAAATTGTGTAAATTTAAAAGGGTATTCTAACACTGGATATTGGTGTGGCATAGATAAAGCAGACATAGAAGATGTTTATGATTCTTGTAAGTGTTATGAAGAAGAAGAGTAAGGAGTGAGTTTTATGTTATGTAATAGCTGTGACTGGTATGAAAGCGGAAACGTTGGAAAAGGTCAATGTGGAAACAGAGATAGTGCATATTATGGCGAAGATGTTGACGGAAGTCAAGCATGCGGAAAGGCGGAGTAATTTTATGAAAAATAATATATCTTATATGGAACTTCACATGCATATTTAGCACTTATGGTACCTGATTTTAGTGGGTGCTTTAAGTGCTACTTGTGGTGTTTAAAAAGTTTACCTACTAAATAAGATATATTTATTATAAAGTTATAGGCTTATTAAAAGTGTAGGTAGATTTATATACCTACACTTTTTTCGTTATATAAAGAAAGATACATATTTTTTCTGTTATTCAAGAATAATTAGTTAGTTTGGGTTTAGTGTTTGATATATAAAAATAAAAACTCAATTCATAGATTTTAATCTTTCTTAATTGAAGAAGTGGCATAGGTATGATAATATAAATAAAACAAAAAGGAGAATGTATATGGAAAATAAAAGAGTTGAACCCAAAACCATTGCTGGTTTTATGGAATTATTACCAAATGAACAAATATTATTTAATCAAATGATGGATACTATAAAAAAATCTTATGAAAGTTTTGGATTTTTGCCAATAGATACGCCAATTATAGAGTATTCAGATGTATTGCTTGCAAAAGCTGGTGGCGAGACTGAAAAACAAATATATAGATTTGAAAAAGGAGAAAACGATTTATCATTAAGATTTGACTTAACAGTGCCTCTTGCTAAGTATGTATCAGAATATTATGGAAATTTGAGTTTTCCTTTTAGAAGATATCAAATAGGTAAAGTGTATAGAGGCGAAAAGCCACAAAGAGGCAGATATAGAGAGTTTTATCAATGTGATATTGATATAATTGGTGATGGCGAGATAAGTGTTATAAACGAAGCTGAAATGCCAGCAGTTATATACAAAACATTCAAAAACTTAGGATTTGATAACTTTACAATATACATGAATAATCGTAAAATTTTAAATGGATTATTTGAAAGTTTAGGTCTTAAAGAAAATGCTGCTGATGTTATGAGAATTATTGATAAGTTTGACAAAATCGGCGAGGATGGCGTTAAAGCAGAACTTACTAAAATAGAAGTTGATGACTCTGCACTAAATAAGATTATTGAATTTATTTTAATAACAGGAACAACTGATGAAAAAGTAAATGCACTTAAAAATATAAATATAGAAAACGATTTATTCAAGGAAGGCGTAAGCGAACTTGAAACAGTTGTATCAGCAATCAAAATGTTTGGCGTTCCGGATGAATATTTTACTATTGATTTAAAGATTGCAAGAGGATTAGACTATTACACTGGTACAGTATATGAGACATTGTTAAACGATTACAAGAGCTTAGGCAGTATTTGTTCAGGCGGAAGATATGATAACTTGGCAGAATTCTACACAGACAAGAAGCTTCCTGGCGTTGGAATATCAATAGGTTTAACAAGACTTTTCTTCCAACTAAACGAAGCTAAACTAATAAAAGCAGAAAGAAATTCAATTGCAAAATTACTAGTTATTTCAATGGATGACGATATAAATGAAGCATTAAAAGTATCATCAGAGATAAGAGATGCCGGAATTCAAGTAGAAGTGTATGTTGAAAACAAAAAGCCAAAAGCAAAAATGAAATACGCTGACAAGCTTGCCATACCTTATATTTTAATAATAGGCGAAGAAGAAAGAAAAACAAAAATATATACATTAAAAAATATGCAAACTGGCGAACAAGAAAAATTAAGTGTGGATGCGGTAATAGAGAAGTTGAAATAGGCTAATTGGTTTTGAATTTAAACATATGTATGTAATTTGATTTTTAATCAACAAGCAGTATGAAATTAGATGGAATCAGGAATTTAGAGTATATGAATGTAATTGAAAACAACTCTAATGGATATTTATGGAAAATGAATTTAAATTGCTTGCTTAACAATGTAAAATATGTTAAAATAGCTCATGTAGAAAAATCTTATTATTGTTGGAGGACGTTATGTCGGATAAGGTTATTCATGAACGGAGTCTGAATGTTTCAGGATTTCGGAATGTGGAAGGCGAGATTGAGCGGATAATCCAAGAGGAAGAGTTCTACAAGATAAAAGACGTTTCTATGCAGGGAAACATTTTGAAGATTACGTTTGAACAAGTTCCGAATGGAAAGAAGTATCCAAGTTTTGTGAAGCAGGTTTCGAAGAAGAAATATGCAAGCTGGGAAAAGTTTGTATATGCTCAATATTCGGTGTATTCCAAGTTCTCCTATATAGGAAGATTGGAATTCAAAGACAAGTGGATTTTGTTTTTGAACAAATAATTGAATAAAACATACGGTAATATGTTTTTAGACTGGTAACATGGTTTTGTTATCGGTCTTTTTTTATATCTAAAATAAGGATTTAAGATTATTTAGAATGTATTAATTATGTATTATAACAAATTATGATGATAAGTACTTTAAGAATATTTTTAATTATCTATTTAATTTTTGAAATACTTATAATAAATATTTTGGGGCAAGCATATTTTTTATTAGGACAAATTTATAAAATTCTAAAAATGATGAGACTTTTTTGTAAGTTAATTTGTCTAATTGGTGTATTAAGAAAAATAATGCAAATATATGTTGAAAAATTGTATTTGCTGTGATAGTATATCTAGTACAGACTAGATGTTATGGGAGGAGTTTATGGAACCGATTATAGAAGTAAAAAATGTTACTAAGATATATAAAGTTGGCACAGAAAGAATTATGGCTCTAGATAATGTCAGCTTTACTATAAATAAGGGTGATTTTTGCTGTTTACTTGGTAGCTCGGGTTCTGGTAAATCAACACTTTTAAACCTTATGGCTGGTATTGAAAAAATTACGAAAGGCGAGATTTTGATAAAAGGCAAAGATGTGTGCAAGATGGGTGAACATCAGTTAGCGAAGTTTAGACAAAAATATCTTGGATTTGTGTTTCAGTCATATAATTTGTTGCCAGCATTGAATGCTATAGAAAATGTTGCTTTGCCGATGGTTTTTAAAGAAGTGAAAGCAAAGGAGAGAACGAGAAGGGCTAAAGAAATGCTAATTGCAGTAGGGTTAAAAGAAAGAATGAAGCATAAACCAAACCAAATGAGTGGTGGACAGCAACAGAGAGTTGGTATTGCAAGAGCATTCGTGACGGATCCGGAAATAGTTTTTGCTGATGAACCTACTGGAAATTTGGATAGTAAAACGGCGAACGAAATAATGGAAATCATAAAGAAAATTGCAACTGAGAGAAAGCAAACAATAGTAATGGTTACACACGATGTGAACATGGCGAAATACGCAAATAAGGTTGTTCATATTCATGATGGACATATTGAAAAAATTGTGGAGGTAAATGAAAATGAAAAAAATAATTAGTTTAATTGTTGTAATTACGGTATTAATGACAAGCTTTGCATTAGCAACAGAATCTGACGATTACAAAAATGGTTATAATGCTGGATACAATGCCGGCTATAGCGATGGTTCGGATAATGATTATAAACCAAGAGTTCCAAAGTTGATTGTTGTGGAAGACAATAAGATGCCAGAAATCACTGCTGGAGAAGATTTTACACTAAAGTTTACATACAAAAACGATAGTGAATACACAGCATACAACACTAAGATTACACCAGTTTTTGAAAATAGTATATTAGAATATGAGAGAGCGACTAGTTATGAGACGACTAGCTCTGTAAAGAAAGGCAGAGAAGGTGTAGCAACTTTCAATTTGAAATCAAAAGCTTCTACTAAAAAAGGTATTTATGAATTAAAATTCAAAATGGAATACAAGAATAATAGAGATGAGAATTATTCTTCAGAAGGAAGCGTTTTTGTAAAGGTTATTGCTGAAAAAGTAAAATCAATAGTAACTGTTGATAGTGCAAATACAACACCTGAGAGAGTTTCTGCTGGCGAAAGATTTAATCTTAAGTTTAATATAAATAATATTGGTGATATAGATGCGACTGATATGTATGTAAGAATCGGTGGATTAGGCCAAGACGGTTTTATGGCTGTTGATGAAAAAGATTTTTATTACATAGGCAAACTTGCAGCAAAATCTACGTATACAGCAAGTTTTGATATGATGGCTTCTAAAAATATCACAAAAGGTAATCATTCTTTGACAGCAACTGTTTACTATAAAGATTCTAACGGAGAACAAGCAACAGAAGAAAAAACTTTATATATTCTAGATGTTTTAAGCCAAAACGAGAGTGGAGATGAAACATCAGGAAAGCCAAAGATAATGATTGCTTCATATTCAACCGATAAAGCAAACATTGTTGCAGGTGATACAATAAACTTCACATTTAAGTTTATGAACACAAGTAATGACAAATCAATATCAAATATGAAAATAACTTTAAGTTCAGATGACGGTGCTTATATGATTACAAAAGGTAGCAATACATTTTATGTTGAAAAATTGGGTCCAAAGGAATCTGCTGCAAGAAGTATAGAACTTAACGTAAAACAAGATTTAACATCAAAGTCTTATCCAATAAATATAGATTTTGACTATGAAGATAGTAATTCAAATACATATGTTTCAAAAGAAGTAATAAACTTGCCAGTAACAGAGTATTCAAAACTAGTTATAAATGGTGCTAGTGTTATGGATTGCATGATGGGTAGCCAAGCAACATTATCATTTGATTATATAAACATGGGAAAGGCCAAAGTTTCAAACTTAACAGCAAGCGTTGAAGGAGATTTTAAGGCTGTTCAATCAATCAACTACATAGGAAACCTAGATGCAGGAAATTCTGATTATTATGATATCATGGTTGAACCAACTAAAGAAGGTGATGCAAATGGTGTACTTGTTTTAGCTTTTGAAGATTCTTCAGGAAAAACAATAGAAGTTAGAAAAGACTTTTCTTGCTACGTAACGCCAGCATATGTACCAGATGACAATCCTGGTGGTACAGATAATCCTTCCCCTGTAGATCCAGGCGGAATTGACACTCCAACAGAAGAGACAAAAACGTATACATGGTGGCAAATTGCCCTATATGGTTTTGGAAGCTTTATAGTTACATTTATTATTGTAAAAATAATAACAACAAAAATAGTTAGAAAAAAACTAGAAGATGAAATTTAAGGAGGATTTATTATGGAAGACGTAGTACTTGATACAATGGCAACAGCAGATGTTGCTACAGCTGATTTTATTGCTACAGCTACTGTAGCTAATGCTAAAATAGCTGTTGATGGTGGAGCGAATATTGCAATTGGTAACGATTATATTACAGATACAGGGTATATTGGTGGAGATGGAATGAATCCAACTCAAGACACAAAAAACGCAAATACAAGCACAATAATATTATGGATTACAATAGGTGTATGTATTGCAATCGGTATAGCTCTAGGAATTATACTTGGAAGAAAAAGTGCGATGAAATAAAGAATAAAGTGGTTTATAGGTTTTCCATATAAAAACCTAAATCTATTTATACAAGGAATAAAAGATGAAAAAGATAGACTTTGTTAAGATGGGATTTAGAAATCTTTGGCGAAGAAAACTTAGAACAATTCTTACTATTACAGGTGTTGTCATTGGTACTTTTTCTATTGTAATAATGGTTTCTTTGGGTGTGGGTATGACAGAAGGCTACAAAGAGCAACTTGCTCAATGGGGTAGCTTAACTAAAATAACTATAAATCGTTATAATTATATATATGATGAAGACACTGGAATGGGTTCATCTAGCGAGAAAAAATTAGATGAAGCACTTGTAAATAAATTAAAAACATTTGACCATGTAAGAGGGGTAACTCCGATAATGGAAGTGGATGCAAAGCTAAAATCAGGAAAGTATCAAGCTTATGCAAGTATTACTGGTATAGATCCAGACACATTAGAATATTTTGATTTTCCAAAAGTACAATCTGGTGAGTATATATCAAATAGCAACCCTGAGGCTGTATTGTTTGGTAGTTCAGCTGTTTATTTCTATAACCCAAAAGGTAATGGAGGAAGAAGAGATACTCCAAATATAGATTTAATGAATGATAGAATACAGATAACATTCGATAATACATGGGACAGTAATAAAGTGCCAAAGTATGAAAAATTAAAAGTAGCTGGTGTATTAGCAGAATCTCAAGATGAAACAAGCTATAGCATATATGCACCTTTTGATCAAGTAAGAGAGTGGTACATAAAAAAGCAAAAAAGCAATGGTAAAAAGGTTTCTGCAAAAGATATTAGTTATAGTGCAATTTGGGTAAGTGTTGATGATGTTGATAATGTCGCTGAGATTCAACAAAAAATTAAAGATATGGGTTATGGTTCATACAGCATGGCAGATAGCCTTGAAAACGTAAAACAAACATCAAATATGTTACAACTTATTTTAGGTGGTATAGGTGCAGTTTCACTTTTAGTTTCAGCAATAGGTATTGCAAATACGATGGTAATGTCAATATATGAGAGAACAAAAGAAATTGGTGTTATGAAAGTATTAGGTTGCTTAGTAACGGATATAAGAAAAATATTCTTATTTGAAGCAATGATTATAGGATTTTGTGGTGGTGTTGCCGGAATAGGCTTAAGTTATCTTGTGTCACATATTTTAAACAAATATGCTCCACAACTTGGAAGTGTACTAGGTTTCGACTCGGCAAGCACAATATCAGTTATACCAGTATGGCTAGCAGTAGCTGCTGTTGGATTTGCAATGGTAATAGGTGTTGTATCAGGATTATATCCAGCAATTAGAGCAACTAAGATTAAAGCCTTAGATGCTATAAGAAGTGAGTAAAATTATATTTATAGAAGAAACACGTCAAAAAAGTGTTTTGTGACTTTTTGACGTGTTTTTTATGTCAAAAATATAGAAAAAAGGTAAAAAAATGGCACAAAAATCTTAAATTATGTTGACCTCAAAACGCTTTAATGCTATAATATAAGAGCATGAATAGTCTTGTAAATCTATTTCTAATTAGAAAGGAGAAACTTTATGGTTTCGGATTACTCGGGCTCTTCTTAGAATAGTCCAAAGTAGGTATATTAGCGACAATAATAAAAAATAGGAGGTAATTGCATTTATGCTTACAGTATCGGTAAACGAACACTTTGATCCGTATGAATTGGCACGGAACATGATTAAAATGCCTGAAACAGGCGACGGAACTTTGGGAGATATAAAAGTTGACATTGAGAGTGGGAGAGTTACATTTAGTGATGGTAACCCTTCGAACAGTATTTTGAACCTGATAGGAATGAGACAGATAAAATCTGTTTCAAACACTAAACCAAGTGACATTAAGGTTTCGACTGTTGGTCCGGATAAACTTATTGGTGTTCCAACAGCAGTTAGAAAGGCAACACCGGAAATTTATCCCAAAACGGATACAAAATCATTGAAAAATTCTGATAGAAGGTTTGTCTCTTCTAGACATGAGATGACGGAGAGCAGACTTTATTATAAGGATTTTCCAAAGCCAAAAAGAATGTCTCTTTGGATGGTTGATTTTGGAGTACCGGTTGGCGGTGAATTTGGTTATCCGCACCCCGCTATCCTTTGCGAAGAAACATCAAAGGGACTTTGGAATGTTATTCCATGTAGTACTAAGTATTGGGATGGAAAAGAAGTTTTGGAACTTTCTTTCCTTGATCCTAAGGTGCTTAAAAACAAAAACCCTAAGTTTTATGCACAGCAGAAAACCCATGTACTTTTTAAAGAGCGTCAGTCTGTTTCCGAAAAGCGTTTTATTCAGTATCTTGGAGACATTTCTGAAGATTATTACGCAGTCATTGAGAGGTGCTACCTAAGAGGAAATTCGGAGGAGAGTGTAAACTTCACTCTTGAAGACTTGAAGCTTGGTTCAAAGCAGTTGAACCTTCTTTGTGGCAAAGAGAAAGAAGCTGTTGAGATAGGTAATTCTGAGCTTACTTATGAGGAGAAGGTAAAAAAACTCATGAATTTGCTCGGCTTTTATCCTGATGCTGACGAAGCTTCTACATATCTCTTTGAGGCTATTAGAAGGACAAAATTCTCAACTAATATTGATAGTAAGCAGCTCTTTGTTGATATCTCTAGAGGCAAGCTTATGAAACCTGACGCTGTTCAGGGCAAGGTTGCGGTTCTTTTGAAGAAGAAATATAAAGAATTGTATCCTTGTTTCGAGGCTTTTCTCAGACTTATTAACTTGATTGCATACCATCACTAAGAGGTGATTGAGATGAAGAACAAAATCACAATTCTCTATGGCGACCGAGATCAAACAAAATTCTTTGAGTTGATGCATGTGATTAACGAACTTAATGTTGAGTTCGTTTGGGACAATGAGCATTCAAAGGTTGTAATCTTGTGGGAATGGAGTCAAAAGGACGAGGTGGCGAAACTTCTATTTTTCCTTAGAAGAATTTTCCTTGATGCAAGAATTATCATAGAAACTACGTCTGAGGAAAATCAAAAGTTCGAAAAACTTCCTGAGAATGTTGAAGAGGTTGATGTTAGTTCTGCTTCTTGCGAGCACGAACATGGAATTGACAATTCTCAAGATGCATTCCAAGAACCAAAGAATGACAATGTAATTGAATCCCCGGTTATCGAAGCAAGTCAGGATTTAGAAGAATCCGGTATGGAGGAAATTACAACTACTAACATTGAAGAAACATCTTGTGAAAAGGAAATGGTAGATGAAAAATCAGAAAATCATAATGTGGATGAAGAAGGCTTGGCAGTGGAAAATCTTTCTGAAGAATCAGAAAAAATTGAAGGTGCAACTAGTGAGAACGAAAATGTTCAAAAGATTTGCATCTCCGAAGAAACTGATTTGAAACAGGAAGAATGTAATGATGAGAAAGTAGAATCTCATGAAGAAAACATTACACAAGTTTTCGAAACGGTAGAAAAGGTTGCAAGCGAAGATGAAAGTAAGGTGACTTTGAATACGGTTTTGGAAGAAACTTTTGGTGATGCCATTGCTAAGTTTTTGAATCCTTCTACAGGTTCTTATGATGAGCGTCTTTTCCATCTTTGTGATGAACTGAAGATTAATGGAGAAGCTTTTAAAAGAGCTATTTCCATGGCAAGTTCTGCAAAATCTATCGACAAGATTTACGATGATATTGCAAGACAGATGAAAAAGAATGTGGCACTTGTGAGAATTGATGTAAGGAAAAGCTTTGAGAAATGGATGAAAACAAATTATGCATCTATTGCAGAAATGTATCCCAAAATTGAAGCAAAAGATTTTCTGAATATTTTCAGAAACGAAAATCAGAAGCACTAAATAAAAAGCATGGTAATCATTTGATTACCATGTTTTTTGTTACTTGATATGAAAGGTATAGCCAATTTTCAAGTGTGTCAAGTATCATAAAGACTGAAAATTGCCATAACATTCATTAGCATATTAAGTTTATATCATGAAAAATTTCTTTAATAAAAAATAATATTTAGTTCTAAAAATCAAATAATCAGCATATACATTACACTAGAGGTGAAAAGCATGTTTCAAAAGGTATATGATGAAATTCTTTCTTTTTTTCCAGATAGTTTAAATGAAATCAAAAATATAACAAGTGAAAATATATGGGATACAGCAGAAGAAATACGAATAAGAAATGGACAACCAATAGAAGTCAGGTATTTAGGCAATGAACTTTTTTTAAATCATAAAGTAAATACAGAGGACATGCTAAGGCTTTTAGAAAGTTTCTGTAATAATTCTATATATGCCGTGCAAAACGAGATAAACTCAGGTTATATAACACTTAGAGGTGGTCATCGAATAGGCATATCAGGAATGGGAATTATAGAAGATGGAAAAATAAAAAACATAAAATACATATCTAGTTTAAATATAAGAGTTGCAAGAGAAGTTAAAAATTGTAGTAAAGCACTACTTGAAAAGATAACGAAAAATAACTCATTTGAAAATACGCTTATAGTATCTCCACCACGGTGCAGGTAAAACAACAATATTAAGAGACATGATAAAAAATTTAAGCAATGGCTTTGAAAATATAAGGGGTGAAAATATATCTTTAGTAGATGAAAGAATGGAAATTGCGGCAATGTACAAAGGAACTCCTCAAAATGAGATTGGAGTTCGAACAGATGTAATGTGTAATTTGCCAAAATCTATCGGAATAAAAATGATGATAAGAAGCATGGCTCCTAAAATAATAGCCACAGATGAAATTGGCGGAAAAGATGATTTAGAAGCAATAAAAGAAGCCAGCTTTATGGGGACAAAATTGCTTCTCACAATGCATGGAAAGGATATAGAAGATATTTCTAAAGACTTCTTAGAAGGAAATATGTTCAAAAACATAATTATTCTCACTAAAAAGCAAAAACCGGGTGAGATTAAAAAAATATATAAACTGGAGGATAAAAACTATGTTATTAGTAGTTAAAATTATTTTGCTTACTATTGTTTTTCTAGCTTCGATGGCAATAGGCTTTTTTATATCTAACAGGTTTAGCACTAGAGTTAGTGAACTTGAAGATATTATATCCGCATTAGAAATATTTGAAGCAAAAATCTCATATACATATGATAGTTTGATTGACACATTTATGTACATATCAGAAAATTTAAAAACGAAGATTTATAGAATATTTTTTATATCGGCGGAGCATTTAAGAGAAAACAAAAACATGTCTGCAGGTGATGTTTTTAGAAATGTAGTAGATGAAGAAAAGATTTTTTTAGAGCTAAAAGATAAAGATATAGAAATATTAAAGGGGCTTTCTGTATCACTTGGTCAAACAGACTTAGAAAACCAAATAAAAAATATAAGACTTGTTCAGCAAATGCTTATGTCACAATTAAAAGATGCAACTGAAGAAAAGAGCAGAAGCTATAAAATGTATAGAAATATGGGTGTTTTAACAGGACTTATTCTTATTATTTTGTTAATATAGGAGGTTTTTATGGAGATACAACTTTTATTTAAAATAGCTGCCATAGGAATATTAGTTGCAGTATTGCATCAAGTGCTAGTTAGAGCCGGTAGAGAAGACCAAGCAATGATGACTGCACTTGCTGGAATAGTAATAGTGCTTGCAATGGTAGTAAAAGAAATCAGCAATTTATTTGACACGGTAAAAACATTATTTAATTTATAATTACTTAACATGCTTGTAAGGAGAGGAAAATGGAGATTATAAAAATAATAGGAATTGCATTTATAAGTGTTTTCATAATCATGATATTAAAGCAATATAAAGGCGAATACGCAATTTATGTATCAATAATTGCAGGCATAATGATTTTGCTTTTTTCAGTAAGTAAATTATCTCTAATAATAGATTTGCTAAAAAGCCTTTCGAACAAAATAGATATAAACACAGGATTTCTTACAATACTTTTAAAAATAACGGGAATAGCATATCTTTCAGAGTTTGCAACAAATGTATGCAAGGATGCTGGCGAAACGGCGATAGCTTCCAAAATAGAACTCGCTGGAAGAATACTTATAATAGCAATGTCAATTCCAATAATATCAACGTTATTAGAGACAATTATAAAAATACTATGAGGTGTACATATGAAAAAATTTATTGTTAGTATACTAATATTTTTAATCTGTATCTTTAGTAGTGTACAAGCAGAAAGTGATTTAAAAAGTTATATTGATCAAATGAAAGAATATGGAACAGAGCTTTTTCCAGAAATTGAAGAGGAAGATTTTATCGAGTCACTCACAACTGGAAATGTAAAAATAGATAGCAAAACGCTTATTGATAGGATACTTAATTTGTTTATAAAGGAGATAAAAAGTTCATTAAAGCTCATGTTTAAAATACTAGCTATTTGCATATTCTGTGGCATTATAAAAAGTATACAAGCCTCGAGTGAAAACGGAGTTTCAGAAGTAGCTTTTTATGTTTGTTATCTTATGATAGCAATTTTAATAATAACATCGTTTATGCAAGTGGTAAGTCTTACAAAGGATACAATAAAGAGTCTAAATGCTTTTATGGGTATAATAATTCCTATAATAATAATCTATTTAACAATATCACGGCAATATAGTAATAGTAAGCTCGCTTCAACCGGTACTGCTTGGAATGACAGCAATTATAAGCAACTTAGTTTCTGCGCTCTTAATACCACTTGTTTTAATATCCACCGTTTTAACACTAGTTAGCAATATTTCAAATGAAGTTGATGTATCAAAGTTCGGAGCATTTTTAAAAAAGAATGCACTGTTTGTCTTAGAAATATCGCTAATAATATTCGTTGGAATTCTATCATTAGAAGGCACACTTGCAGCAAATGTTGATGGAATTGTTGCAAAAACCACAAAATCGGTTGTAAATGTGAGCATACCAGTAGTTGGAAAGCTAATAGGCGATGCGGCAGATAGTGTTATAGGAGCAACATCGATTACAAAAAACGCACTAGGAATTGTAGGAGTTTTAGTAATAATTTCAATATCACTTGGACCACTTATAAAATTGCTTATGATAATGGTTATATTTAATATAACTAATTGCATTGCAGAACCTTTAGTGGACAAGCGAATATCAAAGTGTTTGAGCGGAATATGTGACTCAACCAAAGTAATGGTTCGGAATTTTAGCGGCAATGTCAATGCTATTTATAATTTCAGTAACATTTTTATTAAAAGTGAGCAACTTCTCACTAATGTACAGATGATAAGGAGGTTTTAAAATGATTGAATTTCTAGAGAGCTATACAAGCAAAATACTGTGTCTTGCGATATTTATAGGAATCATTCAAATGATTTTGCCAAAAGGAAAGCTAAAACAAAACGTAATATTCACTTGTCTTATAGTAATAACAATAGTTATAGTAGAGCCATTTGTCTCAATTTTTAATAAAGATATAGATGTATCAAGCTTATATAAAGAAAATGAAGAAGAATATAAAATATCATCAAAAGACTTTGATTATGAGACATACTACAGCTCAAAATTAAAAGATACATACGAGGAAAATTTAAGAAATGACATAGTAAAAAGATTAAAAGAATCTGGCTATACGGTAAATAAAATAGAATGTGAATGCGACAGCGATACATTAGAACCAAAAACACTAAAATTAGAAATCGAAACAGAAGATGGGTATGTTCAACCAGTTCGCATAGAAGTATCAAGTAATTATCAAGCCCCAAATGAACCAAGTTTCACAGACAAAAAGAAAATAGAAAAAATAGCATATGAAACTTATGGAATAAAAAGCGAAAATGTAACCATTACGGCTAGATAGGGGGCATATGATGGAAAAAATTTTAGAAAAGTTCAATTTAACTTCCAAAAAAGGAATAGAAAATTTAGTTATATTATTAGTACTAGTTGTCATAGTAATGGTAGTGATAAATTCATTATTCACAGAAAAAGAAGAAGTTACCAAAATAGAACAGGTAGTAAAGCAAGAAGCCAATTCAGATAGTCTAGAAAAGAAACTAGAAAACATATTAACCTCAATAAAAGGAGTAGGAAAAGTAAAGGTAATGATTTCGTACACAAATAGCATAGAAAAAGTGCCAATATATGATACAAAAGAGGTCACAACAATTACAAATGAGCTAGATAGCAGTGGAGGCAAAAGAGAAACAAAAGAAACAAGTAACGAAAGAAAAGTGGTATACGAAGAAAGCGGTAGTAATAAAAATATTGTAACAAAGCAAAATATAATGCCAGAAATAATAGGAGTAATTGTAACAGCCGAGGGGGCAGAAGTAAATCAGGTAAAAGAAAATATAATAAACGCGGTATCAGCCGTAACAAGTATACCAAGTCATAAAATTCAAGTGTTTGCACAATAAAAAGGTAATAGCAAGGGGAGTGTAAAATAACTTATGGAAAAAACATTGTAGAAGTAGCTTAAACTCCATAAAAAACACAACCATGGCAAATAGGAGGTAGATTAAATGAGTTTTAGAGTAAGCGTAATAAAGAAAAATCAAATACTAGCATGGATGCTAACAATAATGCTTTGTGTAGCAGGGTATTTAAATTATGCAAATAATCCAAAAAGAAATTATGAGGTAGAAGTTACAGGCACAATAACAGATGATTTAGGAAACGCAGTGCTTGTAAATGGCGAGAGCTTAGTTAGTAATGTTGATGATTACATGAATAGCATAGAAACATCAACAAAACTAATAACGGCAAATGAATATTTTGCAGCAAGCAGAATAGAAAGAAATAATAATTATGCACAAAGAATAGAAGTATATGAAAAAATGCTTGAAAACCAAAACTTAGAAGAAAAGCAAAAAAGCATAGCACAAGAAGAAATAAAAAGCATAAATAATGAAAAAAATGCAATTTCAATAGCAGAAAACTTAATAAAACTAAAAGGCTTTGGAGATGTAGTAATAATGCAAAATGGAGAAAGTGTGAATGTAATAGTGGCAGAAGAAAAACTAACTGAGGACAAAGTCGCACAAATACAAAACATAATACAAAATGAATTAAAAAGCAAAGCAGAAAACATACATGTAAATAATTTATAGCATACATAAAAATCCCAGTTAGAAGTTAAATCTAACTGGGATAATCAATTTTAATATCAATCCTCTTGAATAGAAAACATTGCTTCATCTGGTTCTATCATATCGCTATCAGTAACATAATCAAATTTATATTCGAATGAAGAGATTTTTTCAAAAGTTGCTCCATCTTTTTCTAAAGTTTCAACAATTTTTAATGGTAGACCAGTATCTTTTTCAACATACGCAACTATTTCTTTTGCATCAGTATCATACATATAATCCGAAGAAATAAAGTTTTCTATCAAATAATACTTTTTGCCATCGATTTCTACTGTTTTTATATTAGATGAAATGCTAGCTAATGCTTGTATAAAGAAATTTTCATTATGTCCAAAATTCATTATAATAGCATATGTAGCATTATCAACATGGTAGCCTCTAACTGGAGTTTTTATGCTATCATTTATGCTTAAAGTTCGATTATCTCCTATTTCTGTAAATACTTTTTGTGATGACGGATATGTGAAAGTAGTAACAATTAAATCAATGTTATCGGTTGCCGGATTGTCTAGTTTTGTCACCCTTTTATAAACATTATCTTTCAAAAAATGTTCCGAAGAAGTAATATTGCCAGAAATATCGTTTGTTACAATTTTTGCATAAATATTTTGATTGTTATTTTCTAAATTGGTAACCATCTTATCAATATTAGATAAAATTAAAGCATTTCGTAGAGCGTAAATCATAAATAACAGTAAAATTATCAAAAATATTATCAAAATTACTACTAAAAATCTTCTTTTTTCACTTTTCATAAAAATCACCCCTAATATTATTGTTCAATTATGAGTCAAAAGCAATATTACGAATATGTTATGTTTTTACATTTTGTATACTTATTATAGTATACCACATTTTGCCAGAAAGCACAAGATAGGCTAATACTTTAGATAGGCGAAAAAGATAAGATATATACCACTATTTTTATTAACATTCAGTTCTCAAAAACAAAAAACATATTCTGTTACTGTTCAGGCTTAATTTATGACAAGTGCTAGCCAATAGTATTTTTATGGAGCACACTGTGCTCCGCTACATTTTTATAGCATGCATTTACATTTGATATATACTTTTATTTTGAAGACTAAATAGTAACCATATTCTTTATTTCACTATAAAAAAGTATTACAAGTAGATTGACTTTTAAAATGCTAGATGCTATCATGAAAAATAATTTATTGATGTATTCATAAGTATTTTTGTTTCGGAATAAATATATTTATAGAATGGAGAGATTTTATGAGATTATATAATACATTAACTAGAAAAATTGAAGAATTTGTACCTAATGTTGAGGGAAAAGTTAAGTTATATACTTGTGGTCCAACTGTTTATCACTTTGCTCATATTGGAAATTTGCGTAGCTATATACATGAGGATATTCTTGAAAAGTTTTTGGAATATATCGGATATGATGTAGATAGGGCAATGAATATCACAGATGTTGGACATCTAACTAGTGATGCAGATTCTGGCACGGACAAGATGGTGAATAGCGCCAAAAGTGAAAATAAAACGGTTATGGATATTGCAGCTTTTTATACAGATGCATTTTTCAAAGATTTTGAAAAGCTTAATATTAAAAAGCCTGCTAAAGTAATTCCTGCTACTTCTCAGATTGATGAATATATAAAAATAATTACAAAACTACTTGAAGATGGCTATGCGTACCAAGGTGGGGGCAATGTTTATTTTGATACTAGCAAATTAGAGAATTATTATACTTTAACAAATAATAATGAAAAAGATTTGATTATAGGGGCTCGTGAAAATGTTACAGAAGATACTAATAAGAAAAACAAAGCTGACTTTGTCCTTTGGTTTACAAAATCAAAATTTGAAGACCAAGAATTAAAGTGGGATTCTCCTTGGGGATATGGATACCCGGGATGGCATATTGAATGCTCGGCTATCTCTATAAAATACTTAGGAGAATATTTGGATATTCATTGTGGTGGTGTAGATAATATTTTTCCACACCATACCAATGAGATTGCACAAAGTGAGGCATATTTACAACATAAATGGTGCAATTATTGGTTTCATGTTGAGCATTTAAATCTTGGAAAAATGAAGATGAGTAAGAGTAAAGGAGAAACTGTAACGGTTCAAACACTTATAGATAAGGGATTTAAGCCGTTGGCTTATCGTTATTTAGTTTTGTCTAGTCATTATAGAAAAATTTTAGAATTTAGTTTCGAAAATCTTCAAGGAGCGCAAAACGCATATTTAAAATTAAAAGCAAAGATTTCAAAATTAAATAATGAAAATGAAAAATTGGATATTGTTTCATTTGAAAAATATAAACAACAATTTGTAGATGCTATGGGAGATGATTTTAATACATCTCTTGCAATAACAACGGTTTATGATGTTATTAAATCTGATACTAACGATTATACTAAGCGTAAACTTATAGAAGACTTTGACAAAGTACTTTCTCTTGATTTAACAGTTGATGAACCAAACACACCACATGAAAGTGAAGAAGAAATCTTGGCTATGATAGAAGAGCGTTCTATTGCAAAAAAGAACAAAGATTATGCAAAGGCAGATAAAATACGCGAGGAACTATTAAAATATGGCATTAAACTACTTGATGCAAAAGATGGAACGACTACATATACAGTAGATAAATAAAATTTGGCAAAATATGTATTAACACTGCTTGGACCTCAAAAATGAAAAGCATATTATTTAATGAAATTATATTAAAGAATATAGTGGAGCCTTATGTGCGCTCCATAAAAAGATATTGCAGCTTAGCGTTTATCATATATTAAGGCTAAGCTACAGTATACTATCCTCTTTATGTCACCATTTTCAAAAAAAGTATTGAAAAAATGGCAAAAATAGTATAGAATATCAAAGTAACTACGAAAAGAAATATGGAAGGGGTTTTAGTTAATGATAAGTGCAGGAGAATTTAGAAATGGCACAACTTTCGAGATGGATAGCCAAGTTTTTAAAATAGTTGAGTTCCAACACGTTAAACCAGGTAAAGGAGCTGCTTTTGTTAGAACAAAATTAAAGAATGTTATGACAGGTGCTGTTTTAGAGAGAACATTTAATCCAACTGAGAAAGTTCAAGAAGCACAAATTGAGAGAAAGGATATGCAATACCTATATTCAGATGGTGAGATGTATTATTTCATGGATAATGAGACATACGAGCAATTACCACTTGGAAAAGATGATTTAGGTGATACATTAAATTATTTAACAGATAATATGATGGTTAAAGTTGTTTCATATAAAGGAAAAGTATTTGGAGTTGAACCTCCAATATTTGTAGAACTTGAAGTTACATATACAGAGCCAGGTTTCAAAGGCGATACTTCAACAGGTGCAACAAAACCAGCTACATTACAAACAGGTTATGTTGTAAATGTTCCATTATTTGTAAACATCGGAGACAAAGTTCGTATAGACACACGTACAGGCGAATATATGGAAAGAGTTTAGTATTTTAATATAATAGAAATGAGGTTAAATATGGCTGATATAAAAAAAGATTTAAACTCAAAACTAAAGGACATTAAAAATTCAATATCAAATGAAGATGAGGCTACAAAAGTAATGTCAATTGTTTTAGAGATTGTTGAAGAATTTGATGATAGAATAAATAGCATTGAGCAAAGACAAGTAGCTTTAGAAGAAAAAACTGCTGAAATTTATGGAATGCTTGAAGATATGGAAGAAGAATTAGTTTCTGCTATGAACGAAGAATTTGAAGCAGAATGCCCATACTGTGGAGAAACAATTCCTTTTAAAATTCCAGAAGATGGTGAAGATTTTGAATGTCCAAATTGCCATAACACAATCGAACTTGAAATGATGTTTGATGATGATTGCGGTTGTGGATGTGATGATTGCCATCACGATTCTTGCGGACATCATCATGATGATGAAGACGAAGAAGAATAAAAATAGTTTATATGTGAGGCATGTTATAGATGTGCCTCATTTTTTAATGAAACAAGAGGTGAAATATGGTAAATATAGTCGAAAAAAATATGGATGAGCAAAATGAATTCATAAAAAAAGTTAAAGAGCTAAATACAGGTTTGAAATACAACATAAACACAATGGGATGCAAATTAAATGAAAATGATTCTGAAAAAATAGCTGGAATGTTAGAAGACATGGGGTATACGGCAACAGATAGTGTAGAAGATGCAAACGTTATGGTGTTTAACACATGTTGTATAAGAGAAAACGCTGAAGAAAAAGTATTTGGAAAGCTTGGAGAGCTAAAGAGGCTTAAAGAAAAAAATAATATGATAATTTGCTTTGGAGGTTGTATGAGCCAAGAAAAGCACATTATAGAAAAGATTAAAAAGAGTTATCCACAAGTAGATATAATTTTTGGTACACATAACTTTTACAAGTTCCCAGAGATGCTATATAAAGAAATAACAGAAAAGAAAAAAATAATAGATGTGTGGGATATAGATGGCGAAGTAATCGAGGGTGTTCCGATAAAGAGAATGGATGGAAAAATTGCACTTGTAACTATAATGAATGGCTGTAATAATTTCTGCTCATATTGCATAGTTCCATATACAAGAGGGCGTGAAAGAAGCAGAAACCCTAAAGATATATTAAGAGAAATAGAAGAACTTTCAAAAGAAGGTTACAAAGAGATTATGCTTCTTGGTCAAAATGTAAATTCATACAACGGAGGAGATGGATATACTTTTGCAAATCTATTAAGAGATATAGACAAAATAGATGGAATAGATATTGTTAGGTTTATGTCTCCACATCCAAAGGATTTTAAAGATGATGTAATCGATGCAATTAGAGATTGTAAAAGTGTTTGTAAAGTAATACATTTGCCACTTCAATCAGGCAGTACTAACGTTTTAAAACTTATGAATAGAAGATATACCAAAGAGCAATTCCTAGAATTAGTAGATAAAATAAGAGCGAAAATTCCAGAAGTAACATTTACAACAGATATTATTGTAGGCTTTCCTGGTGAGACAGAAGAAGACTTTTTAGACACACTAGATGTTGTAGAAAAAGTTAGATTTGAGCAAGTTTTCATGTTCATTTATTCTGTAAGAAAAGGAACAAAGGCAGAAACAATGCCAAATCATGTTCCAGATGAAATCAAATCAGAAAGATTTGGAAGATTAAAAACATTAGCGGATAGAATAACCGAAGAAGAGAACATGAAATATATAGGAACAATTCAAAATGTCTTAGTAGAGGGCGTTAGCAAAACAAATAGCGAAGTCCTAACAGGAAGAACAAAGAGCTACAAAGTGGTTAATTTTTCTGGAAGCAAAGACTTGATAGGAAAAAATATTGATGTACGTATAGTTTCACAACATGTATGGTACTTAAAAGGCGAGATAGAAAAATAACAAAAGAAAAATGCTATAGTAGGTAGTATTTAATGTTTTATTTAAACTTATATAAGATTTGCACTTTTACAAATTTAAAAATGGGGGAATTAAAAATGAGCTACTATATAATTAGTAAAATAAGAGAGATTGAAGCAAAAGATATTAGTGATGAAGAAAAAAAGAAAGAGATAGAAAAATTAGTTGAGGATGCGAAAAAAAGAAGAGAAGAAGAGAATAATGTTAAAATAAATAAAAAAGCAATCGGATTAATTCTTGTTATTGCTATATTTTTGGGCGTTTTAATGGGTGTGATTAGTTCAACTAATTTTTTCTTAAGAATAAAGAAATATTGCGAAGAGGAAATCTTCTTAAAATATAATTACTACTTGAGTACCTATGCAATTTTCTTATTAGTAGCACTAGTTGTTTTTGTATATTGTGTGTATAAAAAAATAAAGTTAGTTAAACAAGAAAAACATTGGAAAAGTGTAATGAAAGACGAAACAACTAACTTGCAAGAACTATGTGAAAATTTATGCAATGATACTTCTTTCGAATTAAAAAGAAAACTAAAAAAAATCCAAACATATAAATGGGTATCTATTTTAAGCATAATACTACCTTTAGTCTTCTTATACTCTTTGGTTTTGATGCAAGTAAATAATATACTTATGTTTGGAATGATAACCCTTTTTATCGAATTTTTGGCTTTAATCATTGTGTTAGTAATAATGCCACATTTTATAAAAAAAGCTAAGAGAGCATATAAGAATTTGTATATGAAAGAAGTAATAAGTAAATTTGTGAAAATTATAAGTGGTAATCTCGAATATAGCAATGAGGAAACAGATTTAGCTCAAATTAAAAATAATTATATATATAGTTTTACAGATGTTAAGAGAACATATACTATGCACGAAGAATATATATTAGGTGCGGAAGATTATTTTAGTGGGAATATTGATGGAATTAATATTAAAATGGCGGACGTTGTTTCTTATGTACTTTATACTAGAAGAAAAGGCGGAAGATATGAAAAAATACTTTTTGCAGGAAATTTCATGGTACTCGATATGAATAAAAAGTATGAAAGATTTGAGATTAGATTAAATAAGTTTAAATTGCTTGATAAAGCGGAAACAGTAGAAGTAGATAATCAAAATTTTAACAAATACTTTAAAATTTATGCTAGAGAAAGCACAAATATTCAAGAGATTGTAACTCCGTCTTTTATAGAATTTTTAGCAGATTTTAGAGAAAAATATGGTATAGATTTCGAAATGTTTTTTGAAGATAAGGTTTATATAAGATTTTATACAGATAACATGTTTGAACCAAACACAACAGGAAAAATTGTTGACCAATATTCGGCTTATAAGTTTTACGTTGTAACTAAATTTGCAAAAGAATTTGTGAAAAGATTTTTAGTTGAAGAATAATTGCATTGCTTGAGAAGTAAAACAATATTTAATGTTTAATTTGAATTTATATGAGAAGTCTGTATTTTTACGATGAAAGAAGGGAATCTTGTGGAAAATGACTATTCGTTTTGGAATACGTATTTAAATGAAACAATAAAGAGAATAGAGGCACTTATTTTGAATAAGGAAAAAATTTATACCGATTTTCATATACACTCTGATTATTCTGCTGATGGAAAACAAAATTTAGATTAAATAATTTTTCGTGCTCAAAGTCTTGGGTTGGATATTATATCGATAACTGATCATGATGCGATAGGGATATATAATGATTTATATAGATATATGAAAGATAATGAAAAGGTAATTCAGATAATTGTTCCAGGTATAGAGTTTACAGTGGAAAACAAAGAATATGGAAGTCAATGTCATATATTGCAACTAATGATAAATCCAAAAGACAATGATTTAATAGAAAATGTAAAACACAATGAAGAAGCTTTGTGGCGAAGAATTGATATACAGTTTAATAGAATATCTGAAAATGCAACATTGCAGTTTTTTATAAAAAAATATAACATAAAATGTTCGAAGGAAGATTATGTGAATTATTTAAAAAAATTTAAAAGACCTATACCAGAATATTCAACACTTATGGAATATTTAATGCATTCATTAAGTGAAAGTAATGTAACAACATGGGACATATTTTATAGACTTTTGAGTGACAATGTACAAGATGAATGCGATGAAAGAAAACAAATGAAAGCGAATAGATATAAAATTTTAGAAGAAAGGTATAAAAATAACCCTAATGCGTGTAATAATAGTACTAGATTTTTGCATTCAATGTTAGCTGTTAAAGGTGTGGATGACGATTATTTTCAACAATATAAAAGTTGTGGTAGTTTGTCAGTGAATAACTATAATCAATTAAAATTAGAACAGTTGAATAAAAAATATATTACCATATTTGCACACCCAAGCGAAGAAAAGTTGGCAAATATAGATTCGATTATGAGACTGAGTAATAATATTTCTGGAATGGAATTAAGCAGGCAGACAAATTATAAAGATTTACAACAATTTTATAATAAATTGCACGAACTTAATATGATAAGAGTAATAGGGTCAGATTCTCACGCTCCTGACAGCAGTTGGTATGATGATATGAATTTTTATATAGCGGACAAAAAAGATTTAGTTAAATTTTTAAAAAAGCGAAAGGTTACATAAAACAAAATTGAAAGATATTAAAGATTGATATAAAATACGTTAAGTGTCTACAAGTGAAGAATACACTCTGATAATAATTTATGGAGGTTACTTATGATGAAAGTTGATTTGCATGTGCATACCACATATTCAGATGGCGATTTTACTCTGGAAGAGATTTTATCAATGGCATCAAGGCTAAAACTTGATGAGATTGCAATTACTGATCATGACACTATAGAAAATCTTAGCGAAGTAGAAGATTTGAGTTTGCGGTATGGCATGAAGGTTATAGCAGGTGTGGAAGTTGCAACTAATGTTTCTGGAATGCATTTATTGGGATATGGAGTGAAGAATCTTATTGCGGTTGACAGCTTTTTACGTAGGTATAGGGAGCTTAATAAAAGTGGTGCAGAGCAGACGATTAGAATTTTGAAAGAAGAAGGTGTGGATATATCCATAAAAGGCGTAGAAGATGTAATGACTTCTGATATAATTAGTAAACGTGACATAGTCAGATATATGATACAGCATGGATATGCTTCTACGACTAGGAAAATTTTCACTCATATATGCTCTTGATAATTTTTCAAAACGTGAGTTGCTTTTGTCAAAAACTAAATCGTTGATAACAGTTAATGATGCTAGAAATACTCTTGAATTAGCCAAAAAACATAATATAAAAACTACAATATCATATATTTCTGGTTTGGATACTATAGAAGATATGGTTAATGGATTTAAATTTTTAAAAGAGAGTTTTAATCATTTTCCGATTGTTAATGTGTATCAAACACAAACAATTGGACAAGCAAATGTTATGGAGGCAGAAGCAAAAAGATTGTCATATTATTTAGAAAGTAGAATACAGTTAGAAAAAATATTTAAAGATGTCAAGTATAGACCAAAAAGATGGGAGAATTATCGCCCTTTGTGGTATAAATATTTTGCAAATGAAGAATTACCATTTAATTCATTTGGACAACTTGAAAAAGTGTAAAAGATTTATATAATAAACTTAGTATGGGAGAAAGTTAATATTATGGTAACACTTGTAAAACAGAATTACTTAGAAAATAAAAAGTTGTATAATGCGATAGAAAAAAATTTGAGGGAAGAATTAGGTGCATCCATACCGATAACGCAAGTTGGTTCCACAGCTATTCCAAATATGTATGGAAAAAATATAATAGACATACTAGTGGGTGCGAAGAATTCAGAAGAGTTTGAAAAAATTATCAAAATTTTAGAAGAAAAAGGTTTTGTAGCTAGCAAAAAAAGCAGAGATGAAGTATATCAGTTTTTTTCTTCAACAGCGTCTGAAACTGGTTCGGGTGACATCCATATTCATTTAGTTATTTCTGATACAGAAAGATATTTAGATTTTATTATTCTTAAAGAATACTTGATACAAAACAAAGATGAGGCACAAAAATATTCCGATTTTAAAAATGAGATTATAACTAAAGGAATTACGGATAGAAAAGAGTATAAAGCAATTAAAAGCGGATACGTTACTGATTTACTAGCAAGAGCAAAAGAATGGTATAATAGCGAAAAATAATAAAATGGAGGTTATATGTCTGAAAATGAAATGGATAACAAATCAAAAATGATATTTTTGTACAGACATGGTGAAACTAATTGGAATGTTGAGGATAGAATTACTGGGCAATTAAAAAATGCTAACATATATTTTACTAAGCATGGTTATGAGCAGATTGAAGAGATATCTAATAGTTTGCAAGAAAACCGAATTGAAGCGATTTTTTCTTCTGATTTAGAAAGAGCTGCTGATACAGCTAATTTGGCTAACAAATTTCTTCACTTACCTGTATTTTATAGTGAAAAGATTAGGGGATTAAATATGGGAAAGTATCAAGGCTTGAAAAAAGATGAATTTATTAATCAGGAAAATGTGCGTAAATGTTTTGCTAACCATAGTTTGGCTATTGATGGTGGTGAAAGTATAAATGCTTTAAATGAAAGAATGATAAATTTTCTGATTGAGGTATGTAAAGAAACGAGATATAAAAGAATTGCTGTTATTACACATAGTGCGGCTATTAGCAATTTAAAGGCATATCTGTCTAACAATAACTATGTTAGAACAAATTAAAAGATTGTTAGAAAGAGGTTGGGGTAACAAAAAACAAGATGGAAATGAAACTGATAAGGAGGCAGAAATAAGAATCGTAAATTTTTTGAAAGAAATTATGAAAAAATACAGTGGAAAAAGGATTTTGATAGTCACACATGGAGCTTTGATAAAGATTGCTCAAAATGCTATTGAAAATAGTGTGATAGATAGAGGACGTCTGAATAATTGTACTACAATAAAATATACTAAAAACGGGAAAAAACTCGTATTGAAAAATTAACTTTAATGTAGAAGTGAAAAAAAGCTGTTTTAGAAATATGTAATAGGTATTTTTTTATTTGTAACGCAAGGTTATTTAGTTGACTACCTGCATATAATTATATAAAATATAATTGTGTGCAGGTTTTTGTATACAAAGGAGGAATGAGTATGGTTAAGGTTACATTTGACGGATTGGATTATGATACTTCAGAGGGAACTAAAGTCATAGATTTTATAAGAAAAAATTTGAATGTTGATGAAGATGAAATAATGGCATGCAAGCTTTTTAATGAAGTAAAATCATTAGAAACTAAAATAGAAAAAGATTGTGATTTGGAGCTTGTTGATTATACAACTGCTGATGGTAATAGAATTTATGTTAGAGGACTAACATTTGTTATGCTTAAGGCTTTTGAGGAGTTATATCCTGATTATCGAATTATAGTAAATTATTGCTTAGGTCATTCAATATATTGCGAGTCTGCTGATGGTACTGAGATTACAGATGAAATGGTTACGAAAGTAATTGATAGAATGAACGAAATAATAAAAGAAGACTTACCATTTATAAAGAAGATTTTAACTATTGATGAAGCAAAAGAATTATATAAAAAGAATAATAGATTAGATAGAATTGGACTTATGGAAAATAGAGCAAAGCCATATGTATCAATATATTATTGTGGTGAGACATATAATTATTTTTATGGAGTAATGCCAATATCAACTAAGTGCCTAAAATATTTCGAACTTACATCATATGATAATGGAGTATTGTTGGTTTATCCTAGAAGATATAATCCGAAAAAAGTGATACAGGTAAAAGAAACTAAAAAGCTATACAATACATTTGCAGAGTACGATAAGATACATAAAGTATTAGAAGTTGAAAATGTTTCGGAGCTTAATAATTGGATAAAGAGCGGAAATGTTGGAGAGCTTATTAGAATTTCAGAAGCATTACACGAAAAGAAAATTGCACAAATTGCTGATATGATTGCAGCTGATAAAAATAAGAAAATAGTTTTGATAGCTGGTCCATCATCTTCGGGAAAAACAACATTTGCTCAAAGATTAGGAATACAACTTAGAGTCAATGGATACAAAGTAATTACATTATCTATGGATAACTACTTTGTAAACAGAGAGCATAATCCAAAAGATGAAAATGGAAATTATGATTTTGAATGTCTAGAGGCAATCGATGTTAATTTATTCAATGAGCAATTATCAGCACTTTTAAATGGTGAAGAAATAAGTTTGCCAACATTTGATTTTAGTACAGGTCATAGAAAATATTTAGGTAATACAGCTAAATTAAATGATAATGAAATAATTGTTATAGAGGGAATTCATGGATTAAATGAAGAGCTTACAAAATCTATACCAAGAGAAAATAAATTTAAAATATATATTAGTGCATTAACGGCATTAAATGTTGATGATTGTAATAGAGTTTCGACATCAGATTCAAGACTTATAAGAAGAATGCTTAGAGACAGTAAGTATAGAGGTCATAATGCAATTGCCACAATACAGATGTGGCCATCAGTTAGAAATGGCGAAGAAAAGTATATATTCCCATATCAAGAAGATGCTGATGTAATGTTCAATTCTTCTTTAGTATATGAAACAGCAGTTTTAAAATCTTATGTAGAGCCACTTCTTGCAGCAGTGGATAACACACATCCAGAATATTCAGAGGCTAAGAGACTTTATGAATTTTTAGGATACTTTTTGCCAATGAGCACGGAACAAATCCCGATAAATTCGATAATAAGAGAGTTTATTGGCGGAGGATGTTTTTATAGATAGAAAGAGAGAAAAACATGTCTAATTTTACAGAGATAGATGAAGAATTTATATGTGAAAATTGTGGAAAAGAAGTTCCAAAATTACATTACACAAGCAGGGACCATTGTCCATATTGTTTATATGCAAAACATGTAGATATAAATCCAGGAGATAGAGCCGAAGATTGCCATGGAATGCTAGAGCCTATTGGAATAGAGAATAGTCCTAAAAAAGGGTATGTAATCGTATATAAGTGTAAGAAATGTGGTGCGATAAGAAAAAATATTGCAGCGAAGGATGACAATATGGGCTTAATAATAAAGCTTAGTTCGAATCCATTACCATATTAAAAATATATGTATATTTAAAAACTCCTCCTAATACTTATAGTATAAAGGAGGAGTTTTTTATGAAAATGAAAACTGTTTGGTTTATTACTATATTACTGGTAGTTGCAACTATATTTATTAACATGTCGCTTGGTGATAAAGAGAAAAGCGAATTTAAGCCACTTGAATTAAATGTTGGAGATGAATTTAACGAAATTGAATATCAAAATCAAATGTATGTTATAAATTATAAAATAGGAGATGTTACAGGCGATGGCGAAAACGACATGATTATTTTGATTGGTGAAAAAGATGAAGCAAATGAAATGAAGTCGAACAAAGTAGATGTGGTTGTATATGACACAGCAAACCAAACTTTTACCAAAGCAAGTCTTAAAAATTTTAGTGGGCAGAATTCAAAAATTTTGTTAAACGACCTAACAGGTGATGATAAAATGGATGTTATTATAATTCTTGAAAATGATGATAAAACCAAAAACATAAGAGTAGTGGAGGTTAGAGAAGATACACTAAAAGATATATGGGGGCAAAGAGAGAATAGGGGCATAATATTTGTCGGAGAAATAATTGATGGAGTTAAGGCTCATTTAAGATGTGGAAAGGTAGCTAAAGAATTATATTTAGATTTAGCAGATAAAAAGAGCGACTACATAGCTTCTAAAAAAATAGATGAATCAGGGAAAATAATATGTGAAAATAAAAAGGTTACAACAACTGGTTTTACAATCGTAGAAATAGTAAAGCTAAGCGACAAATCTGGAATACAAACAACACAAAGAATTTGTGCTTTTGAAGATAACGACATATTAGATGAAGTTACAGTAATATGGAGATTCGAAAATGGAAAATGGCACATGGCAGAAGCTGAAGGTGTTAGAGTTGGAAATTTAATATATTAAAATTAAAGCCCAGACTGTTAGATTAAACAACAGTTTGGGCTTAATTTTGTATCGCTAAGACTTATTCTACACACTTCTTGCTATGTGTCCGTTTGTGTATTTTTCACCAGACATTTTTTGACCAGATTTATGAGTGTTAATTATTTTTTGTACTTCATTTAATGGCTCATCAGTAACATCAATTCTAATAGAATTTATTTTTAAATCTTTCGATTCTATAGATGTTATTTTTGAGTTATAAATCGTTGACTCACAGTCTATGTTATCTGGCAATACTTCAAATTTCATTCCTAGTCTATCTTTTAAATAAAATTTATCATTTTTAATACATGGCTTTGAGCAAGCATTGCTTCCACTAAATTTGCCGATTAAATTTCCAACCGGGCAATGCTCAGATGTCATAACTCTTTGAGCTCCATATACCATAAGTTCGCTTGGAATGGCATAAGATAAAGAATTTATTTGTTCTTTTGTAAGCTCAGGTGATAGCGTTATTTTTGAAAAGCCTAGCTTACTTAAATAATCAATTGAGTAGTTGTTAAAAATGTTGAAAGTATAATTTGCTATCAAATCAGTATCAATTCCATTAAAATATTCTAGTTGACCAATATTTGAAAGTACGAAACCATCACAAATTTTTGAAAATTCCAAGACATGCTTTTTGATTAAAATGTCATAATTGTTTTTAGTTATAGTAGGTAGCATGATGTATTTCTTAAATGGCACTTTTTCAAATGTTTCTTTATTTTTTAGTACTTCTTTGAAAGGCACATAAATTGTGTCAACATTTTTTAGATTCAAGTAATCTTCGCTTAGATTTCTTACGCATAGTGTTACATTATTTATTTGCTTGCTAGAACGCTTGAAATCTGTTTCTAATGGCTTTTTAATAACTTTATCGTGTACATTATTAAGTACGAATTCTTCATAACTTTTTAAAGCATTTCTTCTTAAATCATTTAATGTACTTATTGGTAAAAATAAATTTTCATCTAAGATTAAATCTAAGTTTTCTACCTTGAAAGGTGTATCACCGGTTTTAGATAATTGCTCTATAACTTTCTCTTTAGTTATAGGTTTGTTTTGTGCTATGTCAGGGATTGTGTCAGAGTTATAATGCATGCCGTTTATTTCAAAGCAAATTGGCTCATCTTTTTTTATTTTAACTTTCATATCAATAGGTGATTTTTTAATGAAATTTCTAGAAAAACTTTCTCTTGCGGCTTTCATTAAATTTTTATCAGATGTCTTATAAACTTTGTCACCAACATGTATATTTCCGTGTATTCTACCAATCTTGTTTCCTTCAATTTCACTTATTATAGTAGATGGAGGAGTGTTTTCATTATTCCAAATCTCGATACCATCGCCGATATTAAGCTCTGCTTTATTAGAAACTTCAATATATCTTTTTCCATCATAAGAAGTAACTTTACCTATGTAAATTCCCCAGTTTTTAGGCTTTTCATAGCACATCATATCGCTACCTTGTTTTTTCTTTAAGTATGCTGATGTAAAGCCACCACGATTAAATATTTGTACGATATTTTTTCTGTCAGTTTCATTTATAGAAAAATCCTCGTGATTTAGGTATTTATCAATATATTTTCTATATGTTTTAACTGTTGTTGCAACATATTCAGGTGATTTCATTCTGCCTTCTATTTTCAACGATTTAACATTTGGAATAGAAGATATTAAATCTAGCATAGATAAATCTTTTGGACTAAGTAGGTAACCTTTAGCAACTTCAGTATCGTTTTTAAGCAGAGTATAAGGAAGTCTGCATGGTTGAGCACATTTTCCACGATTTCCACTTCTATCACCAATCATACTGCTCATAAGGCATTGACCAGAGTATGAGATACAAAGTGCACCATGAATAAAAATTTCTATTTCAACATCGGTATTATCACATATATTTTTTATTTCTTCAAAAGATAATTCTCTAGCAAGTACCACCCTTTTAAAGCCAACTTTTTGAAGCTCTTTGACGCCGGCTAGGTTGTATACTGTCATTTGAGTGCTTGCATGTAGTTCAAGGCCAGGTATATATTCATGCAAGACTTTTGCAAGCCCGAAATCTTGTACTATTACTGCATCAATGTTTATATTGTAAAGATCATATGCAAAATCCAAAGCTTCTGCAAGTTCTGCGTTATTTAATAGAGTATTTAAAGTGACATATATTTTTACATTTCTTAAATGAGCAAATTTAACCATTTCTTCAAGCTCTTCAAGCGAAAAGTTGCTAGCATTTGCACGTGCATTAAAAAGCTTTCCACCTAAATATATGGCATCTGCACCGTTTTCTATAGCGGCTAAAAATGCGTAATAAGTACCTGCCGGAGCAAGTAATTCTATATCTTTGTTCATAAATAAAATCCTTTCATATAAGTTAAATTTCTATTTACATATTGTAACACTTTTTAGGCGGTTTGCATACTATAAAGTAGCAAAGAAGTAAAAGCTCGAATTACTATTCAATCTTATATATGTTCGAGTAAAAAGTTTTCATTTTTGAAGGCGAGTTCTTCGCTTAGCAATATGTGGTGTTCTTAGCATAAAGACTTGTCTTTTGAAGTCTTATGTCTTGCTCATGCTAAAGAACATCCGTAGTGCTTGGCGAAGCTGTTTGAAATCTAAAAAATGAAAACTTTTTGCGAAGATAAAATATATAAGATTGAATAGTAACGAGCTTACCAAATTTAGTGCTAAAAGGAGGTAAAGTAAAATGGGAGAAGGCTGCGGATGCAATAATAACAATTCAAATGAAAATTGCTGCTGCAATAGCAAATTCTTATTTTTTGTTTTAATCTTTCTAATATTAGCAACAAATAACTAAAATTACTTAAGTTTTAGCCACCTTATGCAAAGGTGGCTATTTTAAATTTATGAGTTATATTTAAATAAAATTAACTTGATTAATAGTAATTAAGAGAAAAAAAAGAACATATTATTATATAAAATAAAGATTACTTTGACCAAATAATATAAATCTGCTAGAATTATTTTTGAGGAGGGGTGATATGAAAAAAATCTTACTAGTTATTCTTTGTTGCTTAGTATTAGTTGGGTGTAAGTCGAATGACGAAAACTTAGAAAATACGGAGAATAAAGGAAATAACGAACCTATTAACCAAATTGAAAGCACAGAAAATAATAATAACACAGCAAGTGAGAGTGGAGATGATTTAATTCAAACTATTGAAAAAACATCAGGTGAAAATGAAAAAGAAGAAGAAAAAGAACCAGATGTAAAAGTTGATGTGATTGAAACGTCAACAAGCAACTTATCTAACACAAAATGTGCATGGGGATTTAGAAGAATGAAAGATGCTATGCAACCAGAGTTTTCGGCAGACTATGTAAAACCATTGGATGAGTATGGCGGAATTTATGTTGGAAACAAGGATGAAAAAGTAATATATTTAACGTTTGACGAAGGCTATGAAAATGGCTATACAACAAAAATTTTAGATACATTAAAAGAAAAGGAAGCTCCTGCAATATTTTTTGTGACAATGCCATATGTAAAGCAAAACAAAGAACTAGTACAAAGAATGATTGATGAAGGGCATATAGTTGGAAATCATACTGTAAATCACCCTAGTATGCCAGAAGTTTTGGATGATGAAAAAGTAAAAAAAGAAGTTATGGATTTGCATGACTATGTTAAAGAAAACTTCAATTATGAAATGAGCTATATTAGACCACCGAAAGGGGAATATAGTGAAAGAACGGTAAAAATATGCAAAGATTTAGGATATACAACAGTTTTATGGAGTGCAGCATATGATGATTGGGATGTTAAAAAACAAGATAGATTAGAATATGCTAAAAAGATGATACTAAATAATCTCCATAATGGATGTGTAATGTTACTACATGCTGTTTCAAAAGATAATACAACATTATTACCAGAAGTCATTGATGAGATTAGAAATCAAGGATACGAATTATGCTCATTGGATGAATTTGGATATTAAGAAAATACTTTATTGAAGTGAGTTACTATTTTTGGTGGCTCGCTTCAATTTTTGTTGATAAATACATAATCACAGGTTATAAAAAGATATTTTGATAAATTTTTATAAAAATTGTTGACAAAGTACAAGCAAAATGTTAATATAAATCTTGCAAGTTCGCAATGCACGAGTGGCGGAACAGGCAGACGCACAGGACTTAAAATCCTGCGCCCTAATAAGGCGTACCGGTTCGATTCCGGTCTCGTGCACCAAAAATATCAAGGCTTTGAGATATCATTGTTTTGGTATTTTTTTTTGTCAAAAGGTTAATTTTGTGTATTGACTTTAATACGCAATTTAATTAAGATATAGGTATAAGAGTTTAAGGAGGAATGTTGATTATGAAACCAAAGACTAAAAATATGTGTAGAGTTATGTGTTTGATTTTAGCAGTATTATGCGTGATTCCAACACTAATTTCATTATTGTTTTATAGATAATGTTATATAAGAGGATATAGGAGTGGTATATGAGAACAATTCAAGAATCATTTGCAATATTTTTTAAAGAAAATATACTTAGTTATTTTAATGTATTAGCGACCTATCCAATAAAGATTGTAATTTTAGCTATCGATTTATCAATTGTTGCGTATTTAATTTTTAAGCTTTTAAAAGCCGTAAAAAATACGAGAGCTATGCAACTATTTAAAGGTATAGCAATATTAATAATCGCAACTAAACTTAGTGAATTTTTAGGATTAGATATACTTCATTATATATTAAGTTCAGTGATGACATATGGTGTTATAATGTTTATAGTAATATTTCAACCAGAACTTAGAAAGACTTTGGAGCAAATAGGTAGCAAAGGAATTAAAGATATATTCGAGACGGAAAATCAAGAAGACCCTACAAGTTGCGTTAAAGAAGTAGTTGAAGCTGCAGAAAGAATGTCGAAGGAAAAAGTTGGAGCTCTGATTGTATTTGAAAGAGAGATGAAACTGACAGAAATTGCACGTACTGGAGTTCAGCTTGATTCATTGGTATCTCAAGAACTTTTAAGAAATATATTTGTTCCAGATACGCCTTTACATGATGGAGCAGTAATAATAAGAAATAATAAGATTGTAGCAGCATCGTGCATTTTACCAATAACGGATAAAGAAAATTTGGATAGACAATATGGCACTAGACATAGAGCAGCAATAGGAATGTCAGAGCAATCAGACGCGGTTATAGTGGTAGTGTCTGAAGAAACTGGAAATATATCTTTAGTTGTTGATGGAAAGATAATAACAGGTATGAAAGCTGAAACGTTGACGAAAGAACTAGTTAGAAGATTAGAAATAAAAGCAAAACCTGTTAAAACACAGTTCATGCAACATTTTAAAAAGAACAGTGAAACAGTAAACAGAAAATAAAATAATAAAACACCCTTATCTGAAAAGATGAGGGTGTTTTTTCGTCTCAAGAAATTAAATAATGATGTACTTAATTAGCATCCGCATCCAATTCCTCTACGACCATCATTTCCGCCACAGCAGCAACAAATGATGAATATTAGGATTATAATCCATAGAAGATCATCACATCCGCCGAAGCATCCTCCTCTGTCTGACATAAAAAAACCCCCTTTCAAATATAGTTAAGTACTAACAATTACATGTATTAATGCAGCCATTGTTATTACATGAACAATCAGAATTGTTATTGTTTCTGTTACCGCATCCATTCCAGAAAAGTAATAAGAATAAAATCAAAAACCATAATATTTCATCGTCATTGTTGCAACCGAAATTTCTTAGAAAGTTTCCCATTTTTAGTAGACCTCCTTTTTAAATATGTTTTTTATTAGCTATGGTATATAATATTCTGAATATAAAAATGTGTTACAGCAAAAATAAAAATTGATTTTATTTTTGTACTATGTTAAAGTGGAATTGTGTGAAGAAGTTATATAGGTACCAAATAAAACTTTAGGAGGTTTGCTATATGATTGGCTCGTCTGATGTTCGGAAACTTGCAATTAAGGAAATATGCCAGATAATCGATGAGAGGTATGATGAAGAAAAGTACTATGGCATACTACTTTGTGAGGGCGAAATGAATAGCTTAGATGCTAAGCTATATTCGAAAGTTTATCCTCCACTTCTGGTTATACCAGTTGGAGGCTGGACAGATGTGACTAAACTTTTACGTAGCATAAGAAAAAGGAACGAAGGAATAGAAGTATTCGGCTTGATTGACCGCGATTCGAATTCTAAACGCAAAATAAAGGAAATGCGAGTTAATGAGGGTGTGTATTGCACTAAATTACCATTTATCGAAAATATCATATGTACGCCAGAGATAATCAAGATACTTTGCAAGCACCTTGACCTCGACTATCGTAAGACGATAAAATCGATAAATCAGATACTCCTTAGTGCGATAGCAAACAAAATAAAAGACGCTTTTCCAGTGAACGTCGGACTTACAAGAGATGAAGCGATTGAATCCGTGTCGGTATCAATAAAAAAGGAAGACGGAACTACTATAGAAAAGACAGTAAATGCAAGCAGTTGCTTATATGCATATAGGGACAAGTCGGTTGCAAACATAGTGGCAGCAGGACTTTATATCAACGGCAGACAAGAATATTATAATTTCATCGGAAAACTGCTTGACGACGCAAACATTGCTACAGATATAGTAAAAGTCGCGAGATTCTACTTGCCAGTTATTGGCTAGTAAAAAAGGTGTGAAAGTACAGAAAAAAGTATTTTCACACTTTTTGTTTTGTTATAATGCGAATTATACTGTATGTGTTAAATAAATATAGATAATTTATGTTTTTTATTATGAGTTATTTGCTTGAATTTTTTCTCTATTGTGGTATCATTATTTTGGCACATTTGATTATCTCTAGTACTTGTTTAGTTTTAAACTAATATTGTATGATAAGTAAATTTATATATCTTTTTAATCATGTTCTGCAGTTAGTTTAGCCATTATGATTTGGATGAAGGAATTGATACACCTTCTGATTTAAATAAATTATTATGGAAGGAGAGAATATAATATGCCTCATTATGAAGGATATGAAAGTACTCAAACTAAGAAATCTAAGGAGAAGAAGGAAAGAGCTAAGGCGAAAAGTGCAGATAGAACAAAGATAGAAGAACTAGATTCTCAGTTTGTCATAAAGAAAACTATAGAAGACACAGGCATAGTTATTGAAACTAGGTATAATGATGCTACTGTTCTATATAAAGGAGATTTGATTAGTGCTCACCTAAAAAAAGAGATTAATGCAGTTTGTAACCAAACAGTATTTCCTGGAGATGTTGTAGTAATACATAAGGAACAGTCAAATGAATATTGTATAAATAATTTGATAGAAAGAAAAAATGTTTTGTCACGAATAAAAAAAGATGGTACTCGTAATGGAACAAATGTAGGTAGTAACCATATAATTGCCACAAATATAGATATGGCAGTTATAGTTGTGTCAGCGCAAACCCCGCCGTTGCATCCTAAGTTTATTGATAGATATTTAATGATTCTACAAAATAACGAAATTCCATGCTCTATTTGCCTTAATAAATCGGATTTGAAAAGTGAAAAGGATGAAGAAATTTTAGATATTTATCGAAAACTTAAAATTCCGATTTTCGAAACATCAGTTAAAGAAAATATAGGAATAGAAGAACTAAAAAAACTTTTAAGGGGGAAAAGAGCTATATTTGTTGGCCATAGCGGTGTTGGAAAGTCATCTTTAACTAATGCTTTAATGGGATTTGATGAAATAGAAACATCACATGTGAGTGAAAAAAGTGGAAAAGGTAGGCATACAACTACAACATCAAAATATTATGTGTGGGATGAAAAGTCTTCAGTTATAGATACTCCAGGTATAAGAAGTCTTGACGTTTCTGACTTTAAACCAAATGAAATAAAAGAATATTTTTCAGAATTTAGTGATTGGGGATGTCGATGTAAATACTCCAATTGCTTACATTACAGGGAACCATTAGATGCATGCATGGTAAAACAAGCGGCTAAAGCTGGTATAATAACGAGAGAACGTTATGAGAGTTATATAAGAATATTGAAGGACGTTGTAAAAGACAAAAATAAAGAAGATTTAGAAATATAGTTTGTTTTAGAATAAATTTTGTTTGTTGAAATTCTAGGACTAAGTTTTTTACAATAACGAATAGGATTCGAAGCAAAATGCCGATTCGAATCCTATTTTCTTTATGTTTTTATTATGTTGTTTTGTGAATTAGTATAAAAAGTCAATGTTGCATTTTTTGTACTGCTAAGTAAATTTTTTCTCGGCATCATTGTTAAACGTGTTTTAGGTAGATATTATTATTTTAGTTTTGAGGTATCTAATCTAAGAAGTTAGTGAAATACTATAAAAATGAAATTTACATAAATATATTCCATGCTTACTTGACCAAAAAGAGTAAAAAGTATATAATTAGCGAGAAAAGTAACTAATATAGAGAGGAATGATATAAATGAGTATCAAAAAAGAAGATATAGAACATATAGCAAAACTAAGCATGCTAAACTTATCTGAAACAGAGATTGAAAAATATAGAGCTAGCATGGAAGAAATCGTTGGTTTTGCCAATAAAATAAACGAGCTTGATACAGATGGAATAGAAGAATCAGCATTTGCAAGTAATATGTGCAATGTTTTTAGAAAAGATGAAGTTAAAGAATCTTTTGATAGAGATGAGCTTTTAAAGAATGCACCAAGTAGCAATGGTGAAGCATATTCGCTTCCTAGCATGATGGAATAAATATAAAAAGAAAGGACTAAAAATACATGAAGAATATATGTGAATTAACAGCTCACGAAATTCGTGAAATGTACGATAAAAAAGAAATAACAGTGCCAGAAGTTGTAAAGGCTTTTTTAGATAAAATAAAAGAGAAAGATGATAGCATAAAAGCATATATAACAGTGTGCGAAGAAGAAGCATTAAAAAAAGCAGAAGAGGTACAAGCTTTATTCGATAAAGGCGAAAAACTTGGCAGTCTTGCAGGAATTCCAATAGGAATAAAAGATAACATATGTACAAGAGGAATAAAAACAACATGTGCATCAAAAATGTTAGAAAACTTTGTGTCACCTTATGATGCTACTGTTATAGAAAAATTAGAAAAAGAGCATGCAATAATACTTGGAAAGCTAAACATGGATGAATTTGCAATGGGTGGTTCTACTGAAAATTCAGCATTTTTCACAACCAAGAATCCGGTAAACTTAAATAAAGTTCCAGGAGGTTCATCAGGTGGTAGTGCAGCTGCTGTTAAAGCTGATATGACACCAATTACACTTGGAAGTGACACTGGTGGTTCAATTAGGGAACCAGCATCTTTCTGTGGAATAGTAGGAATGAAACCTACATATGGACTAGTTTCAAGATATGGATTAGTAGCATTTGCATCATCACTTGATCAAATCGGTCCAATGTCAAAAGATGTTACAGATAATGCGATTTTGTTAAATGCAATAGCTGGTCACGATGCACACGATTCAACATCAGCAAATGTTGAAGTAAAAGATTATACAAAATCTTTAGTAAATGATGTAAAGGGCTTGAAAGTTGGTTTGCCAAAAGAATTTATGGAAGATGGCGTAGATAAAGAAGTTAAAGAAGCAATATTAGAAGTTGCAGAAAAACTAAAAGAGCTTGGAGCTACAGTAGAAGAATGTTCACTTCCAAGAACTAAATATGCACTTCCAACATACTACATAATCGCTTGTGCAGAAGCAAGTTCAAACCTTGGAAGATATGATGGAATAAGATACGGATATAGAACTAAAAATTATGAAAATTTACATGATATATATGCAAATAGCAGAACAGAGGGCTTTGGAGAAGAAGTAAAGAGAAGAATAATACTTGGAACTTATGTATTATCTTCAGGATACTATGATGCGTATTACAAAAAAGCTCAAAGAGTAAGAACATTAGTAAAGAAAGATTTTGAAGATGCTTTTTCAAAATATGATGTGTTACTAACGCCAACTGCACCAACAGTAGCATTTGATATAGGTTCAAAAATCAATGATCCACTTCAAATGTATATGGCAGATTTGCTTACAGTTCCAATAAACATAGCAGGAGTACCAGCAATATCAGTACCGTGCAAAGAAGACAAAAACGGAATGCCAATAGGAATGCAGCTTATAGGCAAGCACTTTGATGAAGAGACTTTGTATAGAGTTGCATATACATTCGAACAAAATAAAAATAACTAAAATATATTAGACACAAAAACTTATATACGAAAAGGAGAATTATATAATGGAGTATGAAGTTATAATTGGACTTGAAGTTCATGCTGAGCTTTCAACAAAGACAAAAATATATTGTGGATGTACAACAGAATTTGGTGGTTCACCAAACACTCATTGCTGTCCAGTATGTACAGGTATGCCTGGTGCACTTCCTGTATTAAATGAAAAAGTAGTTGAATATGCGGTAAGAGCAGGTTTAGCTACAAATTGTGAGATTGCTAGATACAGTAAGCAAGATAGAAAAAATTATTTCTATCCAGATTTGCCAAAAGCTTATCAAATATCACAATTCGACTTGCCATTATGCCAACATGGTAAATTGGAAGTTGATGTAGATGGAAAGAAAAAAGAAATAGGAATAACAAGAATACACATAGAAGAAGATGCAGGAAAACTAGTGCACGATAACTATACAGGTGGCACACTAGTGGATTTAAACAGAGCATGCGTACCACTAATAGAAATAGTATCTGAGCCAGATATGAGATCGGCAGAAGATGCAGTAGCATATGTTGAAAAATTAAAAGGAATATTAGAATACATTGGAGTATCAGATTGTAAAATGCAAGAGGGCTCACTTCGTGCAGATGTTAACCTTTCACTTCGTCCAGTTGGACAAGAAAAATTTGGTACAAGAACAGAAACAAAGAACTTAAACTCATTTAGAGCAATAGCAAGAGCAATTCAATTTGAAATAGAAAGACAAAAAGAAGTATTAGAATCAGGTGGAGTTATATATCAAGAAACAAGAAGATGGGATGATGAAAAAGGCGAAGGATATGCAATGAGAACAAAAGAAGATGCACATGACTATAGATACTTCCCAGAACCAGATTTGTTGCCAATCAACCTATCAGAAGAATATATACAAAACATAAAAGACACATTGCCAGAACTACCAGAAAGCAGAAGAAAAAGATATGTAGAAGAAATGAAATTGCCAGATTATGATGCTGGAATAATAACATCATCAAAAGCATTATCAGACTTTTTCGAAGTGGCAACAAAAGAATGCGGTAACGCAAAAGCAGTAAGCAACTGGATAATGGTAGATGTAATAAGAATAGCAAAAGAAAAAGGAATAGAATATACAGAATTGCCATTTACAGCTAAACAACTTGCAGAGTTAATAAAATTAATCGACAAAGGAACAATAAGTAGCAAAATAGCAAAAGAAGTATTTGAAGTAATGGTAGAAGAGGGAAAAGACCCAGAAAAAATAGTTGCCGAAAAAGGATTAGTACAAATATCAGATGAAAAAGCAATAAAAGAAGTAGTAGATAAAATAATGGCAGCAAACCCTAGTTCAATAGCAGATTATAAAGCAGGAAAAGACAGAGCACTTGGATTCTTAGTAGGACAATGCATGAAAGAAATGAAAGGCAAAGGAAACCCACAAATATTAAATAAATTGATATTAGAAGAGTTGAATAAATAAAGAAAGTATGAGACAATCATTTTAAAAGATGGTTGTCTCTTTTCTAAAAAAAGTCTGACCATACAAAAGAAAAAGGAGAATGAAATATGAATGATGATTACAGTAGATTAATAAAGAAATGTGAAATTTTGTTAAATATATATATAATAATTTTTTTTGCAATACTTCCACTGATATGTTTAAGCGTATCTGTATTTTTGAATGAAATTAGATTATTTATATGCTTATTACTAATAGAACTATTCCCAGCAGTGGTCATACTTTTAATAATAGAAATTCAAATTGCTAAACTTGGAACAATTAGGAAATTAGATATATTTTTATCTAATCAAAATGATAAAAATAATCTTGAACCAAAAGAAGAAAAACGTACAATTTTAACTGAAAATAAAAATTCATAAAAGCAAGAAAAAAACACTTGCTTTTATTGATTAAACTTGTATAATAAATAGTAGTTGCCAATATGGCTCAGTTGGTAGAGCAACTGATTCGTAATCAGTAGGTCGCCGGTTCGATTCCGGCTATTGGCTCCAATGGTTTTAAAGATTTAATGTAGCCCATTTTTAGTCAGTGGGCTATATTTTTTTTGCTCTGCAATCTTTAAACTTTGTGCCAAATGCACATATCTATTAGTCATTGTTAACGTTGTGTGACCTAAAAGCCTTTGAAGTGCGAGTGAATCTCCACCATTCAATAAAAATAATGTTGCATAACTATGTCTTAACAAATGTGGGTTAAACTTGCTTAGCTTATATTTTTTCTTAATTCTTCTGAATAATGAGCTGAGAGCATAGCTTGTTAACTCTTTTTCATCTTTTGTTAATAATAATGGACCGTTTGTATTCTCTCTAAAAGATAAATATTTTTCTAAATAAAAGGCTAATGTTTCAGAAATAGGCACAATTCTATTCTTATTACCTTTACCAGATACTTTAAAAACATTACTGTCAAACATGAAATCTTCTATTTTAAGCCTGCAAATCTCAGAACGACGAAGTCCACAATCAAAAGCTAATATTAAAATCAAAATATTTCTGCAAGCTATCATATCAGTTAAATCATATTCATTTATTATTTTTAGAATAATATCTGGATTTAAAATATTAGGTTCTGTTTTATAAGCACGAGGAAGGACAATAATATCAGCTAAATTAACTTTCATATAAGAGTTTTTATATAAAAATCTAAAAAATACTTTTAATGAATTAGCATATGTATGTATTGTTGTCATGCTCAAATTTTTATTTCTTAAAAAACGAATATAATCGCAATATGTATCATAATTTATATTATCTATACAAATATTGTTTGTAAACTTAATAAAAGGCATTATTTGCGTTTTATATGCTCTTATAGTATCTTTTTGCATACCTCTAACAATTAAATCGTTAAAAAACAAATCTAATGCGTTAGATAATCTCATAAAATCACTTCCATTCTATAGGATTGTAATCGCTTTCTTTTATAATTTTTTTATTATCTGATATATTTTAAATGTTATCTATTTCATCATCCGTCAAAACTTCTACCTTAAATTCTTTTATTTCTGACCACTCAACCCTTGACATCCAATGTTTTCTTTCCAGACCATCTGCATAATTAACGTCGTCATACCCCTCTATAATCAAAAGATTGTCTTTTATTCTAAAGTCTGTACATAGTGCACCCAATCTGCTACCATTTTTATAGGTTATTATATAACTAAGCATATCAGATAACCTCCTGCCAAACAAATGGATCAAAATCTATTATATTGTTTAAATCTAGCCTGGGAATTTCTTCAAAATTATTCTGAGAAAAATCAATGCCAACAGATTTTAAATCACTTATATTTCTATAAAATGAAGTACTTGAAGTCTTGTTTTTCACATCATTATATCCGTCATTTATTATCGTTATAAAAAATTGGTACAATCTCAAAGCTTTTCCTGCTTTAAAATTTTTATTTAATCTTTCGACAACTTCTTCTTTAGTTTTTACACGTTCGTACGTTTCTTTATCAAATTTTAATATCTTCATAAATTCATCACTCCATACTTTCTCTAAATCCTTATAATTAATCAACGTAACTCTTAAATATTTTTTATTATAAATTGTCATTAACTTCTTTTTTTTAATTTCACATTCAAATCTAACAAAACCTTGTATTTTTGTTGTTATATCAAAAATATTAGTAAACTTAGAAACCTTAAATTTGTCATTTTTACAAAATTCTAAATACTTATTATATATTTTTAAAGTGCTGACATCTCCTGCACAATATAATGTTTCATTTTCAAAAAATTTTATATTTCTACGCGGATAAGATAAATATCTTAAAGAATTTATATATTTGCAAACATTATTTTGATTATATAAATCAAAACATTTAGTTAAATCTGCTCTGCATAAAAACCAATGATTGAGTGAAGGAAGAGTAATATTATATGCATTTTCTACTAGAGTAATAAAACCATTTGTGATTTCTTGAATACTATAATAACCATTAAATGCATTTTGCCCTTTCATTATTTTATGATAACTACCTTCAATCTCTAAACAATAACTATTTTTATATATAAATCCATACTTAGAACCACTAAAAACACGAACACTAAGCCTACTATCATATGTACCTTCAAGACTATCGTTTATAATCTCATAAAAAACTTCACCTGATGCTTTATTGTACATGCATTTTATGTTAGAATTAAAACGAATTATTTTATAAATATGTTCATCAATACGGGTATAAATTTTTACTGTATCAATCATAAAAAATTACCTCGCTTTTTCTAATTATGTAAATTATAATGCAAGTATAAATTTTGCATTATGTAAACGAAAATTCCCTAAATCGGGACACTCGCCGGGTGTTACTGGGGGACCGGCGAGTAAAAATTATGGTAAACCATCAAAAATCACACCTTTTAAAAAATTATGTTAATCAGCATCAAGTATAATATCCATTATTAAAGATGCAAATTCAAATTTATTTTTAGATAACAAAAACTCATAAATCTTTTTTAAAGTTTTTATATCTTGCGAACTAAAACTTTTATTCTTCATATTCATCATCTAAATCATCATTAAAATTAACATTAAAATTTATATCTAAATTAGACGAATTATTTATAATATTTTCAATTAAGTCTATTTTTCTACTTTCTAACCATGTTTTCTTACGAATTAAACTAGCTTTTGCATCTTTTAAATCTCTTTCAGCCATAAGATTATCTATAAAAGCATCAGTAATATTAACCATTATATAAATAAAAACCAGTCCAACAATTATATCCCATAAAAAATTTAACAATTCTATTATTTCCATTAAAACACCTTCCTTTAAACGCACTTTGCTGCAGTGCCAGCAAGCTGGCACTACCGCAAAGTTGCTATTTTATATTAACAACAGGAAGCTTTTTAGCTACCCATAAAATTAAAAAATATGTATATTGAAATACAAACAAAACAGACGCAGTACTAAAACCTATAATTAAGGTTTCTGGTCTTATAAAAAAACAAAGTAGAGGAATACCTTTACAAATAGTACTATTAAAAAAAGTTAATATCGTAGAAAGCCAAGCGACTTGAGGTAATGCTGGAAGAATTGAAAACATGCCTTCGAGCAATTTACCAAAAATTATTAAAATACCAGAAACAACCATACAATCACTCCTTTTTTGTAGATTTTTTAGAACTATCACTACTTGCTTCAGGAACCCAAAAACCTAAAATTTTAGCAACAACTACAAGTCCATAATTAAACAATGCAAAAAAGACTAAAAAGTCCATTAAATTTAAATATAACGTATATAAATCAGCAAAAACTTTACTTTGCCCCCAGTATTCATATGGTGAAAAAGTAATACTTTCTAGTATAACAACCTCACTACCATCACCCATAAAAGTAGGGATACTAAGCTCTGGAGTTGTAAATGAAGTTAGTAATAATTCTGCTTTTAAAACAGAAATAATATTATTTATTAATTCTGGAAAAAACATTACCAAATCCCATAAAAACCCTAGTTTAACTTTAAAAAACAAATACAATTCATTCCAGTATGATGTCATAAATTCAGAAGAAGGAATAAAACACCCTTTGAATACATTTAATAATTTACTAACAAAGCCATCTTTATCGTCCTTTGTAATAATATCGTCAAAAGTTGCCATATTAAAAGCAAATTCATTAGTATAAAAATAAATACATTTATAAGAATATTCTGGATATAATCCACTACCATAATTACTTCTTAAATATGGAATATAACAATAAGATACACCTTCATCACATTTAAAAAACGGAGCAGAAGAATTATCAAAATCTAAAACATCAAACTCATAATAAAATTCATCAAAATTATAATATTTAGTATCAAAAGGACGTATCGTTAAAGTATCTATTAAAAAGAGCTCACCAGAGCCATTTATACCATACTTTTCAAAATACAAATAGCAAGTATCAATATCGACACCAAATTCTTCAAATTTATAACCAATTTTAAATGATAAGTTATCTCCACTCCAACGTCCACCAGGTGAAGAAATAACATAAGGATAATTGAAAAAATATTCAGTATCAGAACCAGGAACATCTGAAGTATCTTCATCGTCATAGTTATAACCATAATCATAAGCAATCAAACTTAAAAATCGCATAGTATGACATCGAGAGAAATCTTTATATCTTCTTACAATATTATCATTGAATAATAACCATTTAGTAGATAAATAAACATCATTAGTACCAGAAGTGTCAAAATTATTTTTACCTACACACAGTTTATAAACATAAAAAGAACTACTTGAAGCCTTCTTTATATCTATTTTTTTACTAGTAACAGAAGTAGATACAGTACCTAAATCGATAGTATCCACAGGATAAGCAGTTATACCGTTATCGTAACTATCACCAAGTTTATAAACTTCTAAAAACAAATCATAATTAGTATCAGCAGTAAAACCACTAGTATAAGTTATATTAGTAGTTTCTGTTGTGGCACCATAAGTGATTTTGCCTTTATAAGCAACATCATTAAAAGAAGATTGTTTTATTTCCCCACCTTGTGGAACAATAAGAGGAGTCTTACCATCATTAGCATAAATTGTTGTCTCTGTGTAAATTAAACCATATCTTTTTATTAAATATTCTTGAAAGGCAGTTGAAACAAATTCTTCATGGGAAACCTTTAAATTTCTTTCGTTCCAATAATCATTTGTATAATAGGCATTAAAAGAACAATAAACAGTATTATTATCGATATCTACAGCATAACCATATGAACCATAACCAAAATAATAAAAATAATCTCCAGAAGCATTTTTAGTTAAAATAAGTTTACTAGATGATGAAACAGCATTATAAGCATTAAAAAAAACAAAATCACAAGGTACAGAGTTGTTAGAAGGATAAAAACTTCCACCATTTCTCATATCAAAAACTATTAACGGATAGTCAGACCTACTTATATTAGACTGCAAATTTGAATATTTATAATTATTCGTATAATTTGCATTAGCAAAATCAAAATCATAGCCATAACAACTTAAAAACTTCTCTAAATCATAAACACCCCAATTAGCAGAGGCAAAACAACAACTTGTTATTCCTAGCAAGCTTAATGCAATTAAAAATGTATATATAAATTTCTTCATTAGTATAAACACCACCTAACGTCCTAAATGCCTATTACCACCTTTTAATGGGGAATATTCTGTCAATTTTGATAACTCTTCTAAATATTTCTTTTTAGGTTTATAAAAATTGCAGATACAACAATTAGTTTCATATAAAGCATTACATTTTTTATCGCTAACATATGCAAAACAATCTCTTTTCATAAAAACCTCCTAATACTTATAAAAACGAACAAAAATCCTATGAATAAACTCTCCAGCTTTAAAAAAAAGAACAGCAAATAATAAAATTGAAACTGTAGAGTTAAAATTGTCAATTTTTATATTCTGTTCTTCTAATAATTCATTTGTACTAGAAACTTCACTAACTAAAGTTTCATAATTGTCTACTGGCATAATCAATCCCCCTTAAATCTTCTAGGGAATACACATTTTAAGAAAAATGTTACTGCCCATTCTACAAAACCAGTAATAACACCAAAAGGTAAAGCAATTTTAATTATACTAGCAATCAAAACCAATAATTCTTGATAATCTATATCAGGCATTACATGTACCCCCTTCGTTAATTTCTTTCAAAACTTTTTCAAGTGCAGACATATCAAAAGCATTATTTTCATACTCTTTTTTATAAGCAGAAATAATTTTTGAAGTGTCATACAAATTATAAAGTTTTGGACTATGGAACCATATATAATTACGTTCGACATCGTACTTAAGCTTTCCATCTACTTCAACAACCTTTTGACCATCTATACGTTGATTATATTGAATGCAATTTAAAAACTTGTTACAAAGTACAACACCTTGCATTTGTTCCCTAAAAATCTTATCGATTTTTGCGAATATTTGAGCGGTTCCAATTATATGTTTCCTTTGCTTACGTTGTTGTGAAATAGTTTCTAATGTCCTAACATCTAAATTACGTCTAAGCAAAGCATTGAATAATACTTGTATTTCATCAATAAAATAAATAACCCCATATTCGCCGTTATGCACCAAATCAAATAGATTTATAAGTTCTTGAAGTGAAGAATACTCCACGACTTGATTTTTAATACCATCTATATGAACATTAGTAACCAAAACAGCTTTAGGATAATCTTTTAAAATCTTTATGATGTATTGCACAGCCGATAAAGTTTTCCCTGAACCTTGAGAACCACAAAAAGATATTAAACCTTCTGGATAAAAATAATCTGGATGTGATTTTCTAAATTCAATATTATATTTAGCAGTATCTACAAGGTTTTTAGGATTTATTGAACCCTTTAAATAATCTGCCATATTAACCTCCTAAAATATAGGAAAGGGGGGAGTTATCCCCCCATAAGCCTACATCTTTCCACGAGTAACTGCACCTCTGAATTTGCTCCACAAAAATCTGAAACCAAACCATGCAAGAACAAATGGTATACCAATTACAATTACTTTAGAAATGATTGTTAATATGTCAGCAGGTGTAACGGCTGCAGTTAAAGCATTAGTTACAACAGAAAAATCAAGATTTGATGCAGCAGATTCACCACTACCAGCAAAAGCGATAGAACCTAATGCCAAACATAAGCACATCATAGCCATACATACAAACATTTTCTTATTCTTTAGTAATTCTTTTAGTTTAGACATGTGCAAAACTCCTTTCTTTAGTATATTTATATAAAAAGGGGGGACCCTCATTTATATACTTATCTTTAGTAAATTTTATATAAATAGCTTTCGCTAATTTATATCGTTATTTAGCAACTTCAAAACCTGTTATAAAATACTTTGGTGATTTGCCATCTTTTCCGAATTGAATTTCAATATCTGTTGAAATTTTAGTCATGATAGGCAAATTTCTTAATTTTACGTATATTTCTTCGCCTTGCGGAACATTTGGAATTCTACAAGGGCAATCAATTAATTCGCCATTTTTATTATTTAAACACAATATAACTGCTCTATATCCATCATAAGCAACTTCATGTCCATCATCTTTACTTTTAAATGTTCCAGGTTCTACGATTTTAAAACCTTTTAAATATGCTTCTTGCTTCTTAGCTGTAAACATATATAACACCTCCTTATAATTTAAAATTGTTTCCATTTCCAGATAGACAAGCGCGCCTTTTGCTATCTGGGCTTTGGAAGCATGCATGAAAAAAATAAGTGTTGATAGTTAGTCTTTTTCAATGCGTGTAGCCTAACTTAATTTAAGTTAAGGTACACTTTAAATTTAACTTATTTTAAGTTTAATGTCAACAACTTATTTTAAGTTATCGTATAATTTTTCGCAAAGGGGGGCATGTTTATGTATAAAAGAATTAGAGAACTAAGAGAAGATAAGGACTTAACACAAAAACAAGTTGGACAAATTCTAAATATGTCACAAACTGGATACAATCAATACGAAATAGGAAAAAATGATATTCCAACAACTGTACTAATAAATTTATCTACTTTTTACAATGTGAGTGTAGATTATATACTAGGATTAACCGATGAAATGAAACCATATCCAAGAACAAAGAAACAGTTATAAAATAATCTTCAAGTTAAAATATAAGGTAATTGATTTTCAAGATAATATTATAAAGTTTATATATAAAGTTCGCCGATGTAAAAATAAATATATGAATATTATTTAATGTTTGTAAGGACACCACCTTGGTTTCCTAATATATTACCTTCCTAGTTGTCTCAGGGGGGCACAAAGTAAGGATATTCCGACCGTTCCATTATTCGAATATGGGTAATTCTATTGGGAAACGAATAATTTCACTATCTCCATATCCTTACTCCGTGCTCGGCGTGGGGGGGCGTGCAGTAACAAACCGGGGGACATCGGCTAAAATTAGTTTCTTTGTAGCGGTGCTAGTTAGTAGTACTGCTATTTTTGTTTGTTGTTAGTTTGTCAGGCTCTCTACTACCCGGGAGCGAGAGGCCATATGTCAATTGTTGCGTATTTTTTTATCGTGCGAGCACAGCCCGCCCAATAAAAAAATCTTCCGACACCCCGCTTTAGCGGGGCACATTGACATATGGTTTAAGTTTTCTCTTTTTAAAAGTAACAGGTGTAAGCACGATAGTGCTTACACCTGTTATTCCATTTTGGGGGGACAGGGTAGGGCTTCGTAGCTCTTAATTTCGGGGCAATATGCATCTGAAAATTAACGAGATGCCGTTCTAGTATTCTCTTTAATTTGTGCGAAGCTGACCAAAAAATCTAAATGAAGGGAGGTTAAAATATGAAAATATTCAAAAAAATAAAAAAGTTCCTAGCTATCTGGAAGCTAAGAACTAAAAAACGCAAACTTTGGAACAACATTATGGAACTTCACAATTCATTCTAAAGTTAATCTGGAGGGAGTCAATCTCCCTCCAATAACTAAATATTAACATCAAACAATAAAAAAGTAAAGGAGAAATTAAAAATGTGTAAAATTATTATAAAAGCTGGAGAAAAAATTCTTGAAACTGTAGAAAGTCAAAACGACCTAAATGAAGAAGGCTTCATGAGATTTCTAGAACCTTTTTACTCAAAAAAATATCCTAATTATAAAATAAAAATAGAAATAATAGACATAAACGATTACTGGACCTAATGTTCATTTCTAAAACTTCGCTGATTCGTAATCAGTAGGTCGCCGGTTCGATTCCGGCTATTGGCTCCAATGATGAATTTGTTCGAGTAATTCGAACTTGCATATACGAATTATTCGAAAGAATGATTTTCATGTTATATAAATAACATAAAAGAAAAAGATGATTTTTAGCTATAATAATCATCTTTTTCTAATTATATCAATTATATATATTCATTAAGTATCTTTCTTATATAATTGTTGTTAATCCAAAAACAATGCTTAGTGTACTCAGTTGCACCAGTTAATTTATCAGCAACGGGTAATTTGCAAACATCATTAGCGTTTCTACCATGTGGTCTAACATGGCAAACACTATTTTCACTCATTCCAACGAAATTAGTTTTTCTAATTCCATTTTCAATAGATTTTACTATATTACCAGTTTTAATAGTGTTATATGTTTTTTTCCACATTTCCATAACTGATGTTTCAATATCGATTTCAGGCATATTCCATAATTTTATACCTTTAAATACATACTCACCATTTTCCATTTTAAATACGAAGAACATATATTTAGTAGTTTCAAGTTCTTCTCTCAAATCACTATTTTCCCAGTCTTGCTTAATTATTTCTGTATACTTAAAGTATGGAAAGGAGATTGATTCTTTTATTTTACCATTTTCTTCAATTCTAACAGTCTTAGGAATGATTTTTGCTTTTTGAAATTCCTCAGTCTCAGATAATTTACTTTTTACATTAAACATTCTACTTATCAGCATACTATTAATATTTTTTGCTTTCGTGTCAATATTAAATTCCTTCATTAACTCGTTTTGAGATTTGCCCTTGTACTTATCAATAATGTTAAACACAAATTCGTTAAATGTGTCATTTGTTCCTTTTAATACTTTTTCAACGTTAGAATAGTCTCCAATATATTTTCTAACAAGTTGAGTCATATATGAATTTTTAAAACAAAATGCCCTTTGCATTGATGGAATATCACTAAATGGTTGTTCTCTTGTAGATAATGCACTAGCTCCTTTAGGACACGCACCTAAATACATTGTATCGGCTTCAGAAATCTCATGTGCCTTTCCTTCACGAATTTTATTAATAATAAAGTTCCAATCCTCTTCAATTTGTTTTAAGTCTTCATATTTTTCTAATTCTAATAACTTCTCATGTGTTATGATTAAATCTTTTTTATCCTTATTCGCCTCCCATAAATACCATAATAATTGAATTTTATTATTTTTATACCAAAAATGACTATTTTTAAATGTGTTTTTATATTCTGTCATATAATCGATAATGTTTAAGACTAGTCTTTCCTTAGCAGATAATTTGCCATCTTTAATTTTTTTATAAGGTGTTACTTTTAATTCTATACCAGCTGGCATAAAATCGGGTTCGGAATCACTATTGTTATCCATGCCAAATAAGTATTTTTCAATTAATTGACCTAGTCCACCTTTATTTGCTTCTTTATCTTCAATAGTGATACTCTCTTCATTTAAAATATCATTTACAGATTTTCCTATTACAGATTTAGAAATAAGTTCTATTTCTTGTCTATTATATAATCTTCCTTTTTTCATAAAATTCTCCTTTCGATCTTGTCTTAATTGAAAAAATAAGATAAAATATTTATGCAGAAGTGTTAATCTTTACGAGAAAATTTAGTATAATGTTTTCTTATGAGGTTGATCTTTTCAATTGACTATATTATAATATAACTATTGATGTTAAACAACATGAGGAGGTATAAAATGAAAAAGACATGCGTTGAGTTATTTGCAGGAGTTGGTGGATTCAGATGTGGGTTAAATAAAGTTTCATTTGAAAATGATAAGGTTAAAGAAAATGGTAATTGGAAATTTTTATGGGCTAATCAGTGGGAGCCATCTACTAAAACGCAGGATGCATATAATTGTTATGGAACTAGATTCGGTTTTAATGATGTAAGTAATATTGATATATTTGAAGTTGATAAACATGATATTCCAGATCATAGTTTACTAGTTGGCGGATTTCCTTGTCAGGATTATTCTGTTGCTCAAACTTTGTCAAATAGTAAAGGAATTGAAGGAAAAAAGGGAGCTTTATGGTGGGCAATTGAAGAAACATTAGCGATAAAAAGACCGCCTTTTGTATTATTAGAAAATGTAGATAGATTATTATTATCTCCAGCCAAACAAAGAGGTAGAGACTTTGGAATGATTTTAAGAAGTTTTTATGAAAATGGATATGATGTTGAGTGGCGTGTTATTAACGCTGGTGAATACGGACTACCACAAAAAAGAAGAAGAACCTATATTTTTGCTTATCATAAAACTACTAATTACTATAAAGAAATGCAAAAGATGAAAAATAGAGATATTATTTTTAAAAAAGGAATTTTTGTTAAACAATTTCCGATAAAAGATTCTTATTCAGCTATGTCGGAATCATGTATTTCTGATTATAAAGACTTAATTGATGTAAGTAACAATTTTAAATGTGAGTTTTATAATGCAGGAGTTATGGCAAATGGTGACATATACACCGTAAAAACAGAATCGGATTATAATTTAATTTATCCGCTTAGAAAAATTAGGGAAGAAAACGATATCGATAATAAATATTTTTTGTCAGAACAGCAAATAAAGAAATTCGCTTATTTAAAAGGGAGCAAAAGAATTCCTAGAACTAAGCCGGATGGAACACCTTATTACTATTCAGAAGGTGCAATGCCATTTCCAGATAATTTAGATGCTCCTGCAAGAACGATGCTTACAAGCGAAGGCGGTGTTAGTAGAACAACGCATGTTATTGAAGATTTTAAAACAAAAAAACCTAGATTATTAACTCCTATTGAATGTGAAAGAATAAACGGTTTTCCTGATAATTGGACTAAAACAGGAATGACAGAGAAAAAAAGAAATTTTATGATGGGAAATGCACTAGTTGTTGGTGTAATTGAAAAAATTGGCGATGAAATAGAAAAAATCATTGAGAACGAAGAATAATTCATAAAAATATATTACATTATGGTGAATTTTGGAGGCTTGTGTTACAGGCCCTCTCGCAATTAACAAAATAAAACAATAAATATTTGATTTTTACCAGAGATTTTCAGTTTTCATAGCTTGCTTTTACTTCGTTTCTGTGATAGAATGTGTGAACGAAACAATAAAGTCTATTAAAAGGGGGATTTCTATATGAAGGAACTTGGTAAACGGAGGATATCTAGCTGCATGTTTTCGCTAATCGTGGTCATGATATGCATTTTATGCATGTTGGTGATTATGGTTCCGATTGTGTTGCATGAAGACGTTTCGGCAATGTTGAAAGTGCTGTTCGCTATTTTTTCTATAGTGATTGCCACTACGATTGGATTTGCTTTTTATGTCATGTACAAGGTACATGAGCTGTTTGAAAAGCAAGAGCATGACGAGGAGGATAAAGATGGAAATATCTGAATCGACGGTTGCTAATGCAATTAGGTATTGCTACAGGAAGTACTGCAAGGCTAATATCATAATTGCAGGTCCTATAGGATCAGGAAAAAGAGAATTAGCAGATGCAGTGAAGGATTGGTTTGAAACGATAAACGGAGAACGGGTTACTGTTTTCTCACAAGAGGATTATTACAAGGAAAAAGATTTAATACCTGGTGATGAGGAGTATGGAAAGGAGATTGACTCTATTAAGGCATTTGACAAAGAAAGATTCATAACAGATTCCAGAAATTTGTTTGACAAGGGATGTGTATTGGTTAATAGATACAATATTAGAGATTGGAGCAAAAAATGGCCATATCGGTATGTAGATATTAATGGAGTGCAAGAGGGTGAGCCAAAGTTTAGAATAGAAGCATTTCAAAGCAGTCGTACCAATATTTTTATTGGGTTGCACGCAATAACTCTTCTTAAGGATATTATTCCAAATTCAGTAACAGTATATCTTAACACGGATGTTAATGTGTGGATGTCGAGACGTATGAAGGAAGGAATGTTTCTTCCACAGCCAAAAGTTATTATACGTGGACAGCTTCTAAGGTATTATGAGGAATTTGTTCTTCCTCAGATTGCAGAAGATATATTACCTCAGCTTGATATGGCAGACATTGTGGTAAAATATTGACAGAAAAGTGGTGTGAGTTAAAAAAATTCATGCCACTTTTTAATTATAAATAAAGGTTAAATATTGCAAAGTTGGATAAAATGATATAGAATGAATTTGTAATTTTAAATGAATTGGAGGAATATTATTATGTCAATAAAAGTTGCTATTAATGGATTTGGACGTATTGGACGTCTAGCATTTAGACAGATGTTTGGTGCGGAGGGGTATGAGATTGTTGCAATAAACGATTTAACAAGCCCAACAATGCTTGCACATTTGTTAAAATATGATTCTGCACAAGGTAAATATGCAAAAGCTGATACTGTATTTGCAGGAGAAGATTCAATAACAGTAGATGGAAAGGAAATAAAGATATACGCAAAACCAAATGCTGAAGAACTTCCATGGGGAGAAATTGGTGTTGATGTTGTTTTAGAATGTACAGGATTCTATACAACAAAAGAAAAAGCAGAAGCTCATATCAGAGCAGGCGCTAAAAAAGTTGTTATTTCTGCACCAGCAGGTAAAGATTTACCAACAGTAGTATTTGGGGTAAACGAAAATATCTTGAAACCAGAAGATACAGTTATTTCAGCAGCTTCTTGTACAACAAACTGCTTAGCTCCAATGGCTAATACACTTAATAAATACGCACCAATCGAATCTGGCATAATGTCAACAATCCATGCTTATACAGGAGACCAAATGATACTTGATGGTCCTCACAGAAAAGGAGATTTAAGAAGAGCTAGAGCTGCTGCAGTAAACATAGTTCCTAACTCAACAGGCGCAGCTAAAGCAATCGGACTTGTTATTCCAGAATTAAACGGAAAACTAATTGGATCTGCACAAAGAGTTCCAGTTCCAACAGGTTCTACAACAATATTAACAGCAGTAGTTAGAGGAAATGATATAACAGTAGAAGGAATCAACGCTGCTATGAAAGCTGCTTCATCAGCATCTTTCGGTTACACAGAAGAGCCACTTGTTTCATCAGATATCATAGGAATTACTTATGGTTCATTATTTGATGCTACACAAACAATGGTTACAAAAATAGAAGACGGATTATATCAAGTACAAGTTGTTGCTTGGTATGATAACGAAAATTCATATACTAGCCAAATGGTTAGAACAATTAAATATTTTGCAGAACTAGGTTAAAATATAATAGGGGGCGAAAATCTAAGTTCGTCCCCTAAATTTGCTATATAGATTGGAGATAAAAATATGAATAAAAAGACTATTGAAGATATTGATGTTAATGGAAAAAGAGTGTTGGTAAGATGTGATTTTAATGTTCCTCTAGATATAAACGATAAATCAAAAATAACAGATGATAGAAGAATTAGAGAAGCTCTTCCAACAATTAAGTATTTAATGAGCCATGGTGCTAGAGTAATTCTTTGTTCACACATTGGAAAAACAAAGGACAAGCAAACACTTGCACCAGTTGCAAAGAGATTATCAGAATTATTAGGAAGAGATGTTCCTTTTGCAAGTGATGTAATTGGAAACGATGCTAGAGCAAAAGTTGCTGAGCTAAAAGATGGAGATGTTATGCTACTTGAAAATGTTCGTATGCATCCAGAAGAAGAAGCAAATGATCCAGAGTTTGCGAAAGAACTTGCTTCACTTGCTGAAGTATATGTAAATGATGCTTTCGGTACAGCACATAGAGCTCATGCTTCAACAGCCGGAGTTGCAAATTATTTACCAGCAGTATGTGGATACTTGATTCAAAAAGAAATAGGAATAATGGGAGATGCATTAAATAATCCAAAGAGACCATTCTTAGCAATACTTGGTGGAGCAAAGGTTTCATCAAAAATAGGAGTTATTGAAAATCTATTAGACAAAGTAGATGGACTAATGATTGGTGGTGGAATGGCATATACATTTAGCAAAGCAATGGGCGGAAGAATAGGAAAGTCACTTTGTGAAGATGATAAACTAGATTTAGCAAAAGAAATACTTGCAAAAGCTAAAGAAAAGAATGTTACTGTATATTTGCCAGTCGATACAATATGTGCAAAAGAGATTTCTGCAGATGCTGAAACAATGATAGTTCCAACAAATGATATTCCTGATGATTGGGAAGGTTTAGATATCGGTCCTGAATCAACAAAGAAATTTGTAGAAGCAATAAAAGAATATAAAACAATAATTTGGAATGGACCAGTTGGATATTCTGAATTAGATAAATTTGCTACAGGAACAATTAGTATAGCAAAAGCATTAGCTGAAAATGAAGATGCAATAACAATAATCGGTGGAGGAGACAGTGCAGCAGCTGTTGAAAAATTTGGACTATCAAGCAAAATGACACACGTATCAACAGGTGGTGGAGCTTCACTTGAATTTATTGAAGGAAAGGTACTACCAGGCATAGCTTGTTTATTAGATAAATAAATTTAGAAAGAAGATGATTTTGATGAGAAAAAAAGTTATTGCAGGAAACTGGAAGATGAATAAGACACCTGCTGAAACAAGAGAATTCATGAAAACATTTCCGAGTTTAGTAAAAGATACAGAAGATGAAGTAATAATATGTGTACCGTTTGTAGATTTAGCAGATGCAATCGAGCTTGCTAAGGGTACAAATGTAAAAGTTGGAGCACAAAATATTCACTTCGAAGAAAAGGGAGCTTTCACAGGCGAAATTTCTCCAAAGATGCTTAAAGAAATTGGAACAGAATATGTTATAATAGGACATTCTGAAAGAAGACAATACTATGCCGAAACAGATGAGAGCGTTAATAAAAAAATAAAAGCTACTTTAAATCATGATTTAAAACCAATCGTTTGTGTTGGTGAAACTTTAGAACAAAGAGAAGCAGGAATTACTAAAGATTTTGTTACAACTCAAGTAAAGAATGCTTTTGAAGGCCTAGAAAAAGAAGAGGTTAAGAAAATAATAATAGCATATGAGCCTATATGGGCAATCGGTACAGGAAAAACAGCTTCAAAAGAAGATGCAAATGAAGTTTGCAGTTGGATAAGAGAAGAGATTAGAAGCTTATATGGTGATATAGCCGATGAGATTATAATACAATATGGTGGAAGCGTTAAATCTTCTAATGCTAAAGAATTATTTAGCATGCCAGATATTGATGGCGGACTTGTTGGTGGAGCAAGTTTAGATGCAGAAGACTTTAGTAAAATTGTAAATTATACTAAATAAAGAGGGAGACGAAAAGATATGGATAAAAAACTTGTAATGCTTGCAATATTAGATGGTTGGGGCATTAACGAAAAAGAGGAAGGAAATGCTGTAAAGGCTGCTAAAACACCTAATTTGGATGCATTAATGAAACAATGTCCAAACACAAAGATTAAAACAAGCGGACTTGATGTTGGACTTCCAAATGGACAAATGGGAAATTCAGAAGTAGGACACACTAATATTGGTGCTGGTAGAGTTGTTTATCAAGAATTGACAAGAATAACAAAATCAATTGAAGATGGAGATTTCTTTAAGATAAAAGAATTTTTAGATGCAATAAAGTACTGTAAAAAACAAAACAGTAACTTGCATTTATACGGACTTTTATCAAACGGAGGAGTTCATAGCCATAATTCACATTTATATGCACTTCTTGAATTATGTAAGAGAGAAGATTTTAAAGATGTATATATACACTGCTTCCTAGATGGAAGAGATACACCACCAACATCTGGTGAAAGCTTTATCTCAGAACTAGAAGACAAAATAAAAGAAATCGGTGTTGGAAAAATAGCTAGCATAATGGGAAGATATTATGCAATGGACAGAGATAAGAGATGGGATAGAGTTGAGCTTGCATATAATGCGCTTGCAAAAGGCGAGGGCAATACAGCAACATCTGCAATTGATGCAATAGAGGGAGCTTATCAAAGAGAAGAATTTGACGAGTTTGTGAAACCAATAGTAATTACAGAAAACGATAAACCAATTGCAACAATCAAACAAAACGATTCAATAATATTCTTCAACTTTAGACCAGATAGAGCTCGTGAAATAACAAGAGTATTTGTTGATAAGAATTTCAACGGATTTGAAAAGAAATATCAATATGTAAATTATGTATGTTTTACAGAATATGATGCAACAATGCCAAATGTAGAGGTTGCATTTAAACCAGAAAAAATAGAAAACACATTTGGTGAATACATAAGCAAAATGGGATTAACACAACTTAGAATAGCTGAAACTGAGAAATATGCTCATGTAACGTTCTTCTTCAATGGTGGAAATGAAGTGAAATATCCAGGAGAAGACAGAATACTTGTAGAATCACCAAAAGTTGCTACATATGATTTAAAACCAGAAATGAGTGCATATGAAGTAACAGATAAAGTTGTAGATGCTATAAGAAAGCAATCATACAATGTAATCATATTAAACTTTGCAAATTGCGATATGGTTGGTCATACTGGGGTTATGGAGGCAGCTGTTAAAGCTGTTGAAACAGTCGATGAATGTATGGGTAGAATAATAGAAGAAGTAAGACGCGTAAACGGAGTTTTACTTGTGACAGCAGACCATGGAAACGCAGAACAAATGATAGATTACACAACTGGAGATCCTCACACAGCACATACAACAGGACCAGTTCCACTAATAGTAATGGGACTAGAAAACAATATAAAGTTAAAAGATGGTGGAAAACTTGCAGATTTATCACCAACAATGCTTGATATAATGGGATTAGAAAAACCTGCAGAGATGACAGGCGAATCACTATTACAAAAAGATTAAAAATAGGATGAGCAAACTGATTTGTGAAAAATGATAAAACACATTACCTAAAATAGCTTAAGGCTAGGTGTGCTAAATAAAAATTGTGGACACAATCCAAAATAGAAACGAGGTAAATAAATGAAAAAGTATATAGGTATATTCTTTGCAACAGTTGCACTTGCCTGTCTTTTGACGGGTTGCGGTAAAGAAAATAAAACTAATGAAGAAAACAATGGAATAATTACAGAAATCACAAGTGGTGAGATTAATAGCGAAAAAGAGAGTAAAGGAAACGAAGATAAAAACATTTCGTTAATTAATTCTGGAGACATAAAGGAATTAGAAGTAATAAAAGAACTTGAATTAAGCAAAGATTCAGGAGATGTTGCATATTACAGTGGAGAATATGCAGATAATGGAGTAGAAAGAAAAATCAAAATTGAGTTTTTAGGAATGCAAGAAGATGATTTTGTGACAGCGACATATGAAGTAGATATAGATGGTGCAAAATGTAAAGTAAATTTTGATGCTGACGGAAAATTTTACATAGTTGATGTTGATAAAAATGATAAATATGTTGAACTTGTTGCTACATCAAATCCAAATGAAAGTGATGTAACATCAAACGTATTTTATAGATATGTAGATGGAGAGATTGTAGAGCTAGGAAAAATATCAAACTTTGATGGTATAAAAATGAAAATGTATCAAAATAAGATATTAGGCATGCCTGTATACTTTGGAGAAGGTGCTTTGATTGGTAGTTACTATATTATAAAAGATAATAAAATAGAAAATGTTAAAACAAAATACGAAGATGTAAAAGATAAAGAATATACAGTAACATCTGAATCAATTGATTATGTTCTAGAAACAGAAGAAAACACATCAAACTTGAAGAACATTAGAATTGGAGACAAAATAAAAATAGAGAAAATAAAAGAAGATAGCGATTATATTACAGAAAACGATTATACAGTATATATGAGAGCTAGAATTCAAAGTGGGGATGAAGTTATTATCCAAAATCCTTTAGCAGGTGTTTCTTTCTAATAATATGAAAGCGCAAAAGTATTTGATTTTTATAGTGTATAATTGATATACTAATTTTAGTTACATATGATAAATAATTATAGAAAAAGAAGTAAAAGGAGGAAGTAGAATGATTTATTCACAAGAAGTAGAAAACATGTGTCCAGTAGCAAAAGGAGTTGATCATGGACCAGCACCAATTCCAGAAGAGGGAAAATGGGTTAAGGCAAAAGAGATTAAAGATATCTCTGGTTTAACACATGGTATAGGTTGGTGTGCACCACAACAAGGAGCTTGCAAACTTACATTAAACATTAAAGATGGTATAATTGAGGAAGCTTTAGTTGAAACAGTTGGTTGTAGTGGTATGACTCACTCAGCTGCAATGGCAGGAGAAATTTTAGTTGGAAAAACAATACTAGAAGCATTAAATACAGACCTTGTATGTGATGCTATAAATACAGCTATGAGAGAGTTGTTCTTACAAATTGTTTATGGTAGATCTCAATCTGCATTTTCAGAGGGTGGATTACCAATAGGAGCAGGACTTGAAGATTTAGGAAAAGGTCACAGAAGCCAAGTTGGAACAATATATAGCACAAAGCTTAAAGGACCAAGATATCTTGAACTTGCTGAAGGATACATAACTGAAATAGGCTTAGATAAAGACAATCAAATTATAGGATACAAATATGTAAATCTAGGAAAGATGATGGAAAACATCAAAAAAGGAATTGAACCAATGGAAGCAATTAAAAAAGCTAGCGGACAATATGGTAGATTCGATGAAGCTGTTAAGAAAATTGATCCTAGAGAAGAATAATTTATATATAGAAGGGAATGAAGAAAATGAGTTTATTTGAAGGTTATGAAAGAAGAATAGATCAAATTACACCAGTACTTAATAAATATGGAATTAAAGATTGCGAAGAAGCTTTAGAAATATGCAAAGAAAAAGGATTTAATCCATATGATATAGTAAAAGGTATTCAACCAATTTGCTTTGAAAATGCATGTTGGGCATATACAGTTGGTGCTGCAATAGCAATCAAAAAAGGTTGTACAAAAGCTGCCGATGCAGCAAAAGCAATAGGTGAAGGTCTTCAATCATTCTGTATACCAGGAAGTGTTGCAGATGACAGAAAAGTAGGACTTGGCCATGGAAATTTAGCATCTATGCTTTTAACAGAAGAAACAAAATGTTTTGCTTTCTTAGCAGGACATGAAAGCTTTGCTGCTGCTGAAGGTGCAATTGGTATTGCAAAATCAGCTAATAAAGTTAGAAAAGAACCACTAAGAGTTATCTTAAATGGTCTTGGAAAAGATGCTGCACAAGTAATTTCAAGAATAAATGGTTTTACATATGTAAAGACAGACTTTGATTTCTTTACAGGAAAAGTAAAAGTATTAGAAGAAATAGCATACTCAGATGGAGAAAGATCAAAAGTTAGATGCTATGGTGCAAATGATGTTAGAGAAGGTGTTGCAATAATGCACTTAGAGGGCGTTGATGTTTCAATAACAGGAAACTCTACAAACCCAACAAGATTCCAACATCCAGTTGCAGGAACATATAAGAAAGAATGTATTGAGCAAGGAAAGAAATACTTCTCAGTTGCATCAGGTGGTGGAACAGGAAGAACACTTCACCCAGACAATATGGCAGCAGGACCTGCTTCTTATGGTATGACAGATACTATGGGAAGAATGCATTCAGATGCACAATTCGCAGGTTCTTCATCAGTTCCAGCACACGTTGAAATGATGGGACTAATTGGTATGGGTAACAACCCAATGGTTGGTGCCACAGTTGCGGTTGCAGTTGCTGTCGAGGAGGCTATGAAATAGTGCTAAAGCCTTGAAATAGGCTATATATAAACAAATAAAGTTTAATGAAATTTGATATAGGTAAGCCACAAATTTTCAACTAAAGAGAAGAGTCCCCTTAGCGAATGAAACTAAGGGGACTTTTTAGATATTGCAAATGTTATAAAAAATCCCATCAAAAAAAATGATGGGATTTTTGTTTTAGATACCTAAATACTCGTCTTCATCTTCCGTAACGATAACTTCAGGGCTTGCTTCGGCTCCATCATCATCGTCATCGAAAAAATGGACGTTAAAACACTTTTCATCGAACATCTTTGAAACTGTCCTTTCAAGGAATGCGATGAAAAACGCTATAGTTCCAATTGCCGTAAATAGAAGCAAAAGGAAACAGACCATTGGATTTTTTCGTAGTTCTGCCAACTTCTTCATGATGTATCCTCCAATCATATAAAAAAACGGTTGCTGACGTCTATAGTATACCAGCCTATTAGGAAGTTGTCAAATAAATTCGAATATTATCACGTGCAAAGCTAGATTTCGCAAGGAGTATAGCAAAAAATTAGAAGAAGAGTTGAAAATTATGTAAATTTATGATAAAATGTTATTGTTGGATTTAATTTATGTAATTGCTTATGTCTAATGGCAAAGCAAAATTATTTATCAAGAAAATAAAAATTTGGAGGAGGAGCATGTTTCTTTTGGTTGTCATTCTTACTTTCTTTGTTGCCATTTTGGGTGTGGCACTTATTTGCGAAACGAGGGCTTTTAATGAGCAACAACGGATATCAATAGAATTGGAGAAGGTGAATAAAATTCTTCACAGACGTGTTGCAAACCTTGCCAAGGAACTTAGGTATACAAACCTAAGAATCGAGCAAAAGGAGCAAAGAATTCAAGAAAAGTTATACGAAAATAACTTGATAATTGAAGAGTTGGAAGCCGAAAATCGGAAGTTGAAGGTGGCACTTAAGCATGAGACTATGCAAAATAGTGTTGAAAACCAGGTAAAAACAGAAGAAAAAGTTGGATGAAGTTTCGGTTTCATAATTAAATGAGAAAACAGATACGTTATGTGTCTGTTTTTTCTGCTTTTAAGAGATGTAATATAAAGTTAAAAAATGGATATATTATTATTGATTTAAAAAACAGGAAGGGATGATATTTTATGAAAAAATATGTTGGAATAGACTATATTCATGCTAGAGAAGTGTTAGATTCAAGGGGAAAACCAACTGTTGAAGTGGAGGTTTATACTGAAGATGGAGATATAGGAAGAGCAATAGTGCCTTCTGGAGCTTCTACACGGTAAATTTGAAGCTTTAGAGATGAGAGATGATGATAGCAACAGATATAATGGAAATGGTGTTTTAAGAGCAGTGAACAATGTAAATGAAGTAATTGCTAAAAACATAGTTGGAGAGAATGTGTTTGAACAATCAAACATAGATGAAATAATGATAAATGTTGATGGAACAGAAGATAAATCAAAGCTTGGGGCAAATGCAATCTTAGGAGTTTCAATGGCTGTCTCGAATGCTGCTGCTAATAATCTAGCAATACCGCTTCATGTATATTTGGGCGGAATATCTGGTAGGACCATGCCATATCCAATGATGAATATTTTAAATGGAGGAAAGCATGCAGATAATAATGTAAATATTCAAGAATTCATGATAGTTCCGCAAGATATTGATTTTTTCTCAGACAGATTAAGAATGTGTAGTGAAGTATATAGTGCATTAAAGAGCATTTTGAAAAAGAATAACTTATCAACTGGAGTTGGTGATGAAGGTGGTTTTTCGCCAAACTTAGAAAATGATGAAGAAGCATTAAAACTTATAGTTGAAGCTATCGAAAAGGCTGGATACAAAAATAACTTTGGTATAGCATTAGATGTTGCTGCAAGCGAGATGTATACAGAAGATAAAAAGTATAATTTTTGGAAAACAAACGAAGAGAAAACTGCAGAGCAAATGATAAAATATTACGATAATTTAATATCAAAATATCCGATAATATCAATTGAAGACGGTTTAGCTGAAGAAGATTGGAAAGGTTGGGCAAAACTTACAAAAGAATTTGATGATAAAATAATGCTAGTGGGTGATGATTTATTTACGACTAACACAAAACGTTTAGAAAAAGGAATAGAAAAGAAAGTGGCAAATAGTATTTTAATAAAGCCAAATCAAATAGGAACAGTAACCGAAACAATAGATACCATAAAAATTGCAAAGGCAAATGGATATACACCAATAATGTCACATCGTTCAGGTGAAACAGAAGATACATTTATAGCAGATTTTGCAGTGGCACTTAATATGAAATACATTAAAACAGGTGCTCCGTGTAGAAGTGAGCGAATAGCAAAATATAATCAACTTTTGAGAATAGAAGAGGAATTCATTTAATTTATATAAAATGGGGCTGACCAGTCGGTCGCCCCTTTAAGCATAATAAAAACTTGCAAATTTGAGTATTTCGGTATATCATAGTAATGTTAAAAGATGAATAGGAGGAAAATATAGATGATAGATGTTCATTATAGAGATTTAAGAGATATGCTAGAAAATACAGAAAAGTTATATAGAGATGAAGTTGCATATAAACTAAAATTTAGAAGCGAAATTGTTGGAATCAAATATTCAAAATTTATAGATGATATAAAGGCTTTAGGAGCATATTTACTAGATTTGAATATGAAAAATAACAGAGTAATAGTAATATCAAAAAATAGATACGAGTGGTGTGTAAGTTATTTAGCAACAGTAACATCTGATTTAATAGTTGTTCCGCTAGATAAATCACTTCCAGAAGAAGAATTTTATTCATTAGTAGAACGTGCAGAAGCTGATGTGATTATTTATGACAACATCTATGAGGACAGAATAAAAAAATTAAAGGAAAATGAAAAAACAACATTGAAATATTACATAAATATGGACACAGACTTGAATAAGTGCATAGAAGAGGGAAAAGTTAGTTATTTGAAAAATAACTGTAAATATAAAAAGGTAAAAATAGATAATGAAAAAATGAGATTTATGCTTTTTACATCAGGAACAACTTCTATGTCAAAATGTGTTATGTTATCCCACAAAAATATATGTGCAGATATAGAGCAAATCAGTGCAACGCTTGATGTTAACAAAGATGATACATTGTTATCATTTTTACCACTTCACCATACATTTGAATGTACAGCTGGATTCTTATATGCGATAAGCGTTGGAGCCAAAATCGCTTTTTGCGATGGAATAAGGCATATGGTTGATAACATGAAAGAATACGAAGTTTCTGCAATGATAAGTGTACCGGCATTGTACGAAAGCATATATAAAAGAGTATGGAAACAGATAGAACAAGGCAAGAGAGAAAAGCAAGTAAAGGTTGCCTTAAAAGCAAGTGAAGCACTTTTAAAAGTTGGCGTAGATATGAGAAAACAATTATTTAAACAAATTCATGAAACTTTTGGCGGACACGTTAGATTTCTAGTTAGTGGTGCTGCAGGAATTGATCCAAAGGTTGCTAAAGGTTTTAATGATTTTGGAATAATAATGTACCAAGGCTATGGCCTTACAGAAACATCTCCTGTTGTGTCTGTAGAGAATATAGAGTTTTCAAGAAATGGTAGTGTAGGAAAACCGATGAAGAAAAACGAAGTAAAAATTGATGAACCAAATGCCGATGGAATTGGTGAAATTCTTGTAAAAGGACCTAATGTAATGCTTGGATACTATAAGAATGATGAGGAAACTAAAAAGGTACTATCACATGGATGGTTTAAAACAGGAGACTTAGGCAGAGTTGATGAAGATGGTTTCTTATACATAACAGGTAGAAAAAAAGATGTTATCGTGCTAAAAAACGGTAAAAACATATTCCCTGAGGAATTAGAAGCATTAGTAAACAGAATAGATTGCGTAAAAGAGTCAATGGTTTATGGTGGCAAAGACAAGGATGGCGATGTTGAGGTAAGAGTAAAAATAGTGTATGATAAAGATGCTGTTTTGGATAAATTAGGAGTAATACAAGATGAAGAACTAGAAGAATATTTCTGGGAAAATATTAAGAAGGTAAACAAAGAAATGCCTACATATAAATATATAAAAAGCATGATATTAACAGATGAACCGTTAATAAAAACAACAACTAATAAAGTTAAGAGATTTGAAGAATTAAAGAAAATAAATGAGGCAAAATAAGAAAAGTGACTAAATAAAACACTGTATAATAATAATGTCAATCATTTTTGAAAATGTC
>DHKI01000012.1 GCA_002404755.1 Clostridiales bacterium UBA4698 | reverse complement strand
TTGTTTACTTTTCAATGTGCTTTTGAATTTTGTCTTTCCTTAGAAGCCTTGTCTAGTATACCATCTCGTTTGAGGTTTGTCAACCTCTTTTTTATTTATTTTTTATCTTGATTTGTTAGATAATTTTCTTACTCGACGGTAGTTATAATCTTAACATCTTATTCGACAAAAGTCAATCATTTTTCCAAGATTTTTTATTTTTTAAAATCTTGCTTTTGCTACGGACATTTGCCGTAGTGGTTCGTCGTTTTTTGTTTTCGACATGTCCTATATTAACATCTCTTCGAGAGATTGTCAACAAGTTTTTTCGATTTTTTCTATCTTTTTTTCTCATTCATCTCAAGATGAAAAAATCGATAAATCATCACAAAAAAACAACTCATTTTTTGTCGCATTTTTATCGGCGACATGCTCTATATTAACATCATTATTTGGTACTGTCAACACTTTTTTAATGGTAATTTTTTCTTGAAATTTATGTGAACTTTTTATGCAATTTTTGTGTATTTTATTCAAGTTCACTATCACTACTTTTAGTAAATGCCAACATCATTATTTTAAACCTGCAATTTTGATTTTGTTGAGGCTTAAAAAATAATATTGGCATTCTACATCACTTTTCTACATCACTTTATTCTTTATTATTTTATTTAACTATATTTCTTCTTAATTATATTATTTACTCTATACCTATTAGTTCTTTCATTATTATGTATCTTATATTCTTGCATATTATTTTATGGTTTTGCGTTCTTTACTTCTTCAAGCATATACTTTGCACCATGATTTAATAAGACTTGCACCAAATCAAATCCTGGTCTTCTATTTGCTTCAATTAGTAATGGTCCATCTTTTGCTATTGCTACATCCCATCCAACTACTCTTACTTCCTTGTTTATTTCAGCCGCCTCGCAAACCATTTTCTTTATTTCATCCCAATAAGGTATTTTATATCCATCGAATTTGATTCCAGTTGCACTATGTACTTCCATTTCTTCTAAGTCTTTTGACACGGCGTTTCCTACTAAGGTTCCTTTTTCCATGTCTATGCTAACGCCAACTCCACCTTGATGGAAATTGTCCATTATAACTTTACCATTACCAATTCTAGCAGCAGCATAGAATAGCTCTGCCTTTCCATTCATTATACGAGTCATTGCTCTAATCGTGTTTACACTCTTAGGGCAGATTTTTCCCCATTCCTCGTTTTGTACTACTATTTCTTCTAGAAATGTTCTATTAGTTTCTATCTTATTGTATAAATCATCAATTGAAGTATATTCATCAATTGACGCTTTTCTAACACCGCTTCCACCAAGACCATCAATAGGTTTTACTATAAATTCATGGTGTTTCTCTACGAATTCTTTTAGTTTTTCTATTCCATGTTCATGGATAAAGTAGTCTCTTCTTGTGTATTTTCCATAATGTTCATGAAATTTCGGTTTTATTCTAAGATTTGTCGCTGCTTCTTTTGGTGAGTACTCTGCATAGAATTTAGATGCATATTTTATTGTTACATACTTTTTTCTTTCTTTTGCTGTTCTTTCATAAAATTTGTAATTTAGATAGTCTGATAATCCGAGATCCGTATAATATAGAAGAAAATGCTGCATCGACAAACATTAAGCTCGGATTTTTTCCGTTCTTTTTGCTTATTTCTTTCAAGCTTTGGTAAAACTTTTTATAATTTCCTTTTAACATAAAATCTAAAAATTCCAATTGTATCCCTCCAATTTGTTTTTATGGAGCCTGCTTAAGCTCCGCTACTTTTTTGAAACTGTTTTCTCTACTTATTTTATCATTTCTAAAAATTCTGCCTCTGTTATTATTTGTATGCCAAGTTCTTCAGCTTTTGTCAATTTGCTTCCTGCTTCTTCTCCTGCAAGTACGAAACTTGTTTTCTTTGAAACGCTGCCAGATATTTTTCCACCAAACTTTTCTATTATTTCAGTTGCTTCGTTTCTTGAAAGTGTTGGAAGAGTGCCAGTAAGTACGAATATTTTTCCTGCAAATCTTTCATCTTGAGATTTTTCCATTTTACTTTCCATGTTTACGCCATTTTGTTTAAGTCTTTCTATTAAATCTTTTGTTTGTTTGCTTTTAAAAAACTTAACTATACTTTCTGCCATTATTTCTCCAATTTCGTTTATACCGCATAACTCTTCATAACTTGCGTTCATTATTTCTTCTATATTATTATATTTTTTTGCAAGTATCTTAGCTGATTTCAATCCTATATGTCTTATTCCAAATGAGTTAAGTAATTTTTCTAAAGAGTTTTCTTTGCTCTTTTCTATGGCATTTAGCAAGTTTTTAGCCGACTTATCACCCATTCTTTCAAGTGATACTAAGTCTTCATATTTTAAAGAATAAATATCTGCAATATTTTCTACTAATTTCTTATCTAGTAATTGCTCTATTATAGCTGGTCCCATGCCATCTATATCCATTGCATCTCTTGATACGAAATGTATTAGGCTTCTAAATAGCATTGCTGGGCATTCTATTCCTGTACATCTTGTAACAGCCTCGCCATCTTCTCTTACAGCTTCAGCACCACAAACTGGACATGTTTTTGGCATTTGGAATTCTTTTTCTGTGCCATTTCTCTTTTCTTTTAATACTTCAACTATTTCTGGAATAACATCGCCTGCTTTTTGGATTAGGACTTTATCACCAATTCTTATGTCTTTTTCTTTCACAAAATCTTCGTTATGAAGTGTTGTTTTTGATATTACAGAACCTGCAACTCTAACTGGTTCTAGTATTGCCATTGGTGTTATCGCGCCTGTTCTTCCTACTTGTACTACTATATCTAACACCTTGGTTTCTTTTTTCTCTGGTGGATACTTATATGCCACTGCCCACTTTGGTGTCTTGGTTGTAACACCAATTTCTTCTCTTTGTGCTAAATTATCCACCTTTACAACGGCACCATCTATATCAAATGTAAGCTCTCCTCTTTTATTTCCTATTTCATCTATTGCGGATAAAACTTCTTTTATATTGTTACACTTTTTCACATATGGATTCACATTGAAACCTAGTTCTTTCATATAATTTAACGATTCATAATGTGATGTGAATTTTATATCATCTGATTTTTGAACATTAAAAATGTATATATCTAAATTTCTTTCAGCTGTAATTTTAGGATCTAATTGTCTAAGCGACCCTGCTGCTGCATTCCTTGGATTTGCAAATAGTTTTTCTCCAAGCACTTCTCTTTCTTCATTTAACTTTTCAAAATCTTTTTTAGGCATAAATACTTCGCCACGAACTATTATATCGACATCTTTTGTTAGTTTATGAGGAATGTTTTTTATTGTTTTTAGGTTCACTGTCACATCTTCACCAACTAGTCCATCTCCACGAGTTGCTCCTCTTACGAATATTCCTTTTTCGTATTCTAGTGAAACTGAAAGACCATCTATTTTTGTTTCTACTACATAACTAGGTGATGTCACTGTTTTATTTATTCTTTCTTCAAATGCTATTACATCTGCCGTGCTAAAAACATCTTGCAAACTTTGAAGCGGAACCTTATGTGTGACTGCGGCAAAGTGTGAGTCTGTTTTCCCACCAACATGTTGTGTTGGAGAATCTTTGGTTATAAACTCAGGATGCTCCTTTTCTATATTTTTAAGTTCTAACATAAGCATATCGTATTCAAAGTCTGATATTTCTGGGTCATCTTGATTGTAATATCTATCTGAATGATATTCAATTTGCTTTTTTAGCTCTTCGTATCTTAATTTTATTTTATCCATAGTTCCTCCCGATATTAAATACGGCACGATAAAACGTGCCGCCATAAATTATTTTGATTTTAATACAATATCTTTTGATTTCATAAAATAGTCTACTCCTGACAGTATTGTCGTTAAAACAGCAACTATCATTGTAAGCGACATAAGTATATTTAAAATAAGTGCTCCTGTGCTCATTTCTACACTTGTAAATTGCATAAATGTATTTGTGCTTAAGAAAGCCAAGCTTATTGCAATCATTTGGGATACTGTCTTTACTTTTCCATACCAGCTAGCTGCAATTACCTTGCCATCCCCAGCAGCTAACATTCTTATTCCTGATACTATAAACTCTCTCGCTGCTATTATTATTGGAATCCAGCTAGGAATTATTCCTTGTTCAACAAGCATTATTAGTGCTGATAACACTAATAGTTTATCTGCTATAGGATCTAAGAATTTACCAAATGTTGTTACCAAATTGTTCCTTCTTGCTAAGTATCCATCTAAAAAGTCTGTGAATGAAGCTATTAGAAAGATGATTAGCGTTATGAAACTTCCTACTGTAACGCTTCCAAATAAAATGTTATTAAATCCTAAATATGGTACTATTATCATTAATGGAATTAAAAGCATTCTTGCAACTGTAATTTTGTTTGGTAAATTCATTATTATTCCTCCTTTGATTTATTTTAATTCTTCAGCTGTCAAATCGTATTCATATGCTTCTTTTACGATGCATTCTATAAAGTCGCCTACTTTATGTTCTTTTTCTTTATTTACAAATACAAATCCATCTGTATCTGGCACATCTCTATATGAACGCGTCACATACATTTCTCCATCATCTGTCAAGCCATCTATTATACATTCTAATTTTTGACCTATTATTTTTTGATTGTTTTCAGCTGACACTTCTTGTTGCAATGACATTATTTGATCGTATCTTTCTTCTTTTCTCTCTTCTGGTATTTGTTCTTTTAATTTAACTGCAGGCGTTCCCTCTTCTTTTGAGTATTTAAATACACCCAATCTTTCGAATTTAGTTTCTTTTACAAAGCTATAAAGCTCATCAAAGTCGCTTTCTTTCTCGCCTGGGAAACCTACTATTAGTGAGGTTCTAATCACTACATCTGGTATTTTGTTTCTTATCTTTTTGATTACTTCTCGTATTGAGGCTCCATTACTTTTTCTACCCATTCTTTTTAGAACTGTGTCTGATATGTGTTGTATTGGAATATCAAAGTAATTGCATATCTTCTCGTTATTTGCCACTACATCTATTAACTCATCTGTAATCATTTCAGGATATGCATATAAAAATCTAATCCATTTGAAATCTAGTTTACAAAGTTCTTTTAAAAGTTCAACAAGTTTGCTTTCGCCATATATGTCCATACCATATCTTGCAGTGTCTTGTGCAACTAGGATTATCTCTTTGTATCCTTCTTTTGATAATCTTTTTGCCTCTTCTAATACATCTTCTAAGGTTCTACTTTTTAATGGACCTCTTATGTACGGAATTGCACAATATGTACAATAGTTGCTACAACCATCCGCAATTCTTAAGTACGCATAGTTTTTGCCTGTTGTTATTGTTCTCTTCATATAATCTAGTTTATCAAATATTTTATCATATTCCTTTATAGGTATAAATAAATCCACTTCTGGCAATGCTTTTTCTAGTTCTTCTTTGTACCTTTCTACTAGACACCCTGTCACTATTAACTTTTTGCAGTTTTTAGATTTATAATCTGCCATTTCAAGAATTGTATCAATTGCTTCTTTCTTGGCCGATTCTATAAATCCACATGTGTTAATAACTAATATTTCAGCCTCTTCTGGATTATTTACAATCTCATATCCTTTTTCTTTGTAATATCCTATCATCATTTCGGTATCTACTAGATTTTTGCTACATCCGAAGTGATATAAAACCTATTTTTTGCAATTTAATTACCTCCGATTTTAGTCTAATATTGCTTTTATGAAGTCTTCTGAACTAAATTTTTGTAGGTCATCTATTTTTTCACCAACACCAATATATTTTACTGGAATTTTTAGTTCATTGCATATTCCTATAACAACTCCACCTTTTGCTGTCCCATCTAACTTTGTAAGAACTATTCCTGTTATTTTTGTAACTTCTGAAAATTCTTTTGCTTGAATTAAAGCATTTTGTCCTGTTGTACCATCTAGTACTATTAAAATTTCTTGTGAACAATCTGCTAGTTCTTTATCAATTATTCTTTGGATTTTATTTAATTCATCCATTAAGTTTTTCTTAGTATGTAAACGTCCTGCTGTATCTACTATTAAGATGTCGTAGTTTTCTTCTTTTGCTTTTTTAGATGCATCAAAAACTACAGAAGCAGGGTCTGAACCTTCTGGTCTCTTTAATATATCAACTCCGGCTCTATCTACCCAAACTTCTAACTGCTCTATTGCCGCAGCTCTAAATGTATCGGCAGCTGCTACTAAAACTTTTTTGCCTTCTTTTTTGAAATTTGCAGCCATCTTTCCTATTGATGTTGTTTTTCCTGCGCCATTAACACCAACAACTAGTATAACTGATGGTTTTGTTTCTAGTTTCAATTCATTATCGTTGCTATTTAATATTGCTTCTATTTTCTTTTTTAATTCTTCTTTAACTAATTCTGCATCTTCTATTTTGTTTCTTTTTATTGTTAATCTTAAATCATCTATTATATCTGAAGCTGTAGTAGGACCAACATCTGATAATATTAGTGCCTCTTCTAGCTCATCCATTAGCTCTTCATCTACTTTTCTAAAATTTGCAAATACATTGTTTATTTTTTCATCAAAACTTCCTTTTGTTTTAGCAAGTCCTTCTTTTAGTTTGTTAAAAAATGACATTTGAATCTTCCTCTCTCTTTTGTTGCTAGTTATTACCTTAACTGCTTTTTCATTATATACTAATACAAGAAAAAAAGAAATAGCTTTTTTAAACTTTAAAGACGCCTGTTAAAAGTGTTGTTAGACACATTTAACAAACGTCCTCTTAAAACTATCTATCTCTTTCTGCTGTTCTAGCAAATAATCCAAAAGAGCAAATTGCAGATGCACCAACTACTATATATACAAGTCTTGTAATCCAAGTAGCACTTCCAAATAGGGCATCAACTAAATTGTAGTTAAATAATCCTATAAGTCCCCAATTTATTCCTCCGATTATTAAAAGTGTAAGAGCTGCGTTATATAATCCTCTCATATTTTTACCTCCCTTCGCTCTCACACATAGTATTAACTGTTTTTTTATTTGTAATTCTGGAAAGGTTTGGTTTATATAAATTCTTCCCACACAATGTTTGCTAGGTCTAAGCCCTTATCTGTAAGATATATATTCTCATCTATTTTTATTAGGCCAAGTTTTTGCAATTTTTCTAAACTTTTTTCGTATTTTTGGGTTATATCCGTTTTAAATTTTTCGTTTGTATCTTTTATATTTATGCCTTTTATAAGCCTTAATTTTAATATCATATATTCATTTAGCTTATCTTCTGAATTTTGTTTTTCTTCTATTATATTTACACTTTCACCTCTATTTATTCGTTTTATATATTCTTCTATGCTAGCTACATTTGTATATCTTTCGCCATTTAAATATGAACTTGCACCGGCACCAACGCCTATATATTCTTCTTGATTCCAATAAACTAGATTGTGCTTTGATTCTTTTCCACTTTTAGCAAAATTAGATATCTCATAATGAATATATCCACTTTCTTTTAATTTCTCTTTTGCATAATAATACATCTTTCGCTCATTCTCTTCTGTTGGCAAGTTTTTGAAAATATCATTATGTAATATAAGAGAATAGCACGATATATGCTCCGGACCTAATTTTACTAAATAATCTACACTATCTTTAAACTCTTGCACTGACTGATTTGGCAAGCCATGCATTAAGTCCACATTTATGTTATCAAAGCCAGCATTTCTTGCCAATTTAAACGCTTCTTCAAAGTCATTTAGAGTGTGTATTCTGCCTATTTCTTTTAAAATATCATTTTGAATTGCTTGAAGTCCTATGCTTAATCTATTTATTCCCATACTTTTGTATTCTGCAAATTTTTCTTTATTCACTGTTCCTGGATTTAGTTCTAGTGTCACTTCGTTTGCTTTTGGAAGAATCGACATTATTTCTCTTATGTACTTGCTATCTACAAATGATGGCGTACCTCCTCCAAAATATATTGTGTTTAATTCTTTTATATTATACGATTTTATTTCTTTTATCATTGCATCAAAATGCTTGTTCATTGTGTTTTCTTTATTCGAATATGAGTTAAAGTCGCAATACAAGCATTTTTGCTTACAATATGGAATATGTATGTATATTGATTTCATGGTTATTCTCCCTTAATGCTCTAGGTTGTGTCTATTCATTACGCAATTCATCTGCTATTTGCTTTATCTTTTTAAATCTGTGACTTACTCCAGCCTTACTAAGTCTTGGCTCTAGCATTTCTCCTATTTTTTCTAAACTTGCTTCTGGATTTTTTTCTCTTAGTAAAGCAACGTCTTGAAGCTCTTTTGAAAGCTCCATAAATCTATTTTTATTTCTTATTAACATTATATCATTTAGTTGATTTGACGCTGCTGTCGCAACTTTATCCATATTTGCAACTTCACAATTTATTTTTCTGTTCATATCATTTCTGTACTCTTTCATTACCCTTGTCTGCTCATAAGATAAAAGACTTATGCTAGACCCAACTATTATTAAAAATTTTGAAATTTCCTCTGCGTCTTTTAAATATAGAACTGTTGATTTTTTTCTTTTTATTATCTTTGCATTTACTCCAAGTTCATGCAATATACTATTTATGAAATTTGCATTTTCAACATTATTTAATACTATTTCTAAGTGATTTGCATTTTCAGGTGTTGCGATTGAGCCTGTACCTAAGAATACCCCCCTTAAAAATGCTTTCATACAACATTCTTTTTCTTTTATTTTTCCTTTATCATCTATCACGATTTGCAAATTTGCATCTATATTTATAAGTGAGTTTTCAAATATTTTTTGCAAGTCTCTTTTATCTGATACATACAGTTCAAACAGCATTCCATTATCTGTTGTTTCTCTTGTAATATTTGTTATTGGCTCTATTCCATATATTTTCTTAAACGCATTATACACTCTTTTTATTGCTGAAGAATTTTCTGTTGTCATTTTTAATATAAATTCTCCATTTTCTTTTACAACGTTACAATTTGTTATTAAATAGCCTGCAAGTTCTGCCATTTTGCAACATTCGTTATTATGGTTGCTTATTTTACTTAGTTCTTCTTTTAGTTCAGATGAAAAAGACACTTTCTATCTCCCCTTTTATTTTTGAGCTTTTACAACTCTATCATTTTTAGATAAATCTTTTATTACTTCTATATTTTTATAATTATGTTTTTTCAATAGCTCTGATACTTCTTTTGCTTGATCATAGCCTATTTCAAACATTAAGTATCCCTCTTCATTTAAATATTTCTTTGCTTCTTTTATTATTTTTTTATAAAAATATAATCCATCTTCTCCACCATCTAATGCCTTTTCTGGTTCTCTTGTTACTTCTTTTTGCAAGTTCTCCATGTCCTTTTTTCTTATATATGGCGGATTTGAAACTATCACATCATATGTGCTAGTCACTTCTTCAAATAAATTCGAATTTATAAAGTTCACATCTACATTATTTTGTTTTGCATTTAGCTTCGCTATTGTAAGTGCTCTTTTGCTAATATCTACACCTTCAACCTCAGCATTATCTATGTATTTTGCAAGACTTATTGCTATACAACCACTTCCAGTGCACATGTCTAGTATTTTCTTTTTGTTTAATTTTATTGTTTCTTGTACTAAGATTTCTGTGTCTTCTCTAGGAATCAAAACATTTTTATTTACGATGAAATCTAATTTCATAAATTCTTTATGCCCCGTTATATATGCATAAGGCATGCCCTCAGCTCTTTTTTTTATTATTTTTATATATTTGTTATATTCGATTCCTGTTATCTCTTTTTTCATAAACAACTTTTCTATTGTCGTTTCTAAAGAAAAAGCAAGTAATAACCTTGCTTCTCTTTCATCTATTTCATTTGCTTTTAAGATACTTTTTGCCTCTCTTAACACTTCATTTATATCTTTTACCATATATCATCGTCCTTGTTTTCTGGTATAACGGCTTTTAATGCAGCTATTGCAACTTCAATTTGCTTTTCATCTGGTTCTCTTGTTGTCAATCTTTGAAGCCACTTGCCTGGTGCATTAAGCCATGTTATGTACTTACTTGTGCTTCTGCCTGCAAATTTTATTATTTCATATGATATACCTGCAACTAAAGGTAGTAGTAATAATCTTAAGCCTAAATTTATAAATGGATTTTTATACACACCTACTAATGAAAAAACTATTATGCTTATTATAACTACAAATAATAAAAAGCTAGTTCCACATCTCGGATGAAATCTGCTGTATTTTTTCACATTTTCTGGTATTAGCTCTTCTCCATTTTCGTAACAAAAAATAGTTTTATGCTCTGCACCATGGTATTCAAATGTTCTTTGAATATCTTTCATTAGTGAAACTGCAAATAAATATCCTAAGAAAATTGCTATTTTTACAATGCTTTCGACTAAATTATATATTATTGGATTTGCTTCTTTATTTGGAACGAATATGTTTGAAATAACATTAGGCAATACAATAAATAATCCAACACTCATGCAAAGAGCAACGATAACTGAACCATATATCATCCAATCTGACATACTTTCTTTCGTTTCTTTCTTTTGCTCTTTTTTATTTTCATCTTCTACATCATAAAATTTAGCTGAAAACATCAAAGATTTAACCCCTATAACCATTGAACTTATAAATGCAATAACTCCTCTTATTATAGGAACCTTTGCTATTTTTCCTAAGCTTTTGTTTTCTTTTTCATCTATTATTATTTCTCCATCCGGTTTTCTAACAGCGGTCGCTATCTTATGAGGTCCTCTCATCATAACTCCCTCTATAACTGCTTGTCCACCAATCGAAGTCATTTTCTTTTCACTCATTTACTTTACCTCCGACTTTTAAATCTTCTTTTGCAAGTTTTCTAATAGTTCCATATATTCTTCTTTTATTTTTGTATATATTTTTCTCGATGTACCTTCGTCATACATATGTGATAAGTTATTTCTCGCTAACATCATTTCTATCCATTTTTCACCATCATCTATTAAATTGTGCCTAAATGCAAGTTGGATTATTTCTCTTGGGCTACCTATATTTGACACTATTCCTTGAGATTCAAGATAATCTTTTATACATTTCCAAGCAAGTTCAAAGGTGAATTCAAATCTTTGCAAAACACCATCGATTCTTAACTCATCAGGCTCTTCCATTAAGCCTTCTTTTAATTTATTTATTGCATTATCTAAATCCTTTCTTCTTTCTTCAAGTCTTTTCATTTTAGTAAAACACCTTCTTTCTCTATATTTTTGATTAACTCTCTATTGGTTAGATCTTCAACAAACACTACATCTAGCATATACTCCATATCTATACTATCAAAGTCTATTTGTATTTTCATTTTTTCATCATCTTGAATATTTCCAACTACTGCAATATCTATATCTGAATTCCTCTTGTAATCCCCTCTTGCTCTAGAACCAAAAACATAAAAATTACAATCATATTTTTGGGCTATAAGTTTTAATTCTTCTACAATTTCATTTCTTAAACCAAATAGCATTTATTCTCACCCCTATATCAAACAAATTATACAATAATATCAAGTAATTAACAAGCTTTTGCTATAAGTTGTTCGCACATAAAAATATTTTACAGTCTAGAGAGTTTGCAATCCTACCACTTTACTATTTTATTTTATAATGATATACTAGTGTACATCAATTACTTGAAGGAGGATTTTTATGAAAAAATTATTACCATTTTTAATTGCATTTTTGTTGATATTTTACGTGTTACCACTAATTATAAAGACTTCTTTAATACTACTTACTGCATTTCCAATATTAATTCTTGTAGTTTCATTAATATATGGTGCGTTTTATGGTTTTAACATTATACTTTCTATTATCTGTGCCGTATTGTTTATACCAGCTGTACTTTTAACGTATGGTTTCCTTGGTTTCGTATATGTTGCGGTTTTCTTTGTTGTATCGCTTGTCGGAAATCTATTAGGATTAATATTTAAGAAAAAGATGTAATTTACCCTAAAAATGCATTTAGCCACCCTTATTTGAGAGTGGCTTTTCTTTTTCTATATTTTCTATCTTCACATGTTAGGTTCATCCCTATACACTAAGACAGATATGTTACAGTAACGCATCATTTCATGCTTTACTGCTAATTCAAATATATCAATCCTTCTTCAAGTTAGCTTATTTTTTCTTATTTATTATTTCTTGCTTACTTGGTTATTATTTTTTAACCTTTGTCGCTATCTATCATGCATATCACTTGTTTTTAGTTTTTACCATTACAAGAATCTACCGATAATAACAATCTCATAAACAATAAATTTTTATTTTCGAAAAATATATTTGACTAATTGATTATTGATAAACATATTCAAATCATTATCTTGTTTTGTAAATTTACTTTTCATATCTCGAACTAAAAATTATTTTACTCGTTTTATATTTATGCTTTGACAAAATTTCTTTTGCCATAATTATTCTATCATTAACGATTTTTCTATGCAATATTTTTTCGTAATTTGATATAAAAAAACTCACATCATTATGCTATATAAAGTAAAATGTGCTTCGAATATTGTTCAAAGCACACTTCCTTTCTATAATTACAATACTATCTTAAATACAAATTTTAACACTAAAAGTACTATTACTCCTGGAATACCAAATATTCCGACAATTGCAGCTGATAACCATGTTATTGCAATTCCTAGTCCAAATATATTAAGCACCCATAAAATAACTGCACCTACTAGTGCGTTGATTAAAAATCCAACTATTACTTTTGTACTTTTATGTAATAGCTTAAAGAATAATACTATTACAAAAAGTGCTATTAAAAAACTTACCATTGAAATTAGTTCCATACTTTATCCTCCTCCATTTCATAAAGATTATATCATATAATTTTTATTTTTTTAAATATTCTTCTACAAGTTCTTTTATACTTTGTGTCGTTCTTAATCTATTTCTGTCTATTCTTGTTGGCTGAATTTCTATGCCATAATCTTCTAATGTTGTGAATAGTTCTATCATGGCCAATGAATCTAGCAATCCATTTTCTATCAAATCAAATTCTGGGTTATATACATTTTCATCTTCACATATTTCGTATAATATTTTTTCTATATCTATCATAATTCTTTTAACTTCTTTCTATCGTATTTTCCATTATTATTTATTGGAATTTTCTCTAGTATTTCTATTGTTTTAGGCATCATGTACTCTGGCAACATTTCTTTTAATTTTCGTTTTACATATGGTATATCAATATTTTTATCTACTACAATATATGCTTTTATAAGTTTTACTGCTATTTTATCTTCTTTTAATCTTGCCACTACAACTGCCTCTTTTACGCCATCTACTTTTAATAAATTATTTTCTATATCTCCAAGCTCAATTCTATAGCCTTTATATTTTATCTGATTGTCTTTTCTTCCTTTGCAGTATAGCAAATCATTTTCGATATATCCTAAGTCTCCTGTTTTGTAGCAATTTACATCATTTTCTTTATAATATCCACCTTCAATTGCTTCTAAATAACCGTCAAATACGCTTGCACCCTTTAATATGATTTCGTTATCTTCTATTTCTATCTTTGTAGCCGCTGTACTTAATCTTCCGTACAGGCAAATATTCTTTTTCTAGCATTTTATCATCTACTATAACTGCACTTACTGCTGATGTTGCTTCTGTTGGTCCATAAGCATTTATAATTTTTATTTTTTCAAATCTTTCTCTTATTTTCTTCACAGTTTGTACTTCTAGAGTTTCACCACAAAAATATATGCACTTTAAACTAGGCAAATCTTTAGAATTAAAACTATTATCTAATAATAAAAGTTTTATAAATGTTGGCGTTACTACCATTAAGTTTATGTTTTCGCATTTTATTATTTCTAGTATTTTTTCATAATTATCTGTATTTTTTAATCCCACTAAAGTGTGACCATTAAATAAAGTATAGTATATATCTGCTACGCTTAAATCAAAACTAAAATTGGCTTGATTTAATACTGATATATTTTCATTCTCTTTTAAGCCATCTAAATTGCTTATCCAACTTATGAAATTTTCTAAATTCGAATATGATATTGGAACGCCTTTTGGTGCACCAGTGCTACCAGATGTAAAAATTATGTACGCTATCTCATTTTTATTTTCAGTTTTCTTTGTAATACTATTATACTTTTGGTTGATTTCTTCAACACTCAGACATTCAATAGCATTTATTCCTATTTCTTCGTTTTTTATTATCAAATTTGCATTTGATAATTTTATAATCTCACAAATTCTTTCTTTTGGCATATATGTATTATCTACTGGTACGTACGCTCTTTTTGCAATTAAACATGCTACTATTGAAACAAGCATATTTATTTGTTTGTGCCCATATATTATAACTGGCGATATTCCTTGATTTTCTAGTGATTTTGCCAATTCTTCAGCTCTTTTTAATAGTTCTCCATATGTTATTTCATCACTTTCTATTTTGTATACTATTTTTTCTTTATTCTTCTTCGCCATTTGTAGTAGTTTCTCTATCATTATCATCATTCCTTATTTGTTCTTTTGGTATTAAGCTGTAATCATACAATACTGCTGAATGATTATTTAATATCAATTCTTTATAAAGTTCATCGTTTGTTAATCTATCTGTAACTATTCTATAAACCTCAGATATTCTGTAATATTTATCTCCTTCTTTTCTAAAATGATGATTTTCTTCGACTAGTTTATATCTGCAAGGAAATGCTCTCTCGCTTCTAAGTTCTCCACAAAGTTCTCCATTTTCTACCCATAGCAAAAGCTGTACATCTTGATCCGTAGTATTTTTAAATCTATAGTCTGCATTGTTATACCACACTGATGTACCTGTACCAAAAGGTACTCTTCTCCTTTCATCAGGGAATAAAGCATCTGAATGATGATGTAGCTCTGTAACTTCTAATGGACTATTTAGTACGAGGTAATGCACCATGTTTGCTAGCTGACAAATGCCTCCACCATAGCCCTTACCTAGGCCACTTCGTGAGATGATTAAACCTTCTTTATATCCGTATTTCTTTTTTGATGGTCCCATGAGATTCCAAAATGAAAAAGTTTCACCCGGATGAATTATTAAACCATTTAACTTTGTGCATCCTATCATTATATTTGTGACTTTATTTTCTTGAAGCCTTATATCTACCCCATGAAGTTTTCTTATTAAAATAGATGTGTGGCTTTTTACTATGTTTGGCAATTCTTCTTTGCTTTTATCTTTTGCAAACTTTTCTTTGCTAAAAAAGTCTTTGATATTTCTCAAAAGTATCTCTTTCTTTTCTGATATTTTATAGCAAGTCGGACTTATATCACAAAACAATTTTCTAGGCATTTTGCTTCTTCTCCTTTACTTTTTCTATTATTTTATTGTACACATTTTCAACCATCCATTTTTCTTCTGACATATTTGGTACATCTTCAAATTTCACCCATTTAACTCCACTATTTTCGTCTTCTTTTATTTTTAGCACTTCGGTCTCATCTACTTCTAGCAAGTATGTAAGATTTAAATGTAAGTGTGATGAAACATATTTACCTCTTTATAAATTAGTTTAGACCACCTATATTGATACATTTTGGACAAGCATTTCAAAATTTATATAAAATGAAATTAGTGTTACTAGCAAATATATTCCCCATATTGTAAAAAATGTTTTTCTTTTATTTTTCATCCATATTGGTATTACAAGTGTAGGAACTATAGGAAGTGCAAGTATTGTTAAAAATACACTAGTATCACTTGTTGAACCAAGAAGCATTACATATGCCAAATAAAAAAATGATATGAATGCTACTAATATTGTAAATATAATTTTTACTCCTATTCCTGATTTTATTTTTTCATTCTCCATAGATTTCTTCCTTACATTTTCTTTTTTTGCATATGATATGCTATTTTTTCTTTGATTGCATCTGGGCAAATTTCAGAAAAAGCTTTTGCAAGTTTTATTGTGATTCCAGGAAGTATTATAAGCTTGCCTTTTAGCATATTTTCTACTGCATAATTGGCCACATACTCGCTCGATTTTCCACGCAAATTAAATTTAACTCCTGCTACATTATTAAAGTTTGTATCTACTGGACCTGGGCAAAGTATACTTATTTTTACATTTGATTTTTCTTTTTTCAATTCTCTATTTATAGCTCTTGAAAGTGACACAACATAATTTTTAGTTGCGTAGTATGTTGCCATAAGTGGACCTGGCATAAAACCAGCAATCGAAGCTACGTTTAATACGTGTCCTGAATTTTTAGCAACCATATCTTTTAAATATAATTTTGTTAGTACATGCACTGCTGTCACATTTGTGTTTATCATATTTACTTCTTTTTCTAAATCGGTATCTGTAAATCTTCCAAATGTTCCAAAACCTGCGTTGTTAATTAAAATATCAACATCTTTAACATCTTCATATAGCTTATATAAATTTTCTTTTATAGCCAAATCTACTGAATATGTGCTTATTTTTATATTGGCATTTTCTTTTCCTAGTTCAGCTTTTATTTTATCTAATCCTTCTTGATTTCTTGCAACTAAAGCTAAATCGTACCCTTTACTTGCCAAAATGCGTGCCATATCTCTTCCAATTCCAGAAGATGCACCTGTTATTAGTGCAAGCATTAAACATACCTCCTTACCTTAATTATGGAGCACACTTTAAGTCACTTTCGAATTATTGATTTTCAAAAGTTAATTTATATTGCCATTTATTCTTTCGCTCATAAGCTTTGTGTAGCAACTGCTGCAAACAGGAATATACTCACTGTCGCCTATTAAAATGTCTCCACTTTTTTCTGTTTTGCAGAAACTATATATTGCATTATCTGAATGACAACATTCACAAATTGAAGTTAGCATTTGAACATTATCTGAGTTGCACAACAATTCACCCATTTTGCCAAATGGCTTTTTCTCTGCCGTTAAATTAAGTCCTGCCACAAAGAATTTTTTTCCTTCACTTGCTAACTTTTGAATAACTCCTACATCGCCATTTAAAAATTGAAACTCATCTATCATGTAAACATCTGCATCATATTTTTCAATATCTTCGATATTTTCAATATTTATTGCTGGAAATTTGTTACCGTTCCTGTCCATAACATCTGTATCTGAAAATCTATCATCCATCAAAGGTTTAAAAAATTTAACATTTTTACCTGCAACTTTTTGTCTTGCCGCCTCTGTTATCAATCTTTGACTTTTTCCACATTTCATTGGTCCCGAAAAAACATTTATATTTCCCATACTTTTCCCTCACTTTTAATATATTCCATCTTCATTTGTTATTGCTTTCTCGTTTATTATATCGCAATTTATTTGAGTAATTCAAGTGTATATATAAAAAGAGAAATTGTCGTATGTGTCAAGTAAAAGTAGG
>DHKI01000006.1:1470-7256 GCA_002404755.1 Clostridiales bacterium UBA4698 | reverse complement strand
CTTGGTGGTATTGGAATAGGTGATTTGACTGACGAGGATATTGCTAAAATACGAGAATACTTAGAAAAAATGGGAGTAGAAAAAGAAGAGATAGACAAAATATTTGATGAAATTCAAGATATTATAAATCCAAAACCAAACCCTCCCGATGAAGGTGAAGATGGCGACCCCATTTATCTTACTGATTATAAAAATGGTGTATGGCTTGGAGATGACAGATTTTACCAAGTTAAAACATCTAAAACTGTATCAACTGCTGACCCAGCTAATGACGTGTATGCAGAAGCATTAGCATTATATGAGAAATATGACATAGGTAAATATCAAAATAAAGCAAATCTCAATGAGCTATCATCTACAGGAAATAAATACAAAATATATCTTATAGTTGAACATTATTGTAAGAAATTTGGCTTAGATCCAAATCTAGTGTATGCAGTCATAATGGGAGAATCTAGAGGCGACCCTTATAATGCTACAGGTAGTAATGGCGGTTACGGACTAATGCAATGTGAAAGAAGTACATACTTCAAAGAATGGGGAAATAAGGCACAAACTATAAAATATTTAGACGGCAGCACTTATAAATTTCTTCCTTCTTATGCAACAATGACACCTTATAAAGCTGGAAACACAACAGTTAACGGAATAACAGTCGACAAAAACATCTTAAATCAAATAAGATTTGGTTGCTGGGAACTACGTCAAGCTATCGATTATGCGCATGGAAATATATTCGCTGGATTAGTAGCTTATAATATGGGACAAGGCTCATTAAACTGGATAGTGAGTAATTATGTGTGCGATAAATATGGATATGCATTTGTTGACTCTTACTTACTAAGTTCTCAATCAAATGAAACAAAATTAAAAGTGTATGAGGAATTAGACAGTGGAAAATTTGACTTTGCAGCTTATAGACAAAAATTAAAAGACCAAAAAGGATTAGGAACACCAAATAACGTAGAATTATATCTATGTTGGTATAAAGTAGTAAATGGCCAATTACCTTATTATATGGATGCACATGGTAATAAATTAGGTTATGGAGTTGGCACATCTACTCCAAAAGGAACAGGCCAAGCAAGTGCATCTGATATAAGACAGATTATAGTTTATACTGCAAAAGCTATAGTACAGCAACATACAGATAAGTTGGCAACATATGACCAAAGTTATCGTACTTGGAATTTTAAAAAGCCTAACAAAAGAAAAGGTACTTTTTACGGAATAAAAAATCCTATTTGTTACGATTGCTCTTCTTTAGTGACTTGTTGTTATGGTGAAGCTGGATTAAAAAGTATATTTCATGATAATTCATATTGTGCTTATGGAACACTTGTTGACTATGCAACGAGAAAAAGTGGTTATACAATGTTTAAGATAACAAAGACAACTATTGAGAACATGAAGGCTGGAGATATTATAATGATGTGTAATAAAGAGTGTCCTGATACTCTTACAAGAAGTAAAGCAATGGCAAAGAACTTTACACATCATACATTAATTTACTGCGGTAAGGTCGATGGTACTCATATGGTTGCACATGCTAGAAAGTGGGATTATTGGCCAAATGCAATTCGTTATATGGCTGTTTACCCAGATATATATAAATATGGATTCTGTTTAAGACCTTATGACCTTGTTGAAGCTGACAATAATAATGTAGAGCAAAGTCCTATTGTAGATAAAACAGATATGAATGAAGTTTACATAAAAGCAGTTAGAAAGGCAAATGCATATGATTTTTATGATGATAATAATAATTTAGTAACTACAGTAGAAGGCTTATATGAAGATGATGAAAAAGTTTATCCAAGTACAACTCCTTATGTATTAATACACTTTGGGATAAATAACTTAACAGAAAAAGGTATATCTGGCATTAAAACCCTTGCAAATATATTAAAAATGAAATATAGGAACACACCAATCTTTATTTTAAAAGAATTACATGTTGGAACTGTTTATACAGATTATGAAAATGTAAATAGCGATATCGATTCATTTAATACAGAATTACAATCATTCTGTGAAAATGAAGACGATGTATTTTTATTAGATATATCTAGTAAATTAGAAACTTATACAAATATATTAAATCCTAATTACACTAATGATGGTTATACCTTCAAGGATGATAGCAGCATTAGTGTTTTTTATGATGCAATAAAAGAAAAATTACTAGCTACTCCAATAGGTTATAAGAAAAAAGATGATAGTGGAAACACTAGTGGAGAAGATACTGGAGACGATGATGGTAATGTACCAAAAAGAGAAGGCAAAGACATAGATATTTTATTGAAATCTACGAAAAATTATTATTATCCTCAAATAACTATAAAATCTTTGAAATTCAGACTTAAAAGTAAAGTTGATAAAAGTTTTTATGCTAGAATGATATTTACTACTGCAGATGAAATTAGTTATACACAAAGTAAAATTTGTTATCTTGAAGGTGTAGATTGTATAGCTGGTCAACTAGTTCCAAAACCAAATACAGGTTACAAAATTATAATAATGGCTAATGCAAATCCTAAAATTAATTATAAATATTATGGCTCTGTATCAGTTGATAAGACTGGAGAATTTGCAAATCCTTATAAATTTGTAGGTGGCGAAAAAGTTGTAAAAACTGCAAAAACATACCTAAATCAAAACGAATTACGATATGGGGATAATTCATATGCAATAAAATCTGAACCTGCAAGTTTCCCAAATGACATGGCTGGAAACTTAAATAAATGGTACGATGCTGATGCTAAAAAAGCAAATATAGACTGTAGTTCTTTGGCCATATTTGTTTATGCGGATATAAGCTATGATAAAAGTCCTTATTCAAATCATAAATTAAAAAAATTAGTTAAAAATTCAGATACTAGCTGGGCATTTATGCTACCAAGGACAGCAGCAGAACAGGCTGAATATTGTGTTAAAAAAGGCTGGGTACTACATGATATTGATACAACTAATTATTCCAACTTAGATCCTGGAGATATGGTTTTTTATGACAGAGATAACGGAGAAAATGGACGTTATATGAACTGTTCACATGTAGCTATTGTTGTTGGACCAACTGAAGATGGTAATTCCGTTTACATAATAGAGGCTACAACAGTTACAAATGCAGTTAGAATAATAGAAATAACAGCAAATAAAACAGATAAAATATTATTCTGTGCTAGACCTAAGAAATTATAAAAAGGGGGAATTATTTTGAGTATCAATATAGAAACTATAACTAGAGAACATGATAATTTCTCCTCTAGTTATGATGTGCTTGTAAATTTGCTTGAAAAAGTAATCACTAATAGAAAAATAACACAAGATGATAAGTATGACTTAGAAAAAGCACATGCTGCATATGTGGAAAATTACAATGATATTAAAAGAATACTAGAAAATGAAAAAGAAGCAGATTTAAGAAATCAAATTAAAGCTGTAAATGATAATAAATTGGATGCAGATATAAATAGTATAGTAAATATTCTTACAAACAATGGAGAGAAAAACACTTTATATCTAGATGATGACGGAAATTTGTATATTGACGGAGAAAAAATTCCAGAAATCAAACAAGTAAAATTGACAGTAGATGAACAAAATGGCAAAATAGAATCCCTCGTATCTGATGGATTTGTAGAAGATGCTGATGGAAATAAAGTTAAATTAAAAGTGTTATATTCAACTCTTAAGCAGGATATAAATGGATTTACATCACAAGTTGGAGAAATATCTGGTGTAGCATCAAGTGCAAAAGATAAGGCACAGGCTGCATTAGATAAATATTCCCAAATAGAACAGACTGTAGATGAAATACAAACTACTGTTGCTGATAATAGTGACAAAATCAAACAAGGAGTTACTAAAGTTTACAATGAGTATTATATCTCTACAAGTAAAACTGAACAAATTGGAGGAACATGGTCCACAACAGTGCCTACTAATGTTCCAGAAGGTAATTACTTATGGATAAGAACTGTATATACTAAAGCTAACGGGGACAGTTCAACTGGAGATGCAGTTTGTATGGCCGGTGTTCAAGGACCACGAGGTTTGCAAGGGATTCAAGGAGAAAAAGGTGAGCAAGGGATTCAAGGACCAGCAGGAGAATCTGGCAAAACTTCTTACTTTCATATAAAATATTCTTCGGTAGATAACCCAACTTCTAGTAGTCAAATGACCGAAATTCCTGATACTTATATTGGTACTTATGTAGATTTTACTGAACAAGATAGTGTTGATCCTTCAAAATATGAATGGTACAGATTTCAAGGTTTGCAGGGACCTCGAGGTGAGCAAGGAATCCCAGGAAAAGATGGAGATGGAAGAACAACGTATCTTCATATAAAATATTCTAATGATGGAGGTAATACATTTACATCTAATAACGGAGAAGATGTAGGCGCTTATATAGGAACATGCACTGACTTTAATAAAGATGACCCTACAACAATAGGAAGTTATACATGGGCAAAAATAAAAGGAGATACAGGAGTAGGTGTAAAAAAAATAACAACTATATATTTTGTATCAACTTCTAAGACTACAGCTCCCACATTTGCAGTATCTGGTTGGCTAACCTATGTACCTACATATCAAGAAGGTAAATATTTATGGAGTGCTTACAAAATATTTTATGATGATGGTACAGTAAGCTTTACAGACCCACAATATTGTTCTGAATGGGAAGCGCTTAGTGTGGCGCAAGGTGCAAAATCAGTTGCTACACAAACAAAAGAGCAATTTGAATGGATTGTAATGAATGGCTCTACTTCGTCAAGTATAACGTTAACTAATGCAGCTTTACAGGCTATAGCAAATTCAGATATTTTGTTTAAGGCTAAAAATATCAAGTTAGAAGGTTATGTATCAGCGAATGGTGGATTTTCTATAGATGAAAAAGGAAATATGAGCGCTAATAATGGTAATTTCAATGGAGCAGTTAATGCACAGGGGAATATGACTGCTGATACTCTTATTGTTAGAAAAATAATCAGTAAAGATATTATAAATTCACTTGTAAATGATATATCTGTAACTATAGCAAGTGATGGTGATGATACATCTGATGTTATTAGTAGTACAAAATTCTATACTGCACAAGGCTTTTTAGATGCTTTGCCACGAAATTTAAATGGTAATAGCATCTATATTACTTTAGACAAAGAATGCAATGAGAATCTTAATCTAAAAGGATTTTCTAACGGAGATATATATCTATACATGAACATGAAAAATTATAACGGCTATATAGCTGGATATAATTGTACATCAAAACTGTTTATCTACGGATCTACTACAGTTACAGGTATTGTTGACGGAGTAGATAGTGAAAGACCTGCTATAATGCCTTCTAGTATGGTAGGTAGTAACACATATTATTACGGAATGTATTTCTCAAATTGCAGTTTTGTTACACTTAGAAGTATTAATGTCTATGGCCAAACAACATCAAATTCTTACTATGCTATAGGAGCGGAACACGGAACAACATTGTTAATGCAAAACTGCAAAGTAATAGGCAGTCAGAACGGAGTACAAGCTAGAGGTAGTAAAATTATTATGTATAAAAACTTTGGAAAAGTTAATAAAAATGCAGTTAGGGCAATCTACGGAGCTACAGTATGTATTCAAGATGGCTCTATACCTAATGGTCAGCTAGTTCACGATAACTCTTCACAAATAATTTATGACTCTTCAAAATGTACAGTAGATGGAACTACTACAACTGTAGGAGAAAATACTAATACAGGAACTACAACAAGCAAGTCAGTTACATTTAC
>DHKI01000006.1:0-1365 GCA_002404755.1 Clostridiales bacterium UBA4698 | reverse complement strand
AAATGGACCTCTAATAATGTTGGCTGTTGGTTCTTTGGTAGTGATTTCAGTAAATTGCAAGGTAAAACTATTACGAAAGTTGTTCTAAAAATAGAACGTACAAGTGGAGGTAGTTCAAGTAACAATGAAGCTAAAATAGTTATGCATAATCATTCAAGTAGGCCAAATGGTGAGCCTACTTATTTAAGTTGGAGCAAAACTGCTAATCTTACAATGAATGCAACAACAACAGTTGCAATAACAGATAGTGCAGTGCTAAATGCAATAAAAAACGGAACAATGAAAGGATTTGGACTTAAACATACATTCGATAAAGACCATTATATGAAATGTACAGGAGTTATAAAAGCAACAATAACTTATCAAGACTAGAGAGGAAGTGACGATTTGAGTAATATAACTAATTTAAATAGAGATTACTTAATCAAAATAAATGTAAAAGAAGCAACAATAGATGCGCCAAAGATGACATTTTGGAATACAGATAAAAAGACTTCTAACATGTTCATACAACTTGTTATAAATATGAGTGAAAATGAACTAATAAAGAATTATGTAACTATAGAAAATGCAACTGATTATAAAATCGTGCTAAATGTAATAAAGCCTAAAACAAATCAATATAGAACATTTGAAGCCAAGTTATTAAATGAAGAAAAAGCTTTATTTGAAATAGATTTGACTTCTGAATTTATAGATCAAGTTGGTAATTACAACTTTGAATTTGAAGTATCTAGTAAGGTAGATAGTAATGATGAAAGTATTACTACTTCAAGTTCAGCTTATGAAGTAAAAGGAAGTATATTAACTAACCTAAATCAAGAAATATCATCAAGTCCAGATTTACCGATTTTAAAACAGTTAATTGAACAAGTAAAACAACTTCAAGGTGGAGATTTAACAGATTATCAAAAGAAAAGTGATAATCTGTTAGAAACAACTAGCAAGGAAGTAGTCGGAGCTATCAACGAAGTTAATTCGCAATATAAAGATATTGCGAAANNCAGATTATCAAAAGAAAAGTGATGCAGTACAAAAAACTACTGTTGAAGATGGCAAATTATATCTTACTAAATCAGATGGTACTAAATTAGATGATGGTACTGCTTTACCTACAGGTAGTGGTACTTCAATAGATGATAGTAATACTGTTACTGATAAAACTTGGTCATCAAGTAAAATTGATTCGCAATTTAAAGATATTGCGAACGAAATAGGAAAGAATGAGGATGGTAGTGATATAGAATTACCTACAACAGATAAGACTATAAAAGGTGCTATAACAGAACTTTTTCAAGATGTCAGTAATGGAAAAACATTGGTAGCTAATGCTATTACTGACAAAGGAGTAAATACTTTAGCTAC
>DHKI01000010.1:2256-3432 GCA_002404755.1 Clostridiales bacterium UBA4698 | reverse complement strand
TAAATTTTTAGTGCTTGGATTATATTGGAAATTAGTATTATAGCATATTTTTGAATTATCTCCAGCGTATGCAAAAAATACTGGGCGATTAGAATCTGCTGAAGCCGCTACTGTTGTAACAGTATCTGCTTTAGTAGCTAAATCTGCTTTAGCTGAATTTTGTGCATTAGTAGCTGTATCTGCGTTACCTTTTAAAGCTCCAGTAAATGTAGTAGCTGTAATATTAGCATTACTTGTTAATCCAGATACAAATCTTGCTGAACCATTTACAATCAAATCTTCAGTAGTTATTGAATCAGACTCTAATCCTGCTGTAAATTTATACTTGCCTGTAATAGTATCTCCGGCTTTTAAAGCATACTGTTTATGTGTATGAGCGGGAGAATCTCCTAAATCATCTGTAAGTTGAGATAATTTAGTTGGAATATCAGATTTAGATGCAAATTGAGATCATGTACTTCAAGAGTCTTTACCTTTACGATAATAAATATTATTATCTCCAAAAGCTAATTGATAATGATAACCTCCAGCTGTATCAATTCATGGGCAGAGACTTAATAACCCAACATAAATTCCTTCACTAATTCCTACTGTAGACGATTCTTTTAACTCATATCTCAATTGTTTTTTCTGAGTATAAGGAGCATCATTTGCTTTTCTTGTGTCTAAACAATTTAAATAGTTAGAATTAGATGTAGTTCCATTAATAGTCCCTGTAACAGCAACTGGTATACCATCTTTAAAATATACTGGTTGTGTATCAGAACCAGCGTTGGTGTTTAACTTATTCGCAGACCCTGCATTTCCACTAATATCCTTTTGGTCGGATTCTGTGCCAGTGCTTAAAGATGTTACGTGTCCAAAATCATCAAGTTCTATTTTATTAATATATGTTCTACCACCAGTTGTAACACTTGCTTGTGATGATGTGTCACCATGAGATATAGTTCTAGTGTTTTCTAGAGTACCACCACCAGATAATCCGCTTCCAGCAACTATTTGAACAGATTTTAATGCAAACGATTGTTCAGAACCTAATTCCTCTCATTTGCTGCCAGTTCATATATACTCAGAATGAGAATATAATACAACATCTCCTTTAGATGGCGTAACACTTTTACCGTCTACAACAATAGATGTTAGTGTGCTTCCTTCATTTACATTTGATGTTGTAAC
>DHKI01000010.1:0-2162 GCA_002404755.1 Clostridiales bacterium UBA4698 | reverse complement strand
CCATCGTATGATTTAGATCCTCATTTAAGAGATTTAGCAACTTTATTTGCAGTTGTGGCTGTAATAGCGCTGGTTGCAGTCTTTGCGTTACCATCTACATCTCCTTTAAGATTACCATTTATAGTATTTAAGAATTTAGATGTACCATTAACTATAAGACTACCTAAAGTTGCAGAGTCTGCATTTAGTTCACTTGTAATATTTACAGATGAGTTAAATGTTTTAGCAGCAGAGATAGTTTGCTCCGTATCTAGAGTTACTAGGTTTGGTTTATTCTGAACTCCAGACCAAGGTACAGATGCAGCGTTAACTGCATTTTGAACAGGACTAGAAGAAGTTCCAATATAGTCTTTTCAATTATTTTGGTCTATAACTCTATATGCACCTTCATTTTGATAAAAGAAACCGTCTATTTGTACGTGCAGTTGTCCATTTTTTTCCGCGAATGCAATATCTCCAAAATTTTTTGTTTGCAAGTCTGTAATATATGTATACCCATTTGATTCTTTTAAAACTCCTCAAATAATACTAGTATCTCTTTTTGAAAAGCCAGCAAGATAATCAGATTTGGTTGCACTATCAGATAGGGTTGATTTGGAGGATATTGTTGCCGTCGCTGCATTGCCTAAGATATTTATATTTATTGCCTTGCTTGTAAAATCTACATTGTATTCTATTCTTTCATATCCTTCTGGAATTTCTGCTCCAGCATTTATTGTTTCATTAAAATTAAAATTACTATTTACTCATCATGCAGTAAGGTCTACATTTGTTGTATCACTTGTTGATGGAGTTAAATATAAATCAATGTATTCTATATCTCCAAGCTTGCGTACATATCCAACTTTTTTTATGCATTGATAATTAGTTCACGCCCCTGGTATTACGGTAACTACATTCCTGTCTCAACCATTACCGTTACTATTTAAACTTACAGTAATAGAATTATATAATGGATTTGGATGAGATTGACGTGTAATAAATCTAATATAACCATTTGAATAAGATACGTCTTGTTTTGTAGAAACTATTCTATATCATCCCTCGGTTTTTATTCCGGTTCATTTTTTACTAAAACTTCTAGTAAAATCATTAGTTGTTAAGCCACCAAATTTATCTGAATTAGAAGCATTGTCAGCTAAAGTTGCTTTAGAAGCTGTACCATTTACATTACCATTAAAAAGTCCATAGAAATTAGAAGCGTATATATTTTTCCATTTATAATTATCTGAACCTAAATTATATGTACTTGCATTTGCTGGGGTTATATTCCTATAAATAGAATCGTCAGACACGGTAGACATATATGTAGATCTCAATCCAATTCCACCATAATTATTTATTCCAATTGCGAATATTCTATTTCACTTAGAAGCTACAATCCTAATTTTAGTAAAATGACAATCTATTATTGTAGAATCTTTTGGATTAATATATGTATAAACATTTTTATTATTATTAGAAACTCCCTTGTACTGTTGCACATACTTATTTATTTGTGGAAAATACACATATATTAATAATATTTCTGGACGTCAAACCCCAAATGAAAGAAAAATATTAGAAGTTCAACTAAATCCATCTTTCGGAAGATTTAAATCGTATACAGCATATTTAGTTCCTTGATAAGAATTAGATGCAGTTTGAGAAGCGCTACCGTCAAATGCAATGTCAGGAAATTGACCTACTGTTGTTGTAGTTTTTTTACTAGACAAATCAATATCTGAAAAATCAGGAATATTGTTAGAATCTACAGTGGCATCATATTCATACGCATCACATGTGCCACCCCTTTTGTAAAATGCATAAAGGCAATTTCCTCCGTCTAGAGACTGCGTGCAATCACCTTCCATTTGAGTATCAATAAAGCATCCTTTTCTATAAAATGAACTAATATCTTTATTATCGAATTTAGTTGCATTATCTGCATTATACGCCCTATTAGAAATAGTTGCTGTAGCTGCGTTAGTCGCATTAGCAACAGGGTTAGATGTGGTACCTATGTATGTCTTTCAGTTATTTTGATCTATTATACTTATTCAGTTAGACCAACTGGTATTATATGTTCGCCATTGTATTGATGTATTTTCATAATGTGGTACAGATATTTGAGCTCCGATATTACTATTATCTCAAGCTGTATGAATAATTTGTGAATCATA
>DHKI01000032.1 GCA_002404755.1 Clostridiales bacterium UBA4698 | reverse complement strand
CATTTTCAAAAATGATTGACACTAATAAAACTTTTTTATACCTTCTATATCTAATATTTCTTTTATAAACTGTGCCAAATTTGATAATCCTGCTATTTCCTTATTATTAAAATCTTGTGCAAATTCGATATTTTTCCATTCAAATGTACCTTCATATGTTTCTTCTACTTCTTTTTCTTCTACAATATCATATAATACATGCATTTCCTTTTCATCTTCAGAATTAATTGATTTAGGATATATGCATGTTACTAATAATTTTGGATTCATTATTTCAATTTTTGTTTCTTCCATGCATTCTCTTATTGTTGCTTCTTGAACTGTTTCATTTTCTTCAATCTTACCGCCTATTCCATTATATAAATTGGCAAACGGCTTTTTCTTTCTTTTTATTAGTAAAATCCTATTAAAATCTTTTGTAAATAACAATAATAATACATATTTTTTCAAATTTATCTCTCCTTTTTTATTTTTTAACAATATTATATACTTTTATAGTAGTCATCGGTCAATATTTTTCAGAAAATTATTTCGTGAATTTTTAGTGTATTTTTCTGCAATTTTCGAATGCCATTTATAACGCTTTATCGTCCAAAAGTTTAGTTTTTTCGGTTTTCATATATTTACTTTTAAAACTTAGAATGATAACATAGTAGTATAAGTTTGTTTCTAAAAAATGTTTGCTTTATACATATGATTATATATAGGAGGTTTTATTATGCATAATCCTAACAGTTGCAAAATTTTGAGAGATTATTTAAATTATAATGCCAATCTTAATAAATCTAAAAATACTATAAACGAATATAATTATGATTTAACTAATTTTTTAAAATATATGAAATATAGAGCTTTAAATGATAAAAAAATCGCTTTAGAAGATGTTACCGATATTTCTGATATTGATTCTAAATTTTTGAATTTGATTGATTTAAATGATATATACGAATACATGACATATCTTAAAGATGTTTGTAATGATTCGGCAGTTACTCGTGCTCGTAAAGTTTCAAGTTTGAAAAGCTTTTTTAAGTACTTGCATGTTAAAGCCAAAATTATTGATGATAACCCAGCAAAAGAATTGGAATCGCCAAAGCTTGGAAAGAGACTACCAAAATATTTAACATTGGAGCAAAGCACTACTCTGCTCGACCAAGTTAAAAACAAGCAATTAACAGGCAGACAACATGATAATATTGCTCGTGATTATGCAATGGTAACACTTTTTTTAAACTGTGGCATGCGTCTTTCGGAGCTTGTAAGTATCGATATTGACCATATTAAATTTGATGATGCCGTTTTAACCGTAGTAGGTAAAGGTAATAAAGAAAGAACTATATATCTAAATAAAGCCTGTATGGATGCAATAAAAGATTACTTAAGTGTAAGACCGTACGATGAAAGTGTACAAGATAAAAAAGCTTTATTTTTAAGTGAGAAAAAAACACGCATAAGTAGACGTATGGTTCAACATATTATAAAAGAGTATTTAAAAATGGTACCTGGGCTTGGAGATAAGTTTTCTACTCATAAATTAAGACATACTGCAGCAACACTTATGTATCAATATGGTAATGTAGATATTAGAGCATTACAAGAACTTTTAGGTCATGAAAGTATAGCTACTACTGAAATATATACTCATGTTGACAATTCTCAAATAAGAGAAGCTGTTGAAAACAACCCACTTGCAAATTATAATTCAAAATAAATTAAAACATAATCTGTGCATTTTACCTTTTACTTTTAAATGCACATAAAATTAAACATTTGCAAAAATGATATAATGATAAAAATACATTAAACTATTTGCTATTGCCTTTGTATTATTTTGCACAAAACAGCACACAACTAATATTTTTTGATGTATCATTTATATTTATAAGTTATACCATCCTAATCGCATATTTTGTTTTAATCGGTTTTGAATTTCATATTTATACAAACATCTATATTATTTTATACAAATAGTATAGATGTTTATTTTATTGGCAATTGTAGCTCTTGTCCTTCGTATATGTATGATGTTTTTAAATTATTTATCTTTTTTATTTCGTATATATTTTCTCTTATATTGCCATTTAATTCACTTGCAATTGACCAGAGAGTGTCGCCTTTTGAAACCACTATTTTCTCATATTCTGGAGCGGTATATGAAAATACCTTGTTAGTTAACAAACTACATAAAAATGAAATTATAGTAAATAATATTGTCATAGAAATTATAAATCTTTTTAAATTTTTTATTCTCATAAAAGCACCTCCAAAAGAACGACTGTTCTTAATACATGTATTATAATACACGAACATAGTTTCTTTGTCAATGCTTTTTAAGCAAAAAAGCAAACATTTTTTCTTTTTAAAATCAAAAACCTCTTTTTCTTACATATTATGTACAACCTTCTAGTTATTAATACGAATTTTAATATTTTATATGGTTAATATAATTGTAGAGGTGATTAAAATGATTTACAAAATTATAATTATTGCCCTATTCTCTCTCCTCTTGACGGCTTGTGGAAATAATAATATTTCGGAAAACGACACGAATACAGATAATAATTCATATAGTAGATTAGGCTATAATACGAATATTCCAGATGAAACAGAAGAAAATCAAATTTATATTTTCAGTGGTGACAGAACTAATTCGAATTCAAAAAATACAAATACTTCGGAAGAAAAGAAAGATTACATTGCGAATAATATAGATTTAAATAGTGAACCTCAAAAACAAGATAACAACTTGCTTGCAACTTATACTACAAAAATTCTTACATCTGACCCAAACAGATATCATAACATAACAATTGTACGTGATAGATTAAACGGATATGTTTTAAAAGACGGTGATACCTTCTCTTACAACGAAGTTTGTGGACCTTATGGACAATCTGATGGCTTTAAAAAAGCAACAATCTTATTAAGTAATGGTGAACATGATAAAGGATATGGCGGTGGTGTATGTCAGCTTAGTTCTACCCTATATAATGCAGTAAAAAATTTAAAAGTTGATATTACTGAGAGACATCATCATAGTGTACCAGTAGCATATGTTCCTAAAAATGAAGATGCTACAGTTAGCCTTCAAAGTAATTTGGATTTTAAGTTTAAAAACACAAGTGGTAAAAATCTAAAATTTTCTTCTAGCTCTACTGAAAACTCATTAACAGTATCTGTTTATGCAGTTGATTAAAAATATAATTTAAAACTATCAAACATGAAAAAAGATTACGAACCTATATATTAAAATCAAAATAATATTTCACGTTATATGTCTAACTAATTAACCTATCTTTCTATTATCTAAAACAAATTTCTCTTTAACTAATAGGATAAAGCCCATGAAAATCACTCATGGGCTTTTACTTTACTACTTAACTATATTAGGTTTTTTTGATTATTTTAACATCAATGTTAATGTTTTTGTACTGTCTCAAAACTATTAAATTTATTTATCCTATGGCTTACATTCCATACATGGGTTATATCCTCCCTTGGCAGCATCAATTTTATTCAAAAACATTTCTTTTATTGAACCACCATTTTTAGGAAAACCGTCTGCATCAAACTGTCCATTTAATAACGGACATCTTGAAGTATGGTACTTCATATCATTGCCTGTTCCATATATATACGTTGCCTCTACTATTCTAGATGCACCCAATGCATAACTGTTATAGTATGTATCTGTACCAGTTGGTATACCTTGCATAAATGCCATTATTGAAACATCGTCTACTGCATTAATCCACTCTGCATCGTCTATTTCTGGCAAATAGAAATCATATGTTACGCCCATCATATCTGCATATCTATTATGGTTATTTATTTTTTCATCCAATACTTTTACTATTGTACTTATTATTACATTTCTTCTTTTGATATTAAATCTACTTACATCGTCTGTATAATCTGTTGGAGTATTGCCAGCATCGTCTATATGTATATCGCCATAATCCTGCAACATTGAAACTTGGTCTGTTGCTTTATCAGAAATCAAAAAATCCGGTAAGTTTCTATGATGGCCATCTTGTTGAAGCGAATATATTACTAGTGACATGTTTGTTGTTAATTGTGGAAGTCTTTCTAATATATCTCCACCTAATATACCACTTAGCATTGCATACTCATCTGCAACTTCGTCATCATTTGTATGTGCATTTTGAAAATCACCCTCATATAAAACTCCGTTTGCTGCATATAATTTTATTGCATTTCCAAGTGTAAAATTAATTACATATCCATTTTCTTCGTACGCATAAGGAATTTTAGGAGATAATACATACCCATAAGTTCCGCCATTATCTTCAACTGAATAAATATAAAAGCCATCATACGCAACAACTATAATCGCAGGGATGTATGGACTAAAATAATTTTCTGAATATTTCTCGTCTGCGGTAAATGGTAATGTATAATTTACCGCAAGTGTATTGAAAAAAGATTTTATTCCTTCCTTAGCAATGGTTGGCGTTACATCTATTGTTTTTCCATCAGATAATGCATAGAATTCATCATTTAATTCTATTAATGTGTCTACCGCATCTGAAGTTGCTGTATCTAGTGCGTTATTTATTCTTGTTTGTTCGTTAATGACATCTATTTTTTTGTTAACCTTGCTTTTACATATAATTGAAAAAGGAAGTATAATTATTATAAAAATTATTGCGTAGTGCTGAATTTTCATAATAAATACACCTCCTTAAAAAATAAATAATTATCTAACATATTCATTTCTAATTTGTCCTCCGTATGGTACACCAATTTTAAATGTGTCTAACATCGTATTATATAAGTTCTGCTTTAAAACTGTTGCTTGTGTTTTATTTCTATTTTTTACAGAAATATAAAAATAGTCGCCTTTTCTAAAATCAGTATACTCTCCAGATGGCGACTCTAGTGCTGCTACTATATCTTGTGTATAATGATTTAAATAAACAACTTCATACTTATCCGCACCAGCATTTACATACTCAGCTGCTCTATGTTCTAGTTGTATATCAAATCTATTTCCTGTTGCGTTTAAAGAAGTAATTAGATTATTGTACATATTGGCTGTTAGCCTTCCTGTGTTTCTTACAGAATCAACTGTATTAACAACAGAAGTATATGCTGCTATATATGATAAATCATCTTGTCTCTCCCAAGTATCTAACATTGGAAATAAAAACATTATAATTGCAGCTACTATTGTAGCAAAAATAACACTTAGTGAATCACCCATATATAACATCCTTTCTTAATTATTATAAAATTTGTAATACAATTCATTCTCAGAATACGTTAACTTGTAACTACCATGGTTCCTAGATTTAATTTGTATAAGTTCATTATACAAAGCTTCTGAACCAAATTGAAAACTACTTCCACCAGCACCTATTGTTTTAATAGAGTCATTTAACTCGTCATACTTGTAAGTTCTAGTACCATTTTTACTTGTTTGAATTGTTACTGTGTCTCCATTATTTTTGTTCTTCAAATCTAGCACTGCTAAAATAACTTCCGCTGGCATAACCTCTCGTTCTTTTTGTTGTTCATCAGAAGCAACTATTGCATCGCCTCTGTTTGAATAATCATGATACAATGTAACTTTATCTACATTATTTCTTATTGCACTGTAAAGTACAATTGAAACTGAACATGCCAAAGCAAATAACAAAACTTGGCTTGCCATCAGTAATGCTTTTCCTACATCCTCCATTATTTGACACCTCCAAAAAGCAGATTACAACAATTATGGTCCTTGAAGTATTACTTTGCAAATCTTTCCTCTGCTGTCATATGAATAATTAACATTGTAATTCGTATCTAAAAATTTACCTGAATCCGCTTCTAAACTTGCAATCATACCACTAGGGCTATATGTAACTTGAAACGATTCATCTTTTTCATGGTCATCTTTAGCTCTTTTATAAATATTCAGTGCATCTATGCCTCTAATATTTTTAGTAGTATCAAAAGACTCATAATATCTATTAAAACTTACTATTTGAGAAGCTGAAAGTATTTGCTCTGAAGAATTAGCATAAGCTCTATATTTAGCATAAACATAAAGTGATAATGAAATTATCGCAACAGCTATCAAGACTCCTCCAGCCATAATAATTGCCTTTGACGCATTCTCCATAATTTATACTCCCTCCAATGAATTCTAAAATAAATTATTATCCTACTATAACAAGAGTTATAGTAGGATAATTCTTGCAACTAGTTATTGGGTAACTGTAATTTTATGAACCCAACCATTATTATCATATACAACATCTACAGTAAAAATTGTTGAAGCTCTAAGATCATCTTTATACGCACTAATATCGCCTGAAACTCCACTCATTTCTAAATCAGCTGGGAAAACATCTTGCTTATTATAAGCATTTACAAGACGTATTAACTGATTTACTTCTGAACCTTTAATTTTGCCTCTGTACTTTTCAATCTCACTGTTTAACGTAAGCATTTGTGATGCGTCAACTTGTCTTGCTCCATCATTAACCTTTGATGCTGCTGATTGATACAAATAAACTCCCAAACTTACTAATGCAACTGCTATTAATATAGCACCTGCCATGATTAATGCTTTTGATGCATTATCCATAAAAATCACCCTTTCTTTCTTTTTTGTTATATAAATTTTAAAATTTGAAATCTAATTAAATCTTACATAGAAGCTCCCATATCTGTAAAGTAGCTTCCCATGTCGCTTAAACTTGCTATCATCATTGGTCCTATTAGATACCCTATAAATAACATTACCATTGGTGCAAATCCAAGTATTTTTCCTATCTTTGCCTTCTTCGCTATTAATCTATCATTTGCTTCTTTTCTCTTCTCTTGGAAGAAAGCTCTTTCACTTTCAAGCTCATCGAATGCATCTGTTATTTTAACACTCTCAACTGCTGATTGCAAGCTTTCGACAATTCTCACAAATGGTTTAAATGGTGCATCGTCTTTTAATTCTTCTAATGCCTCGTATGCTCCGCTTTCATAGTTGTTCAAGCACTTTGCAAGAGGTTCTTTAAATATATTTGAAAATCTTTCAAGCCATTCTAGCATGTATTCTACTGAAACTCTTTCTATATGCATAAGCATTAAGATAATCGTTTGGAATTGCATTACTTCGTCTTCCATTTCCATATATCTCATCCTCTTTTGGAACTTAAGCATAAGTATTGGTGCTTGATACATAACTAATCCTATAAATATCGCTATCGCTAATTCGTACCAAGCAAAATATTCGCTTGTTAAGGTTTTTAATTTTTCATAAATTCTCGAAGCCGCAGCATAGGCTTGTTCTTGTGTAAGTGGCAAATTATATATTTCTATTAAAGCTTTCTTAATAGTTTTTTCTGTAACATTTTCTAGCTCTTCTTCTCTAGAAATACTTATAATCTTAGCTGCCAATTCACTCGTAAAGTTTTCTCTCGGTAGCTCAATTCTAGACTCAATTATTGCATATTGAATATCCAATTTATCCAAACGAGTGCTACTTAGTTCTCTATAAATTCTTTTTGCGAAACCTTCTGCTGTATCAGCATCTAGCTTTGCACTACTGATTCTTAGCATCTCATTCGTGATAAGCTTTATTGCGTCTTTTTGTTCCATTTTTCTAACAGCATTCAAGAATTTATTATCATCCATAAATACATTCAAAAAATACCTATCAAACGAACTTACACCCGTAGCATCTATTGTATCTTGTTCTGTCATCTGTCCTAGTCCACCATTACCGCTCTTCGTTGCTGAATACATTATCTGCGTTACAGCTAAATTATGCATCTGCATTATAACTATTATCGCTGCACAAAAACCTGCAAGTGCACAAACGCATCTATTTACATATAGCCATTCAATTCTCAGTCTTGATGCAGTGTCTTTTAACAACGTTTTTACTGCATTGTATTTTTTCGATGTTACAGAAGGTATTAAACCGTCTATAATATTTTCTACTATTGGTAATCTATAAACTCTTTCTTGCCATACATCATTTGGAGATGTGGCAAAAACTTTTTGCTTACCACCATTATCTTTTATTCTTGTTAAAAGTGCATATGATAAAAACACTGTAACAAGTAAGAGCATTTGCACTAGAAAACCAAGTTTACCTTCGTAAAAGTCGATTGTTGCATTAAACGAACTCATTGCCCAGTTTTCTAATGGCTTTATTGCTAATACTGGAAGTACTGCTATGTATGTTAAGCTTTTGAATAAGTAATCTAACTTATCTCTTTTTAATACTTCCATCTGCAATTCTTGTGTTATATTGTTTAAGTCTTTTAAGTATAATGAAACACCGCCAATTCTTCTATCACCAAATTCTTTTGTTAAATATGATACACCTGCAAAGGCTTTTAAAAATCTGTTTGGTGCAACATCATAATATCTTTCTAGTTCCATTTCTGGATCTGCTGAAATTAATATTTCATATATTCTATTTGCTTGTGCTGTTATCTCATATTCTTCCATAAGAGAAGCATCATATATCGCTTCTTCAACCATGTTAGTTGTATGGAATGCATGTCTGACTTCTGAAAGAAAGTCTAATTGTTGAGTTAATAGTCTATCTTCTATCCTATTTACTCCCCTCTCAGTCATGTTTTCTATTACGACTAGCACACCTATCATAGACACCATCATCATAAACAAATCGTCTCTATTTATGTATGCTAGCAATATTGAGAATGCCAACGCAAGAAAGATATTTTTTAAAGCTATTTTTGCTGTATCATTTCTTATCATGTATTCATCGTCATTATTTATAAGTTCTAGTCTTCTTCTAATCTTATAAACGTAACGATTAACAAATGGAATATTTACTAATTTGTTATACATTTTTTGATAAAATGCCGACGTTGTTTTTGAGCTTTCGGAATTTATCAATCTTTGTAATACAGCACTCTGGCTTTTAGACATTTTCTTTCTTCGAATTATAAAGACTATTAATATAATTGCAAAGAAAGAAAATGGAACTAAAACACCTATTAGTAACAAAAATTTTGCATCCATTAATAATCCTCCTTTTCTCAAATTTTCCGTTATGATTATTCTACTATTCTTCTTGTTGGTCCTACACCACTAAAATAATCATTGCAGAATTCATCAAATGCTACTTGGTCTTCTTCTGACATATTTTCTCTCATAGCTTCAATGTTTTCTTGAGAAATTGGATTTCTTATTACGTATTCGCCATCAACATACTCTACTATATTAACTGCTTTATATGTTTCTGTTTCTGTTATCTTTGTAAAGTAATCTGTTGCGTTATCCATGAATTTGTCCATCTTGCCTTCCATGGTAGGCTCGTTTTTATAATCACGATTATATGTATTCTTTGGTTTTACCGGAATACATTCTGTTATTCTTTCAATAAATCTGTCACCAGAATAAGATTTCTTTAAGTGAACTTCAAAGTTTAATACTCCAACAACCTGTATCTCTGCTACTTTTTCATTATGGAACATACCAACTTTTAATAGTGAGTTACGAAGTGAAAGTATTAAGTTATCAAATGTTTTAGCATGGTGAGTAAACATTGTAAATTTAGATGCAACCTGTGCCATCTGAATCATCCAAGCAGCAACTCCATCCGTTGCAACCTCACCTAGGATGTTAACCGCACCATCTGTTTTCTTTTGAACGTCCAAACCTTCTTGTCCTGAAATTGTTTCTGTTTCTCTAAGTGTTAATATGTTTCTATCTGGATAAACTTTTCTTAAGTGCAACTCGAACGCTGTTTCTTGAACTCTTATGTTTAACGTTGTATAAATGTATTTTATCATAGCAAGTAGCATTGTTGTTTTACCACAACCTTGCTCACCAGTAAGTGCTGTAACTCTTGCACCTTTAACTAAGAATTTTAATAGCTCTATTACTGGTTCTCTTCCTGGTTGTCTTACTAAGTTTTCTAATACTGCGTTTGGCGTATCGAACTTTCTTACGAAGAATGCCCAAGACTCTGACATACTTGGTCTTAGAACAACGACACGGGAACCATCTTTCATTTCATTTATCTTATAACCGTTTGTATCAGATAATTGTCCTGGATTGTTATATTTATAAATGTTTTGACATACTCTTCTTAGCTCTGCAAAAGAACCAAATGAAAGGCATGCAAGTCTAATTGATTTACCATGATAGAATATCCATACGCTATCATAAGCTTTAGGAATTGTTCTTTCATTTGTTTGTTTTACGAAATCTCCTAGTTGACCAACTTGGTACATAAATGATTCCGGAAGACCTGAAACACCACCTGAAATACCATCGATGTTCATATCTCTGACTTCATCTATTACGCTATAACCTTTATAATTTTGATATATTCTTTGTGAAAGAATATTTAGTCTATCTTCAAAAGATAAGTATTCATATTCTTTTTGGAATATCTCATCAATTTCTTCAGGAGTTATAACATATGATGCAATCGAAGAACCATATACTTTCTTTAGTTCATCTAGATTATATTTCTTTATTATTTCGCTAAGAGCATTGTAGCCATATTGTTGTTTGTACATATATAAAAGTATATCAAATTTATCTTGAGTTGTTAGCTTATCGATATTATCAAAATCGATAGCATTTGTAATATTAACTTGGTTTACTCCATATTCTCTATGAAGCAAGTCGAATATCAATTCCTTTACGTATTTTTTATCATTGACATCTCCATATGTACAACCTTTTAAGGCTTTTTTCAACTCATACTTTTTATTTTTTCTTCTTCTCATTTCCTCTTCTGATAAACCAATATCATAAAGGTTTGTACGAGTTATTTCATCCATTCTGTCTTTGATAAATCTAGTCATTTGTTCAACATTATACGTTCTACCATCTTTATTTACTCTTAGCACTGCTGTCGAATCGGTTTTCTTAAACAAATATAATATGAACACTAAAAGGCCTAGTATCAAAACAGCGATCAAAGCATAGTTTAAAATCATTTGGTTTCTCCACCTCTCTATTTTTTACAAAATGCCTTACCTATCTGTTAATTTTGGTTTTATGCTTTCTAGTATTGCATCTGTTAAAGTAGAAACTTCTGATATGAAATATCCATTTCTATCTGTTCCTATATCAGCACGTATATTTTCTACAAAGAAGTTCATAGCTCTTCCCTCATTGCAAGCATCAAAGAATTGAGTGTTATAAGGAATTGTATAAATCTTCTTTTTATAATTAAATAGATTTCTTGCGATATTTCTTTCATTATACTTTGAAAATCTATCATATCTACCTAAAACAGGAATGATTGGTTTTTCTTGTAATATTTTAAGTGTTTCCATACTCTTAAATATTTTCTTTAGCATTTGTAAATTTTGACTCATCGATAATACGATTAAATCAGACTTTTGTAATATTTGATTTACTTCTGGACTATCGTATCCCTTATTCAAATCAACCAAAACTATATCATAAAATTGACTTGCATAGTCTAAAATTATTGGGAATGTTTCCAATATTCTTGAATATGAATCAGGGTCATTTTTAAATGTTCCATACAATAATTCTAGTCTTCCTTTAGCTATTGGTTTAGCATAATTAGAAATATTTTCAGGAGTAAGTTTATTACTTCTTAATAATCTGTCTAGTGCGTCAACTCCAACGTCCGCTATGTCTAGACTTCCTTTGTTTCCTAACTTGTCCATATTAAAAAATGAAGACTCTAATGACATGTCTGAATAATGTGTTTGCGTTACAATTGATTTATAATGACATTTCGTAGGAATCATTGCTGAAACCGCAACTGCTGTCGCAGTTGTTGATAATTGTGAAGAATCTTCTGAACTCCAAAAAGATATTATTGGCATCTACTTTCTCCCCTTTCTATGCAGAAAACTTAGCGTTTCTTTCAATATTTTTTATAACTTTTCTAAGTGAGCCTTCTTGCTCTCCTGTTATCATTTTTACTGTTGTTACTAAAGCTTCTTTATACGCTTTAGTTAAAAATCTTAAGTCAAGTTTTGCAGCATATTGATTTTGAATATTAACTGATAAATCGCCTTGGTCATAAGGATAATTTATAGTTGTGTAATCCCACTCGATTGGTAAATTGTCCGAAAGTCTATCTATGTATCTACCATCTGCAGAATTGATTTCACTATAATATAATACTTTTTCTATAAATAAAGTTCCTTCTGGATCTGCTCTTCTCTTAGAAGCACATATAAATCTAAGCAACTCTATGCCTTTTATTACATCATACTTGTCATATGATGAAACAAAGAATATATTATTAGCACTTTTCAAATCATACTCTTCTATCATTTCTTCCATATCCGTATCAACTAATATGTAATCATACTCGTTAAAATCTTCACCTTTTGATAAAAGATATTTTTTTAGTTCTAGCATATTTCCAAATCCAACTGCTATTTCAATTCCATCATATTGAACAACATATTGGCTTTGAGTTTCAGTACCAACAATTGTTGGTACTGTATATCTCGTCTTTTGTGACGCTGTAGCATCAATAACCATAACCTTGTTTCCAAGTGAGCTTATAATCTTTGCAACATATTGCACAATTTCTGTTTTATTAGTTTTACCAATAAATCCAACACACTTCATATTGTTTTCCTCCTAATTATAATAGATAAAACACTTTACTAATTTAATACATAAATCTGCATAAGAGGAATTCGTTTCCTCTTATGCAATTTTTATTTTTTATTCATCTAAAAGCAATGCTTGAAGATATTCTTTTCTTTCTGATTTTTGTAATTCAATTTCTTTATTTAAGTTTGTTTGTATCTTCGATAAAGCTTCTGTTGTTTCGATTTCTCCTGTTTCTTCATTTAGCTTGTATGCTGCAAACGTTTGAATTCTTGCTCTTTTAGTCATTAAATCTTCAATATTATATCTTGTTTTTAAGTCATCCAATATATTTGGATTTTCTGCTATAGCAACTGCTATGTTTTCTCTTACTGGATATGTTTCTTTCATATCTACTCTTGTTCTTACTAGTTTATCATTATACATGTCTAAAACGCCTGTATCGTTTTTAGCTAATGCATTTCTAATATCAGCTGTTTGTTTTTCTGTTAATCCTATAATTGGTGCTATTTCTGCATTTGTTATGTCATCTTCTGTAAATACGCTTTCTCCTGCTTCTACAGCCCTTCTTATTTTTTCTGCATCTTCTTCATTCTTGCTATATAATGTAATGTATCTTTCTACATCTGCATCGTCTCCGCTTATCAAAGCTTCTCTTGCTGCATATAAGCTCTTTAATGTATCTTCAAACTTTTTAACAAAATCAATTCTTTCTGATTTATATAATTGTGCAGATGGTTCTACATATTTTGTAACATATACCTTGATACCATCAGACATATATGACTCTAGAATTGCTGCTGTTGTTCTTACGATTTCTTCTTCATCTAATTGTAAGAATATTGTGTTTGAATCAACAGTAGTTCCTAATTTTTTAACTTCTTTTCCGCCTACTACAACATAATTTTCTCCGCTTGGGAAAGTAATTCTTATATCTACATAGTCACCTTGATTTAAATCGCTAGGTAAAAGAAGCATATTGAATTCTTGCAATCTTTCACTTAATCCAGGATGCAAATCAACTTCGTCCATAAGCATTGACTCAGTAACGATTGTCCTCTTTTCCGCATTAATTCTTAATCTTCTTCCAACGATTTCATCTCTGCTTCCTGAGAATGAATCAATCGGTGCACTCTCTCCCTTTATATCGACAAGTAAAAGATCACTTGCAGCAATAATGTCTCCTTCTAACAAATTATCCGCAAACACATACCCTTTAGTTGTTTCGCTTTTTCTCTTTAATTCTGCTATTTCAGCCTCTTTTTTCTTATTATATTGCATAAAAGCAACACTGCCTAATACAACTGGGATTGTAAAAGCTATAATACCTGTCGCAATGACTTTTTTCTTAGTTGGACCCATCATCATAATATATCCTCTCCTCTTTTTTCTCATTCTTTCACTTACATAAAGTTTAGCATATAGGTATTCTCAATTCAATAAGTGCAAAAATTTTTAACATAAATGTAATACCTTTGTAATGATTTTGTAACATAAAATTTTACATTGCTTTTTCACTAACTTAATGATAAAATTTACTCGAAAGGGGGGATTTTGAGATGTCATATTTTGCATATTCATCACATGCTGCTGGTTTTGAAATTTGGATGATAATTTCAGCAGTACTTGCTATATGTGGTGCAATCGCTTTGCACTTCACATTCTTAAGCAAATCAAAAGAAGGGAAATTTAAAAAGTTTTGGGGTTGGATGTATGATTTCTTAACATTCAAAAAAATGTTAATCGAAAATTTACTTAAAATTTTATATCTAATCTGTGCTTTGTTTATAACACTTTCATCTTTTGGTTACATAGGTCAAAGCTTCCTTGCATTTATAGGTACTCTAGTTCTAGGTAACCTAGCTGTAAGATTGACTTATGAATTTAGTTTGGTTTTATTATTAATTTGTAGAAATACAACTGAAATAAATGCTAAACTATCTAAATCTAATAATAAAGAAAATGTTACAGAAGAAGTAAAATAAAATAAAGCGACATCTAAAAAAGATGTCGCTTTATTTTATTGATTTATCCCCTCTCTTCCAAGAGTATATGAAAATATCAAAAGTTCATTTAAATAGTTTCCAAAGTTTTTTCTCTTAACCTCTTGATTTACCACAATATTTTCGCTCTTTATCAGTTCATCATTTAAATAGCAATTTACCACTCCAACTTTTTCTCTATAAGCTAAAGGAGCTACTATCTTTTCATTATATATTTTCTCAATTCTTAAGCCTTTTTCATCTCCCTTTGTAAGCAAAACTGAAATATCATTTTCTATGGTCACCTCAACTTCTTCAATGTTACCTTTTTCAACTTTTACTTTTTCAATAACTTTATCTTTTGTTAATACAATCTTATTAATAAAATTTGCAAAGCCGAAATCCAAAACTTTTTTTGCATCTTCAAATCTATTTTGACCTGTTGTCGCATGAACAACAACTGCTATTAATTTTAAATCGTTTCTAGTAGCAGTAGCGGATAAGTTAAATCCTGCGATTGATGTTGAACCTGTTTTTAGTCCTGTGCAACCAGAATAAAATCTTACTAATTTGTTTGTATTTACGAGTTGAGACTTGCCATCTCTTAATGTATCCATCCATATTGTTGTATACTCATGTATTTTTGGATGGTTCTTGCTAAGTTCTCTGCTCATTATTGCAATATCATATGCCGATGTTAGATGTCCATCTTCGTCTATTCCGTGCGAATTTTTAAACGTAGTATCGTTCATTCCAAGTTCTTTTGCTCTTTCATTCATTTTCGTCACAAATGCTTCTTCACTGCCAGCTAAAAACTCCGCCATTGCCACAGTACAATCATTAGCAGAAACAACGCATATAGCTTTTAGCATTTCATTTACGGTTAGTCTTTCATTTTCGTTAAGCCAAATTTGTGAACCTCCCATTTCTCTCGCTTTCTCACTGCAAGGCACTCTATCATCTAAACTTATATCTCCCCTTTCAAGTGCTTCCATTATCAATAAAATTGTCATTACTTTTGTAACACTAGCAGGTCTTAATTTTTTATGTTCATTTTTTGTATATAATATTGTCCCTGTTGTTTCGTCCATTAAAATAGCGGCTTCCGAATCCAAATCTAATGTTGTTTTATTTTGAATTTGAGCAAATGTTTCAAGTGTATTTGACCACACTGGTATACTATTGTATTCTTCAATATTCGCCAAACATAAGCATGGCAAAACTAATATAATTAAACTTGTAAATAAGAATATTTTTCTCATAAAAAATCCCTCCTAAGGCATTCATATTCGTTTAGAAGTCTTTTTATACATTCATATTTTAAGTCTATTTCTCATAAGTTGTTCTATAAGCTATTCTTAAGGAAGTGATATCGTGAATGTCTTTATTATTACAAAAAAGAAAAAAGTAGTATTTTCTTTGTTTATCATTCTTTCTATAATTGGATGTTTCTCACTTTCAAAAAATAAAACTCTAGAAACATCTATAACTATAACATCTGAAAACGACTTGCAAATTCTTTTAAACTCGGATTACAAGATTGCATACTTAACTTTCGATGATGGTCCAACCGAAAAAATGACGCCTAAAATATTAGATATTTTGGACGAAGAAGAAATTCCAGCAACATTCTTTGTTGTTGGAAAACACGTAAAAGAACACCCTGAATTAGTGAAACGAGCTTACGACTCTGGACATTATATAGCTAATCATACATATTCTCACAACAATAATAAAATATATCAAAGTACAGAAAGCTTTATAAACGAAATCACATCGACAGATGAGGCAATTTCAGAAGCATTAGGAATAAAAGATTATTGTTCACACGTTTTTAGATTTCCAGAAGGATATATGACCAATAAATATAAATCACAAAAGGAAAAAGGATTAGTTGCTTTAAAAGAACTAGACTATGTATACGTTGATTGGAATTGCTTAAACAAAGATTCTGAGACAAAATGTTCAAACAATCAGCTTATTAATAACTTAATTAAAAGCTCTAAAAATAAAACGTCTCTTGTTGTTTTAATGCACGATACAGGTGATGTTAATAATACAAATGAAGTTTTAAAAACTTCTATCGAGTATTTAAAAAATAAAGGATATGAATTTAGAAATTTTTACGATTTCTTTAATTAGTTTAAGATATATTGGTCTTTGTGCTAAAAGTTTTCTATTTTTTAATAATATATAAAAAGCGCCTCCCAGAATAAAAATATTCTAAGAGGTGCTTTCTGCTTACTTCGCTTTCTTAGCGAAGGTGTTATTTACCACCTTGCTAAAAGGTGCACTTTGTTCAAGTTCACCAGCTTCAATCATTACTTCTTGAAGTTTTTCAAACGAAGCTTCCAACATTTCCGGAGTCTTGTTCCAAGCATCGATGTCTTTGTATCTTTTTACGACCGTTTCGAGGATATCAAGGTCGGTATCCGGGAACGACGGGCTTATTGCCTCTGCTATCTCTTTTGCCGTATGAGTATCAACCCATTTCTGGCCTTCGTAAATAGCATCCGTGAAATCTTGAATCAGCTTTTCGTTTTTGGAGATAAAACTCTTTTTAGCAAAATATGCCGTGTACGGAATTTCTCCAGCAGCTTCACCAACTGATGCAAGAATGTAGCCTTTTCCTTCTTTCTCCAACGTTGATGCAGTCGGTTCGAAAATCGTTACATAATCGCCTACTCCACCAAGAAACGCAGAGGTCATAGCATCGAAACTTATACTGTTGTCGAAGTTCATGTCACTCGAAGGATTGAGACCATTTTTCTTTATGACATACTCAAGTGCCATGTAAGGAACTCCGCCTTTTCTGCCCGGTAAGATATGCTTTCCTTTAAGGTTAGCCCAAGAAAAGTTTTCATCCTTTTCTCTACCGACCAAGAAGGAACCATCTCTCTTTGTGAGCTGTGCGAAGACTTCGGGGTAATCTTCTTTGCCTTGAAGGTAAACGTAGATTGCTGCTTCCGGTCCTGCAAAACCGATGTCGACCTGATTTGCGAGCACTGCTGTCATGACCTTATCGGCTCCGCCTCCATTGTAGAGTTCGAGTTCAATCCCCCTTTTCTCAAAAAAGCCAAGGTTGATTGCGACGTACTGCGGTGCATAGAACACCGAGTGGGTAACCTCACTCACGGTTATCTTCTCATTTTTGTTCGAAGAACACCCCGTAAGTGCGATAGTGAAGAGAATCACTATCAGAAGAAGACGTGCGATGGACTTTTTCATGATTTTTCCTCCTAAAAGTTATTATTGCCACTTGCCTCTTTTGTTTATAAAACTCTGAAGCAAGATGATGCCTTGATACATTATTGTTGCTACTACTGCAAGAATTATCACACTCGTCATAACCAAATCAAGTTTAAAGACCTGACCACCATATACAATCAAATATCCTATTCCTGCTTTTGATACTAAAAATTCTCCTGTGATTACGCCAACCATTGAAAGCCCCATGCTAACTTTCAAAACATTTAAAAGTGTTGGAATATTAGACGGAAAGACAATCTTGGTGAACACCTGAAATTTACTTGCTCCGAAAGTTTCTGCCATTTTTATTCTGTTTACGTCTGTTGCAGTAAAGCCATTTAAGACTTCCATTATCGTGACTATTAACGATATCGCAAGAGCCATAGTCACAATTGCGGACGTGCCTGCTCCTACCCATATTATGATAATAGGACCAAGAGCAACTTTAGGCAAACTATTCAAAACAGCTAGGTATGGTGACATAACTTTCGAAAGAAACGGCGACCACCAAAGCAGAGATGCTATGAGTGTTCCAAGTAAAGTTCCAAGCAAGAAACCGATTACTGTCTCCATGCAAGTTACTGCAATATGTGTCATAAGCCCGTTTTTAAGCATATCTACAAATGTCTTAAGCATTCTACTAGGACTGCTTGTTATGAAACTGTCAATTACTTCGAACCTTGCGAGAATTTCCCACACTGCAACAAATATAGCAAGGAAACTTACTTGTGCTAAGATTGTCAGAAACTTTGCCTTCCGTTTTCCTTGCAAATATTTCTTACGCTCGCTAGAAATATTATCCACTGTCATTCAGCTCCTTCCATACTTTTTCGAAATACTGACTAAATTTAGGGTTATCCCTACATGTCAGTGGCGTTCTGTTTTCCATCTCAAAATCTATTTCATAGACTTTCTTGATGGTCGAAGGTCTTTTGCTAAGAATGATAACTTCGTCAGACATACTTATGCTTTCTGGAATATCATGTGTTACCATGATAGTAACCTTGTTTTCTGCTTTTATTATCCTATAAACGTCTTCTGTAACAGACAGTCTAGTCTGATAATCAAGTGCAGAAAATGCTTCATCAAGCAAAAGAACATCAGGCTTTATAGCCAAAGTTCTGATAAGTGCCACACGCTGTCTCATCCCGCCTGAAAGCTGAGAAGGATACTTGTTCTTGAACTCCGCAAGACCATACTTTTCCAAAAGGGAATTTGCGTATTCTTCACTTTCTTTGTTTAACGTTTTTCTGATTTCTAACCCAAGCAATACGTTCTTGTAAATTGTCCGCCAGTCTAAAAGATAATCGCGTTGAAGCATATAACCGATGTTGTGGTTTTTAGTTGTGAGTATGGAATTATCCATGTAAATAGTGCCGCTATTTGCTTTCTCAAGTCCACATATGATAGACAAAAGCGTAGATTTTCCACATCCACTAGGTCCGACTATACTCGTAAAATGTCCTTTCTCAAAAGTATAGCTAAAATCTTTTATAGCCATCGTCTCGCCATTGTCATCTTGGTAAACTTTAGAAATGTTTTTAAGCATAAGGCTTTTGCACATTTTTAACTCTCCCTTTCAAATATTCAATTTATAGTATTAATATATTAATTTTTAAGAATTGTGTGACTGTATTTTTAATAATTTATAATTATTTTTCAGTATAATTGATATTTTTTAGCACAAAAAAACCACACATTTCTCAATGTGTGGCATTTAATACTCTCTATTATTTCTCTTCAGCAGGAGTTTCAGCTGTCTCTTTAAGTACTTCTTCATACTTATCGAAAATTGCTTTTTCAATCATAGCTCTTGTTTCAGAATTAACTGGGTTAGCTATATCTGTCCATACTCCATTTGGAGTTTTTCTACTTGGCATAGCTATGAAAGTTTTTTCAGTACCTTCAATAACTTTGATATCGTGTACTACGAAAGAGTTATCGAATGTAACTGAAGCAACAGCTTTCATTTTACCATTTGAATCTACTTTTTTTAATCTTACTTCTGTGATTTGCATTAAAACGCACGTCCTTTCTATTTGTGTGATAGTTGACCTTGTTGCCAACCTATATTTATATTACTCCAACTATTTTAAAAATCCTGCTAAATGTTGTTAAATTTATTCACTTTTTAGGTTCTTTTTAATAAAACCTGCAAATTATGACGATATTTATGTGGATTTATTATTGCAGAATTAACATAAAAAGTGTCATTCATTACATTCTCGCCTCTCTTTTAGTTATCAGTGAATAATTGCTGTTTTTTTGCAATATACTATTGTAAATGGACTGTTCTAAATATATAATTCTAGTGATAGGAGGTATTTTATGTTAAATACTATAGATAAAAATAAATATATACATATGGTTGGAATTGGCGGAGTTAGTATGAGCGGTATTGCTGAAATACTTTTAAGCATGGGCTTTAAAATCTCTGGTTCAGACAATAATGCTTCTGATACTACAAAGCGTTTAGAAAGCAATGGAATTAAGATCTGCATAGGCCAATCAGAAAAAAATATAAACGACAATATCGCACTAGTTGCTTACACTGCTGCTATAAAGCAAGACAATCCGGAATTAGTTGAAGCTAGAAAAAGAAATATTCCATGTATGGAACGTTCTACTCTTTTAGGAGAATTAACACGAATTTATAACAATACGATTGCAATTTGCGGAACTCACGGAAAAACAACAACTACTTCTATGGTTTCTCTAGCTTTCATGAAAGCTAATATGAACCCTACTGTTCAAGTAGGTGCTGACTTACGACAGCTTAACAACACTAATTACAGAATTGGCGGACCTGATTACTTTATTATAGAGGCATGTGAATATGTAAGAAGCTTTTTAAGTTTCAGTCCTAAATCAGTCGTTTTGCTTAATATTGAAGAGGACCATTTAGATTACTATAAAGATTTAGAAGATATAAAATCTGCATTTAATGAGTTCGTTTCTTACGTTCCAAAAGATGGCGTTATTGTATACAATAATGATGATGCTAATTGCGTAGAAGTAGTTAACGGAAAAGTTGCAAATAAAATATCTTTTGGCATTAATTCTAAATCTGATTGGATGGCTGAAAATATAAAGCTGGAAAATGGTTTCTATACTTTCGATGCAAAATCAAAAGATGCTGAAATAAAAATACATCTTAAAGTACCTGGATATCATCACATTTATAATGCATTGTCTACAATTGCAATTTCACATTTTTACGGCATAGATTTAAAAGATATAGCTCTTGCCTTATCTGATTTTACAGGTGCTCATAGAAGATTTGAATATGTTGGCACAATAAATAACGCGAAAATTTATGACGATTATGCTCATCATCCTACAGAGATAAAGGCTACTATAAAAGCTGCTAATGAATTAAAAACAAATAAATTATGGGTTATATTTCAACCACATACCTATTCAAGAACTTACACATTATTTGATGAATTTGCCAATGCATTCTCTGAGGCCGACAAAGTTATCTTAACAGACATTTATGCTGCTAGAGAGGCTGATACAGGCTTGGTCTCATCTAAAAAGCTAAGTGAGGCAATAAATAAAGTTTCTAACAATTGCATATATATTCCTACTCTCGACGAAATCAAAGTTTTTCTAAAAGAAAATGTAAAAGAAAATGATTTAGTTCTAACTGTCGGTGCCGGAAATATAACTAAATTAGGCTATGATATAAAAGATTAATCATTATAACTTTATAAAGTAAAAAGTATCTTACAACTCAGTTTGCAAGATACTTTTATTTTTGAAATAATTCATTTTTAATTGTCGATTGTAGCTAATCAAATGCTTTTGTAATTGTTAAAATCTTTAATTGTTCTTTTGCTTTGCTGATTAGTGATATTAATACTTTGGTTTTCTTCTCATGGCATCTAACTTTTCTAGCATTTCAGGGTCCTCCAACGCTTTTCCGGTTCCAAGTGCAACACAAGAAACAGACTCTTCAGCTATCATAACATTTATTCCTGTCTTTTCTTGTATTAATCTGTCTAGTCCATAAACAAGACAACCGCCACCAGTCATATAAATTCCTCTATCACTTATATCTGCTGACAATTCAGGTGGTGTTCTCTCCAAAACTGCTAAAACTGCTTCTAATATTGCTGTTGCTGGCTCGTCCAAAGCTTCTAACATATCATCAGAGTTTACAGTAAGATTAACTGGCAATCCACTCTCCAAATCTCTACCTCTAACATCCATCTTTAGTTTTTGCATTCTCGGATACACACAACCGATATTAATCTTTAAGTCTTCAGCTGTTCTCTCGCCTATAATAACATTATATTTTTTCTTTATATATTTAACAATGGATTCATCAAGCTTATTGCCGGCTACTTTGATAGATGTACTTACAACTGCTCCACCAAGCGATATAACAGCTATATCAGTTGTACCACCGCCCATATCAACAACCATACTACCACATGCTTTTGATATATCTATTCCTGCACCTATAGCAGCAGCTATAGGCTCTTCAATCAAATACACTTTCTTTGCTCCAGCTTGCGTCGCAGCATCTACTACTGCTTTCTTCTCAACTTCTGTAACACCAGATGGCACACAAACCATTATTGTTGGTGCGAAAATAAATTTACCGCATACCTTTCTTATAAAGTATTTTAGCATTTTTTCTGTTACCGAATAATCTGAAATTACTCCATCTTTTAATGGTCTTATTGCTACTATATTTCCAGGAGTTCTACCAAGCATTCTTCTTGCCTCTTCTCCTACAGAAACCGCTTCCCCTGTATTTCTATCTATTGCTACAACTGAAGGTTCTCTTAAAACAATTCCTTTTCCTCTTACGTGTACAAGTACTGTAGCCGTTCCTAAATCTATTCCTATTGCTTGACCAAACCCCAACATCTAGTATCATCTCTCTTTCTTACCAACAACTTTACGTTACGATTATATTATAATTTATAAATAAAATCAAATAATTTACGTAAAAAATAAACTTTGCCAATTACTATTTATTTATATTTCTTATAAATGTAATCTCTTCTTTTATATGACACATTTTTACATACTTTAAGCACATGCAAATTTAAAAATATATATTAAAATAAAAGTTTACAGCCTATTGTTTTTGTTGGCCATAAACTTTTACCAATAACTATCTCTTTATTTTATTTGTAGTTGTCTTTACAAATTCTTTATCTCTTATTTTTATGTCTGTAATCTTTTTATAGACAGGCAATTCTCTTGTTACATTTGAAATATCTTTTTTTAATGTCTCGTGAATATCTTCAATTCCCATTGATTTTACCATATCTTGATTTAAAAATACTTCTGCTTGTAAGCCCACTTCTCTGCCGTCCTCTTTAATACCTCTTACAACAACTTCTTGAACATATGGCACTCTAGCTACATATGCTTCTATTTCTTCTGGAAATACATTTTTACCATTATTTAATACTATTAGATTTTTCTTTCTGCCTGTTATACTTAATTGTCCTTTTTCATTTATATTTCCATAATCTCCTGTATTAAACCAGCCATCTTTTAAAACCTCATTTGTACGTTCTTCATCATTATAGTAGCCAAGCATAACAATTTTACCTTTTACATGTACTTCGCCATTGCCATCTTCATCCGGATTTACTATTTTTACTTCACAACATGGAAGTACCACACCAACTGTTCTGCAATCATTAAAATATGGTCTATTTACACTTACTAGTGGTGAACATTCTGTAATACCGTATCCATTTAATAAGTCAATTCCTATATCATCAAAAAACTTTCCTACTTCTGGACGAATTGGTGCTCCTCCGCAAACAATTTGTCTAAGGTTTCCACCAAAAGCATCATGAACAGATTTAAATAATTTCTTTCTTACGTCTATTCCTATTTTTCTAAGTGCATTACTTACTACTATCATTGCTTTCATAATGCCATATTTTTTGCTTTCCCTTGCGTTACTTATTATCTTTTTATAAAATAGTTCTGCGAAAGCTGGAACTACATATATGTAATCTGGTTTGTAGAATTGCAAATTCTTCAAAACATTTTTTAAACTGTCATTTATACATATTGTTGAATGGTGATGAAGTGCAACTAATATACCTGCAACTCCTTCATAAGTATGATGATATGGCAAAACTGATAAACATCTATCGTATACTGTAGCAACTTGAAGTCCATAATATACACATGAAATCAAATTGTTTTCTGTAAGCATAACACCTTTTGCCATTCCTGTAGTTCCTGATGTATATACTAGTAATTTTAAGCTATTTGGGTCACTCTTTAATTTTAGGTATTTTTGATTTCCAGCATTAAATGATTTTCTTCCGTCTTCTATAAATCTATCATATGATAAAACATTATTTGATTCTTCTTTTCTTGAAAAGCCTATTAAAAATTTGATATTAGTAGCTTCTCTTAGTATTTGTTCAACATATTTCTCGTATTTTTCTGCATAAAACAAAATCTCACTATCACTACTTTTTAATATGTTTATTATATCTTCTACTGGTAACTCTTTATCTACCGGTACAAATACGCCATCTGACTTTAAAACTGTTAAGTATGTAGTAAGCCATTTATAACTGTTATCTCCTATACATGCTATGTGTTTATCATTTAAACCTAACTCTGTTATTGCTGTTCCAAGTGCTATTGTATCTTCTTGGAACTTTGCATATGTCACTTCTATATTTTCTTTGCCTTCTTTATACATAAAAGCAATTTTATCTCCAGCTTCTTCAGTTGCTTGACGCATTAAATCTTTTACACTATCAACTTTTTTTACTTCATTTAATGGATAATTCTTGTTCATATTCTCCTCCTCATTCGTTTTTATCTACAGAAATATGTTATATCAAAACATATTAAAAGTCAATCCAGTCGACCAGTTAGTCTAGTAATTTAGTTCTCCATAAAAATCCATATATAGACAATATTTGACACAGGCATCACAATTATTTGCTTTTTAAATGTAATTTACATAAAAAATTGATATTTTTTATAAAAAAGCTTTATTTTTATAAAAAAGTATGCTACAATAAGAGAGCATTCCCCAGAAAAATATATTTAAGGAGGTCATTTTATTATGACTTACACACGGGTGAAAGTAAAGGCAAGCAACTGGCCAGAGTTACAGGCAATAACAGAGGCTTCGTTCAAGCAAACAAAGCAGATACCCTTCTGCCTTGGCGGAACAAGAGCCGAAAACATCGCCTTAGCTCAAGCTTATGCAAACAACAAACATGTTCATTTGCTTTATGACGCAAATGTGGTGCTTGTGGGTATGATTTATGGGAACACCTTCTACCAAGGAGATGTTGAGTGCGTCGAGCTTTCACTCATCAATCCTGCCAAGGTTGATGCTGAAACAGTACTCAATGAGTACCGTGCAACATTGCCGACAGACGTTAAGGTATTCATTAACTGACCAGAGTAGTACAGTATCTTTTTGTATACCTTATGAGAGACTTTAATTAGTCTCTCTTTTTTTATTCATTACATTTAAATTTATTTTTCCGTCGTTTTTTATTTTCAATTTTATTTCTCCATCTATATCTGTTCGATACACTTTTACGTTGTACTTTTTCAATCTATCTAAAATTTTTTGATTTGGATGTCCATACGAATTATCTTCGCCAACACTTATAAGTGCTATTTGTGGCATTACTTTCCTTAAAAATTCTTCTGAAGTTGAGGTTGTAGAACCGTGATGCCCAACTTTTAGTATATCTGCACTCAAATCGCCTTTCAGATTTTCTTCCTTTTCTTTCTCCAAGTCTCCAGTAAATAAAATTTTAACACCTGCGTATTCCATTTTCATCAAAATAGACATATTGTTAAGGTTCTCTTCATTATCTTTCCTGCTTGGAAAAATTACGCTAAACTTTATACCATCTATTACAAAGTCATCACCTTTTGCCACTCTTATTACCTCTGTTTTCTTGCTTTTGCATAGTTCAATTAATTTAGCTCCAAGTTCAGTATTATCAACATTTTCACTTATCATAACTTTTTTCACTTTTATCTTTTCTAGTAATGTAAATATTCCTTCTATATGATCCTCATGAGGATGAGATACAATTACTAAATCTACTACTATTTTCCCCTGATTTAAAATATATGGTAGCAGTATATTTTCACCAACGTCATAATCACTCCCCTCTGTACCTCCTCCGTCTATTAAAATAACTTTCCTATTCTTAGTTTCTATATATGTTGAATCTCCTTGTCCTATATCTATCATATTTACCTTTATATAATTTCGTGGAATATTTATAACAATCATATATAACATGGCGATAATTCCAACTAAAGCAAATGTTTTCTTACGATACTTCTCATACTTAATGAAAATAAATAGCAAAACATAATAAATAAGTATCATCCATATCTTAGGTGTTGGAATAATCAAATTTGCCCAAGATATATTTCCGAAAAAATTTGTAACGCAAAACATGAAATATGTAAGTGAGTATATCGCATACGCAACAATTCGAGCTATTTTTATGCTAAATATTGATATTATCAAAGTTATAAAACCTAAAGTTGTGAGAAAACCAGATATAGGAACTATCAAAAAGTTTGTGATTAAAGAAATTATAGAAAAGGTGTTAAAATAATAAATCATTATTGGTGTAAGCACTATTTGTGCCGATAGCGTAATGCCAATTGTTTCAGAAATAAATTTGTTTTTCAAATACTTCTTAATACATTCCGTCAATCTTTTTGAAATAGTTACTATTCCAAAAGTACCAACAAACGAAAGAACAAAGCCAACATCATACAAAGTCAGTGGATTTATACATAAAAGAATTAGTGCCGAAAAAAATATGTTGTTCAAGGTGTTTGATTTTTTTGATAATAGCACCGCAATTATATTTAATATTGCCATTATACCAGCACGTGCAACAGAAGCAGAAGCTCCAGAAACAAAGATAAATACAATTATTGACACTATTATCAAATAGTATGAAACATACTTTCCAAATATCTTATTTGAAGTCAAACTTAGAAACATAATTATATACGCAATATTAGAACCAGAAACTGCAAGTAAATGTGTAACTCCGCTATTTTTAAAGTCTTCTAATATGTCTTCTGATACTCTCTTCGTTTGTCCATTTAACATTCCATTTATTATCCCTGCATAATTGCTTGGTAAAAGCGTCGAAAAAGTATTTTCAATATGTTGCTTTATTTTCGCTATAAAACCTATTTTCCCTTCTTTTTTTAATTCTAAGCAATTTTCATTAACTGTTATAGTACCATAAATGTTTTTAGAATTTAAGTATCGCCTATAATTAAATCCTCCCTCATTTCTTGCTAGCTGACCTTGCTTGAATTTACCATTCAAAAAAATTTCATTTCCTTCTTTCACTCCAATGTCAACTTTCTTATTTACCTTTAGTATAAACTTATCTCCACCCGTGTTCTTACATAAGTATTTATTATAATAATCACTTGCAGTATCTTTCGAAATAATAGCGAAATCTCCTGAGATTTCTGAACTTGTATATTTGTTATCATATTGTTGTATCTTGAAATTTGTATACCAAAAACTAATTAATATTACTACGCAAAGTGCGAATAATTTTAATCCGAATTTTTCGTTTTTTTCTGCGTTCTTGCTTATAAATCTTCCAGTTGCAGATTTTTGCCTCTTGTACATGGCGAAATAATATGTTATTACAAACATTAACATTGCAACCAATATTACATAGGCATTAAAATTGATTGCCACTATAACTCCTATTAAATATGCTAACAATAAACTAAACATTTTATTCCTTTCTAAAACGCAAAAAGAGACCCTATTATAAAATAAGGTCCCTTTCGTATTTACTTTAATTTTTTAGTCATCTAATTTTACATAAGAAGATGATACCCATCCAGTAGATGACGCATATGTTACTTTGTACCAACCATTAGTAGATTCTTTAATTGTTACTGTTGTACCTTCAGGTATAGTTGTTATGATTTTAGCTGATATATTAGTACTAGCTCTCATATTCAAATATGGTTTTGCTGTTACTTTACCAGTTTTTGCATTGTTATCCTTACCTGATGTATCTAATGTGCCACCTGTTGGAAAGTTGATGTTTTCTGTTCTCATCCAACCAGATATTGTTCCATTAGTAACTCTTGACCAACCTTCTGGATATTTGTGTGCTGTGATAACAGAGAATTTTTCAATCGTTCCTACCACTTCTGAATTTTCATCTGCTTCATCATATACATTTGCAACTGTTATTGCGACTGTAGCATCTGTATATATTTTGCTTATTGGTGTTCCAATTTTACTGATATATTGTTCGCCTGCAAGCTCTCCTGAAACTTCTGTGACACCTGTTACTTTGCCACTTTCATCTCCACTCGTGATTTTGTCACCACTTGTTTCGCTTTCACCGCTTAAAACATTACCGTTATTTACATTTTCATAATCTTCTTCATCGTTCCAAACTTTATTTATTGTAACACAACAAACAACTATTGGAACAACAATAGCGATAAATAATATAACTCTACCTAAAACTTTCATATAACTTCCCCCTACAAAAATTAAAAACTAAAATTTAGTATCACATATAATCCTTTAATTTTTTACTTCTACTTGGATGTCTTAATTTTCTAAGTGCTTTGGCTTCTATTTGTCTAATTCTTTCTCTTGTGACATTAAATTCTTTACCAACTTCTTCTAGTGTTCTAGCTTTTCCATCTTCTAGTCCAAATCTTAATCTTAAAACCTTTGCTTCTCTAGGTGTTAGTGTTTCTATTATTTCATCTAATTGTTCTCTTAAAAGAGTGTATGCCGCAAGCTCTGATGGAGACGGAGCATCATCATCTGGAATAAAATCACCAAGATGACTATCTTCTTCCTCACCTATTGGCGTTTCAAGTGAAACTGGTTCTTGTGCAACCTTTTTGATTTCTTTAACTCTTTCAACTGGCATTTCCATTTCTTTTGCAATTTCTTCTATTGTTGGTTCACGACCTAATTGTTGTAATAAGTGTCTTGATGTTCTAATTAATTTGTTTATTGTCTCAACCATATGAACCGGTATTCTTATTGTTCTAGCTTGGTCTGCAATTGCTCTTGTTATAGCTTGTCTAATCCACCAAGTTGCATATGTTGAAAACTTATATCCTTTTCTATAATCGAATTTCTCAACAGCTTTTATAAGTCCCAAGTTTCCTTCTTGTATCAAGTCTAAGAATAGCATTCCACGACCAACGTATTTTTTAGCAATACTAACAACCAATCTAAGGTTAGCCTCAGATAACTTCTTCTTTGCTTCTTCGTCGCCTTCCATCATTTTTTTAGAATATTCCAATTCTTGTTCTGCTGTAAGAAGAGGAATTTTTCCAATCTCTTTTAAATATAATCTAACTGGATCATCCGTGCTCACTGTATCAGGAACATCAAAATTATCCATATCTTCAAGCTTTATATCATCTTCAATTTCTTCTAAATCCTCAAAGTCTGGTTCTTCTGTATCTTCAACAATTTCAACGTTAGCTGCCTCAAGTCCGTCATAAATTTTTTCGATTTGATTTGCTTCCAATTGATACTTTTCAAGATAATCAATTATTTCTTTGTATGATATTGTACCTTTTTTTGCCGCACTATCAACAATTTGTTTTATGACATCTTTAGGATCTTTCATTTCCTCACTCATTATTAAATCATTCCTTCCTTCTATATAAAAGCCTTATTTATTATCGTCTAGCAAGTTTTTCAATTACACTTTGCAATTCTTCCCATAAAGCTTTTTGCTCTTCATCAGCTGTTGCCTTTTCCAATTTCTTAACAATCTCGTTTCGCTTCTTTTCTAATTTGCTAACTTCGATTTTTCTAATTATGTCATTAGATAATCTCTCTACATCTTCTTTGGTGCTTTCTTTTATCATCGACTCAGATAAAATGTTTGACTCTTCGTCATTTTCACATATCAGCATTAAATCCTTAGTATTAATATCTCCATTTTCATACAAGTCATACAATTTCTTGATTAAGCTTCTATGTGAATCAGAAACAGCTTCATCTGGCGAATACACTTCTGATAACTTCATATAAATCTTTAGGTCTTTTTGCACTAAAAGATATATAATCATGTTTTCTAAATCATGTGTTGCTTTATCTTCTTTTTTAATATTAGCAATTGGTTTAACTGGATCTATCATCCTTATTTTATTATCTCGTTTTAACGTTAATTTCTCTATCTCTGCAATAATTGCCTCTTTGCCAACATTTAAATCTCTAGAAAATTTATCGACATAAATATCTCTTTCTATATTGCTATCAACCTTTGATAGAATCTCGGCAAGACTTGACAAAAATTTTATTTTTTGAGAAATATCACTCACATCATATTCTTTAAGTAGATTTCTCACTTTGTACTCCACAGCTGAAATACTATTATCTATTAACTTTTCAAATCTCTCTGGACCAAACTTCAATACATACTCATCAGGGTCTTTTGCATTTTCCATTTGGAGCACTTTTGCTGAGACTCCCAATGACTGCATTACTTCAATTCCCCTCATTATCGCTTTTTGACCAGCCACATCTGAATCGTACGACAATATTACTTCTTCAGCATACTTTCTCAATAGTCTTCCCTGTTGCTCTGTGAGTGCCGTACCAAGAGACGCAACAACATTTGTCACACCAGCCTGATGTGGAGATATAACGTCCATATATCCTTCAACCACTAATATTCGTTTCATTTTTTCATTGGACTTTCTAGCAATATTAAGACCATATAAATGTCTGCCTTTTGTGTATAGCAAATTTTCTGGCGAATTTACATATTTAGGCACTTTTTGCTCTTTCATGGTTTTCTCGTCTAATAAAGTTCTTCCTCCAAAAGCGACAACTCTATTTAAAACATCAAATATAGGAAACATGAACCTGTTTTTGAATTTATCATATAAATAGCCGCTCTCGCTTTTACCGACAAGTCCTGTCGCAAGCATATCTTTCTCCTTAAACCCTTTTGATAACAAATGCTTATACAAACCGTTATCATCTAAAGCAAAACCTAACCCAAATTTAGCAACTGTTTTCGCATCGATATGTCTTTTAGCGATATAATCTTTTGCCATCTGAGATTTCTCTATATTTTTGTAAAAAAATCTGCCAGCTTCTTTATTTATCTCTAAAATCTGCTTTCTGCTCTCTTCTCTTTCAATTAATTCTTTTTGACTCATATTCAAATCATTATAATTAACTGTTGGAAGAGTGATATTAGCCCTTTCTGCCAAAAACTCTATCGCCTCTTTAAAGCCAATATTTTCAACTTTCATGATGAACTTTATAACATTTCCGCCTTCACCACATCCAAAACAATGGTATATTTGTTTTTCTGGTGTTACTGCAAAAGAACCTGTTTTTTCTTTGTGAAAAGGGCAAAGTCCAAAGTACGCACTTCCCTTACGCTTTAGGGTAACATAGGCTGATACGACATCTACAATATCGTTTGCAGCCTTAACATCTTCAATTACTTGCTCTGAATAAAATGCCATTTTCCCTCCAAAAACAAAATTCTTACCAAATTGCTACATTATAGTTTAACCTTTTAAAAAAACCGGTAATATTTTAGCAGTATTTTTTTAAAATTTCAACCTATACTTTATAAATTCGACGAACTTTTTTAAATTCCTGCTAAGTTTACCATAAAATTTAAAAATACTGCTACAATTTAGCTTTATATATATTCGAGCAAAAAGAGTTTCATTTTTGAAGGCGAGTTCTTCACTTAGCAATATGTGATGTTCTTAGCATAAAGTCTTGTCTGTTGTTGTTTTTTGTCTTGCTCATGCTAAAGAACATCCATAGTGCTTGGCGAAGCTGTTTGAGATCTAAAAAATGAAAACTTTTTGTGAAGATAAAATATATAAAGCTAAATTGTATCCAAAAGTAGCCTTATAAAACTAAAATGGAGCAACTTTTAGAAAGTCACTCCACATCGTATTACATCTCTATTTCTTTTTTCAAACTAAATGAGTATATGTACATTTTTGAAACTTTTTTCTCTGTTAATCGCTCTAATGCTTCTTTGTAATAGTCTAATTGCTTTTTATACCTTTTTATAAGTTCAAGCTCATTTTCTACCTTATCTGTTTTATAATCTACAAGCACAAGTCCCTCTTCAGTCTCATAATACATATCCACTATTCCTTGTATCATCAGAATATCATTTTTTGAGTCATCCGTTATATCATAAACCTCTTCTGCTTTTACCTCTAAATTAAATGGTGCTTCTTTATAGACTTTTTTAGCTTTCTTTACTTCACTATAAAACTTAGTTTGTAGAAATTCATTTATTTGCTTTTCAAGCGATTTCTTTGTTTTTTCATCTGCATTTACACTTTTTATAATCTCACTTACATTTGGATTGTTAAAATCTAGCCTTTGCATTAGGTTATGAACAAGTGTTCCATATGCGGTTCCCGATGCATTTTTTTCTCCCTCTTCACTCATGAAACTCGGTTTTTCCACAATATCTGTTATTCTTACTTCATCTGTTTGTTCTAATACTGTATTTAGCCTTTTTAATTCTGTAACAGTTACCTTATTAGGTATCTTTGTAGAATATGAATATTTGTATTTCCAGTTTAATCTATCGTTTATAAATTTATAATCTTCTGTCTCTTTTAGGCTACTATCTATTCCTTTTAGTATAGTTTCTACATAACACTCTTCATTTTCATCTTCTTTTGCAAGTCTCAACACATCGTTATATGACCATTCCTTTACTTCAAAATCATTTTCGTTGTTTATTACCGCACTACATATCCAATCAGCAAAGTTATTACTGTTTGCTACCTTATATTCATTTACACCCTTACTCCATTTATCTAGTTTTTTGCCTATATCTGATTCTAATGCAGTTACTATTAGCTTTTCTCTCGCTCTTGTTAATGCAACATATAGTATTCTCATTTCTTCGGATAAAGTTTCTTGTTTTGTTTTAAGCTTTAATGCAAGCTTTGGCATGCTACTATAATATATTCTTTTTTCAGTATCTATGATATCGGCACCAAAGCCTAAGTCTTGATGAAGTATTATTGGGTTTGACATATCCCTTGTGTTAAACTTTCTAGCTGTACCTGATAGAAATACAATCGGGAATTCAAGTCCTTTACTTTTATGAATACTCATTATTCTTACAACATTATCATTTTCTGATAATTGCTTACTGCTTCCCATATCTCCTGAACTTTCTTTTAAGTTGTCTAAGAAGTTTATAAAATTAAACAATCCTCTATAACTTGTTTTATCATAAGCAGTCGCTTTATCTAATAGCATCTTTAAATTAGCCGTTCTTATTTTTCCATCTGGTAAAAGAGACACATAGTAGTAATATCCTGTCTCCTCGTATAAGTACCATATTAGTTCATCAAGACTTATATTCTTTGATTTTTCTCTCCATGAATCTAACTTGTTTATAAAGTCTTTTACTTTTTTATTTCCAGTCGCAGCCTTTTGCAATGTCTCATAATATGAAGCATTTTTATCTATAAGTCTAATAGAAGTTAATTCATCTGGTGTAAAGCCTCCTATCTGTGAACGCATAACTGCTATTAGCGGTATATCTTGATATGGATTGTCTATTATCTTTAATAAAGAAAGTACGATTTGCACTTCTGTGTTTTCGAAATATCCTGTATTTATATCAGCAAATGCTGGTATATTTCTTTTGGCAAGTTCTGATACAAATGTATCTGCATAGCCCTTTGTAGCTCTTAAAAGAATTACTATGTCACTATACTTTGCTTTTCGCATTATCTCTTTTTTCTTATCGTATACCTCAAAATTTCCAACCAATTCTTCTATTCGTTTGGAGATAACTCTACCTTCTAATTGTGGAGTATCTTCTATATCGTTTTCTAAGTCTTCTTCTATTTCTTCTTTATCAAGCTTTTTCTCTATTAAATCTATTTCTGCCTTCGTTCCTGTGCAAGGATAATAATTTGCTCCGAATTTTAAGTATTCTTTTTCTGTATAATCAATTTCACCAACTGCTTTTGTCATTATATTTTTAAATACAAAGTTTGCTTGGTCTATTATGTTTTCGTTGCTTCTAAAGTTTTTAAATAGCAAGATTTTTTTAGTTGGACTAGTGCTTTCTAAATCTTCAGTATATGTCTCATATTTTTCTAAAAACAATTCTGGTCGTGCTTGTCTAAATCTATATATACTCTGCTTAACATCTCCAACCATGAACATATGTCCATTTGAAATTTTGTTTAGTATAAATTCTTGTATTAAGTTACTATCTTGATACTCATCTATCAGGATTTCTTCGTACTTCTCTTTATACGCATTTGCTATGCTTTCATTATCATTTAAAAGTTCAAGGCACAAATGTTCCATATCGCTAAAATCTATTATTCCTTTTGCATTTTTCTTTTCTTTAAACCTTTTATCAAATCTTATAACTATATCTGATAGTATTTTTAAAGTATCATAAAGCCTTGCGACATCTGAAAGTATCTCATTTGATTTTGATATGAATATTTCTTCTTTCAAATATTTTTTTACAATGCCTTTCATCTTTTCTCTTAGTTCTTTTACTTCTTCTTTTGTATCATTATCTAGCTTTGGTGCACTTTTTAATTTTGCAATCTCACATACCGAAAGGTACTCACAAAATTCATCCCAAGTATTACAATTATATAAAAGATTTTTTAGTAAAAGCTCATCATCCTGAAGTGTTAATAAGTAATTTGCTGCTTCGTTATTTGAAGACAAGTCTTCAATCATTTCTTGCATTTCGTCTAGCATTCCTCGCACTTCGCTACGTGCATAACTGGTTATTTCTTTTCCCCAGACCGTCTTTGCAAAATCTTTTTCATCTACGTTATACATCTCACATTTTTCTTTTAGCCAGTCATAAGGAAAAGGAGAACTTTGTATAAAACTATGAATGTTTAGAAGAATACTTCTTAGGTTATCATCTGATTTATTGTTTGAATAAGCCATCATGACATCTACTATTTTGTCATCGTCTTCTTCATAAAGTTCATCTAAAACCTCATCTAATGCTTCTAATTTTAAAAGTTCATTTTCTGCAGAATCAGCAACTCTAAAATTAGGATCTAGATTTAACTTAAAGAAATTGTCTTTAATAACCTTTTTGCAAAACGCATCTATCGTCATTATACTTGCTTTATTTATCAAAAGAAGTTGCCTTTGCATTTCAGGATTTGTTTCTAAAACTTTATATATGCCATCTCTAATACGCTCTCTCATTTCACTTGCTGCAGCATTTGTAAATGTAACAATAAGCATTTTGTCTATATCTATTTTATCTATTATTATTTTGTCTATTATTCTTTGTACCAATACAGCAGTTTTACCACTACCAGCACCAGCCGCAACAAGCAACTTGCAATTTTTTGTGTCAATTGCCGCTTTTTGTTCATCAGTCCATCTCATAAAATTTGCTCCTTTTTATCATATGAAACTTCTATATTGTCATTCCCGCAAAGCTTGCTATCATATATGTTGTTCCGTCTAATGTTTCTACTATTGAATTTCCTGTACTATCTAATATTTTTAGGACATGTATTTTTGTTCCTTTTGGAAGCATCACTTTTTCTGCATTTTCATTTTGTCCCCATGTAGTATAATCCACTTTATAATAGTTATCTGAATCAGCCCTCATAAACTCTATGTCTGAATTTAATGTAAACGCATACCCTTTTAGTTTTTCAGTATATTCGTCATTATCCCACCAATCATCTCCGTTTGCTAACTTTTGAACGCATGTAAAACCAGTTTCGTCGTATATATAATATGTAAGTACTATATAGTTATCTATCAAACTGTTTATTGAAATTCCTCTATGTGGCAAATGAGAGAAGAACACGTTTCTATAATTTGATATATTTCCGCAAACTTCCATATCTACAAATTCTTTTAAATTTTTATCTTTGTCAATTTGTAATGGTCTTATAACTGTATACTCGCCATCACCTGGATCCATTTCCGGATGTGAAATCGCAAACTCTACTGTTTCTAAATCATCATCCAAATCAAATTCATAGATTGGCATATATGTTTTCGTTTCATTTTTGGATGTCATAACTAAGTGCTTTAGTACATCTTCTTTTCCAAAGATTTTTTCAGAATTATCCATAAAATGTGCAGTCTTGCCATATGCACTTACTATGCCCGTGTTTAAATAAACTTTCAACTCATAGTCTTGATATTCAATTCTTTCTTCATCTTCATTCTCGCACTTTTCCATAGGTATTTCATATACCTCTCCATTGTAATTATAATAGTATTTTGTGATTGGATTATTTAAGTATATTTTTGATGGAAGTATTTCTCGTGAATTTTCAAAAAACTTATTATGATTATTATCATCTGGAGATGCACCTAATACATATCCGCTAGATAATTTAACGTACTCTACATTATTTGAATCTTTTAATATTTCAGCTGTTTTTAAACTTTCGTCTATAACAAATTTAGGCGATGTCACTTCATTTATATTTTTTATTTTAACTTCAAGTTGTTCTCCAGAAACAACATTTTCTGTTTCTTTGTAATTATCATTTAAGTTATCTTTTAGTTTACACCCAGCTAATCCAAGTACTAAAATTATTGCTATAGCTAATACTATTTTCTTATTTTTCATAATTGATTTTCTCCCCTTTTTATTCTAGTTTCAGTTGTTCCCAGATTTCTTCTTTTTTCATTTCATGTAATGTTTTAAAATCATTGCCGAGTTTTTTATCGAATTGGCAGATTACTTTGTAGTCGCAATATGTACATGGCGTTTTGCCTTTGCATTTTACTGGTTGATTTTTTATTTTGCCGGATAGTATTTCTTCACATAGACTTCGTAATGTTTTTCTTACATGGAATCTTAGTTTTTCGAATTCTTCTTCTGTTGGAACATATGTTTTTCCTGTGTATTTTTCTTTTGATATTTTTAAGTTTAGGTTATTTGATTCTGATGTCATTTCTGTATCCATTGCTTTTATTAGTCTTGTGTTTGCTACTATCATTCCGTTCATTCTTAATGATTTTCTTATTTGTTCTTCTATTTCTTCATCTCCAATGTTTTTTGATGTTTTTATCATCGGATCATCTAACTTTAGATATAAGATTCCTCCTGGCATTGCTTCAAGCTCGTCCACTGCATCCATGTATGTTATAAGCTGTACTTCTAGCCCCGAATATACATTAAATAGTTTCATTTCCTTGCTATATGATTTGTAATCTATTATTCTTATGTATTTTCCCTCTTCAGTTTTTGCTATATCCACTCTATCTATCTTTCCACTTAGCAATACTTTTTGCCCGTTTTCTAATTCTATTTCTATGGCATTTACTTTTTTACCCTTTCCAAACTCTAACTCGCTTGCTACGACTTCAAAGTCGCTTTCTTTTATTTGCAATACTATTGTCCAGATTACTCTTTTTATAAGTTTCTTTAGCTTTAAGCTAAGTTGTTTCATTTTATTAGTGCTTGTCATTATATTAGATTTAAAATCCAGCAAAACATCATCTACGATGTTTGATACTATTTCATCGCTTTTTTCTTTTTCTATATCTCTAAAACTTATATTTCTTTCTAATAAGTATTTTGAAAATCTTTCAATTATTTCGTGCAAAAATATTCCCACATCTGGTGTATCTAGCTTATATACTTTTCTTTCTTTTGCATTTAATCCATACTGCAAGTAATATTTAAAAGGGCAATTAGCGTATGTCTCTAGTTTTGATACACTTGTATTCATTTCGTTTCCATATAACTTATTTGCACTTTCTTTGCTTATATACTCTATTGTGTTTTTATAATTTAGTCCCTCTTCAATATATGAAATTCTTTCTTTCTGATTTTCGGCAAACCATAGATATATTTTCTTCCATTCTTCTGATTTACTTTCGCCATCTAGTTCTTCTCTTATATCATTTAACAAGTTTGGCACCGTCGAATTTATCGTATTTACCTTTTCTTTTAATGTTTCTTTTGCTATTACATCACTACTGATTTTTATATTAGGGAATATCCTTTTCAAGCTATTTATTACTTCTGATGGTCTAAGTGCTTTTCCATCTGTATCTGATATTGGATACGATAGATGAAGTTCATCTGTCGGTGTTGTTAATACTTTATAGATATTAAAATTTTCTTCTAGTAAAAGCATTTTTGTATCCTTTGCGATTTCGACTCCGCCATCTAATAATTCGTTTCTTTCGTTATCGTTTATAAATCCCTCATCATTATATGGCATTGGAAAAACGCCATCATTTAAGCCTATTACGAATAAGACCTTTATATTTGAATTTCTAGTCCTGCTAACATCTCCTATCACAACATGGTCTCTAGTTGTTGGAAGTATTCCTATTTGATTTTGCATTATTCCTTGTTTTAATATATTTTTAAATCTATCGAATGAAACTACTTCTTCGCCAAGTACCATTACAATTTCATCTAATAACTTTATAAATATGTTCCATACTTGTATGTATGTGTTTGTTATCTCTATTTCGGTTTCGGTTGGATTTTCTTTTTCTTTTAACTCTTTTATTTTGTTTTGTATATTTTCATATGCTCTTATTTCTATAAGGAAGTTATATAGCTCTCTTGCTATTTCAGATACTTTTTTCTGTTTCGAGAATTTATTTTTAAATTCTACGATTGGCTCTATTACTTGTCTTCTTATTTGATTTATTTTTTCTAAGTCCGATTTACCAAATGTCCATTCTTTAAGCCATGTATTGCCCTTTATACCCCATTCTAGCACATAATTTTCTAATCTATCTATATCGTTTACATCTTCTACATTTGTAAGTCCTGTTTTTAGATAATTAAAGATTGATTCATATGAGTAATTGCTTGTACATATATCTAAAAGCATAGACACTAATGTTATAAGAGGCTGTGCTGAAAGCTCATGCTTATCATCAAAGAAGTATGGAATGTTGTACTTAGTAAAAATCATCTTGAAATTGTTTTTATAACTATCTATGTTTCTTGTAACTATAGCTATATTCTCATATCTTAAGTTTTCATCTCTTACTTTTTCTAAAATCTTTATAGCGATATTTTCTATTTCCTCATATGGATTTTTTTCTATTCGTATATCTATGTTTTTTGTTTTCTCTTCGTATTTTTTTATAAATGTCGAATTATAGTTTTCTTCTAAATGTTTTAATTCTATATTATTAAATCTCTTTTGCTCATTTAAATATATCGGTTCTACATTATTTTCCTTTGACAATTTTTGATATGTTTTTTTGTTTAGTAAAAACATGTTGTTATCCGAATCATCTAATGTAAGAAGTATAGAAACATCTGCCACTTTTTCTAATTCGTTTATTATATTTAATTCTTGTGGTGTAAATCCATCGAAGCCATCTATCCATATCTTAGCACCTTTTACTATCTCTGAATTCTTTATAAGCTCTGACATTTTTGTATATTCATCATCTTTATCCATGTAACTTCCTTGATTTTTTTCTTTGAAAGCTTCATATATAAAAATCAAGTCATCTAGTTTCATTTTTAAGTATTCGCTTTTTGGTGTAAAGCTTTTTAATATTTCTGGTGTTACATTATATCTCTTAAACTCTGAAATCATATCACTCACAGTTGTAACTAATCCTAAATTTTTAGAAACACCATTAAGAACTTTTAGCTTATTTTCATTTTTGCTCATTATATAATAAAGTAACATTGTTTTAGCTGCCGTATCTAGTGTATCTTTTTTAAAGCCATGTTCATTATATATTCGATGACACAATCTTTTAAATGTAACGACCTCCGCTTTTATAATTCCACCTCTGCCAATTATCTTTGAAAGGTCAACCTCAGCTGTAAGTGAAAATTGTTCTGGCACAATGTAAAGTAAGGGGCACTCATAAGCCCCTTTTATATTTTCTTTTATCTCATTCATTGCAAAGTATGTTTTACCACATCCACTGCGTCCATAAATTATTTTCAATTATTGTTCCTCCTTAGTTTTAAGCATTTTCTTCTGTAGATAACTCTTCTTCGATTTTCATTTGCTCATCAACTTCTTCTTTAAGCTTTGGTAGTTCTGGCAAGTCTTTTATAGAATTATACCCAAACATTTTTAAGAATTCATCGGTTGTTCTGTACATCATCGGTCTTCCTGGTGCATCCATTTTTCCTGCCTCTTCAACTAGGTTGTATTCTAACAGTTTGTTTAATGCACTATCCGATGAAACTCCTCTTATTTTTTCCATTTCAGCCCTTGTTACATTTTGATTATATGCAACTATTGATAATACCTCAAAAGCAGCTTGCGACAAGTTTGGCTTTGGCCTATTATCTAGCATTGTACAAATATATGTATAGTATTTTTCAAGTGTTGCAAGCTGATATGATTCTTTTACTTCTAATAATTGTATTCCGCTTTTTCTTTCTATTAAATTTTGTTTTAATGTGCTAAGTGCTTCTAAGACCTCTTCTTTTTCGCATCCTGTCACATCACATAAAACTTTTATATTTACCATCTTTCCGCTTGCAAAAAGCAATGCTTCGATAAGTCCAACTAATTCTTCTTTTTCCATTTTTAATCCTCTCTTTATTTATGGTTGTGTTCTTTAATTTTCATCTCTTAGCTTTATTACTTCGCTCTCTATTTTTTTAGTTAATGCAACTACTTTTCTAGGGTCTACTTTTTCATCATCTAAATATTCTGTTATATCTATAGGCTGGCCTATGTTTATACATATCTTCGAAAACGGTTTGAATGTTCCTGTAACACCTATAGGAATAACTGGCGATTTACTTTGTATAGCTATGTATGCTGCACCTTTTTGAAACTTTACACCTTTTGCTAAGCCGTTTCTTGTGCCCTCAGGGAATATAAGCAAAAGATTGCCTTGATTTAAGTATTCTGTTGCAGTATCTATTGCTTCTTTTCCACCAGTTCCTCTAGCAACAGGAAATGTTCCCATTTGCCTCATAAACCAATTTTTAAATTTCGTTTTAAATAATTCCTCTTTTGCTATTATATATGTCATTCTTTTTACATGAGCTATTATACCTGCCGAATCAAACATATGTATATGATTAGAGCAAAGCACTGCCTTGCCTTCTTTTGGTATATTTTCTATTCCTTTTATTTTTGTTCTGTATATTGTATGAAAACAAATATGTGCAAATCCTTTTACAATTGACCTTATAATCATTTTTTCTCCTTTTGCCCTTTTGTGGCGATTATGTTTTTACTATATTTATACGATATGAAAGTTATGTATCTTTTATTATAAAATGTAAGTCGCCATTCTTATTTAAATTCCTTTCATAATCTCTTATATTACTTTTTTAATTCTATTATTTCTTTTATTTTATCATATACTTCTTCGATGGTCATATTAGATGTATCAATAACTACAGCGTCTTCTGCGATTTTTAATGCACCCATTTCTTTTTCCATGTCATTTTTATCTCTTTTTCTTATACTCTCTAATGTATCTTCATATGTTACATCATTACCTCTTGCGATTAACTCTTTGTATCTTCTTTCTGCTCTTATCTCTAGTTTAGCATCTAAATATATTTTTACTTCAGCATTTGGAAATACAACAGTTGTTATATCTCTACCTTCCATTATTACATTTCCCTCTTCACCTAATTTGCGTTGAAGCTCTACCATTTTTATTCTTATTATTTTTATTGCTGAAACCGGTGAAACTAATTCATTTACATTAGGTTTTCTTATTAAATCCGAAACATCTTCTCCATCTATATATACATGTTGTTTATCATCTAGATTTTTGAATGTTATTTTCGTTCTTTCTAGCAAATCCTTTATTTTTTCTTCTTCATCTAATGAGATGTTTTCTCTTATCATCTTTAAAGTTATACATCTGTACATCGCACCTGTATCTATATATACGAAGTCTAGTCTTTCTGAAATTAATTTTGCTACAGTTCCCTTTCCTGTCCCTGCAGGACCATCTATTGCAACTATCATGTAACCGCCTCCTCGCTTATAAATTATATAACATATCTAAAATCTTATCAAGATTTAAAAAGCCTACTTAAAATCTATCTGCCCCCCACACAACATTGTCATATTTTTTCAAAAAAGTCATAAGATTTACTAAGGATTGGGGGATATTTTTATGAAGATTATAAATATAAAATTTAGCTTTAAACTTTTTATAATTATCTTATCTACAATTATTATTTTACTTTCGCTCTTATGCTTTGCAAAACTTTTTGCTAGCAAGACTATTATCATGAATAACAGTAACTATACTAGCATATTAAAAGATGTACATGATAACACAGATAAATACATACGGTAAAAAAATTCACTCTACCGGATATGTTTTTAGAGTTAACGATTTTAAAGAAAATCAATTTGTAACAGCTAGAGATATGATTGTTTCAGATAACGATTATAGAATTGTTGGTTTTTTATGTGAATCTGATGAAATCAAAAATTTTGAAAACAACTCTTGGATAGAAATCAAAGGAACAATCAAATTAAAAGATTACCATGGCCCTATGCCAATAATTGAAGTCTTCGAAATCAAAAAGATTACAACGCCTAATGAAGCAGCTGTATATCCACCTAAAAATAATTTTTAAAGAAAAACGGAGTAAATAGTATTTTGACTTTTTACTCCGTTTTCATATATTATTTTTCTTCGAACATATCTTTAAATAGTCCTTTTTCTATTTGTTTAGCAAATACACATCTTAATACCATTAGTAAAACTGGTCCTAAGATAAGTCCAAATACACCTGATGATTTATATCCTGCATACATTGCAAATAGTGTGATTAGTGGATGTATTCCAAATTGCTTACTTACTAGTTTTGGTTCTAAGAATTGTCTTATGCAGAAGATTGCACCATATGTGATTATAAGTGCAAGTGCAAGGCCCCAGTTACCAACTACAAGCATCCACAAAGCCCAAGGAATAAGTACTGTTCCTACGCCAAGTATTGGCAAAATATCAACTATTGAAATCATTATCGCTAATAATAATGGATACTCTATTTTGAAACCAATTGCATTTATTATCAAAAACGCAATATATAATTCTACGAATGTTATTAGCAATATCTTAGCATATACTCTTATATATCCACCTATAGTTGAAAAAATTTCAGTACCAACTTCCATACATTTCTTTATCCAACTTTTTGGCATATGATGTTCCATCATATCTATAACATAAATCCTATCTTTTGTGAAAAATATAAGTGCAAGAATTGTTATTACGGTATTTATTATCATAGTTGGAACCGAAAGTAGCAATGAGACAAGTTTAGTAGCAGCTTCTGCAACCAAATTTCCAAGTTTTCCAACAAAATCAACAAGTGAACTTTCAACTGCAATCAATATATTTTCTGGAATATCTGGATATATCTCGCTAACTTTGCCACTCAATGAATCTATAAACCTTGTCGTTGTCGTTATCGCAGGTCCTATATTGCTTGAAAGGTTGCCTATTTCTTTTATTATTCCTAAGCTTCCATATACAATTGCTAAAATTAATAGCACAATCGTTAAAGCAACTATTATTATCGAACTCACTCTTCTGCTCATTTTTAGTTTATTCATGCAAAACTTTATAGCTGGTTCTATCAAAACAGCTATAATTCCTGCTATCAAAAACGGCATAAAGTATGTAGCAAATTTAACTAACAAATATAGTAAAAGTATCGTTCCTAAAAATACTCCTACTCTTTCTAAAATTCTTATTTTTTTGCTTTTATCCATATTTACAAAGCACCTCTTCTTTTTTCAAAATCTATCTATATTTTTGCATATATTCTATAAAAAAGCAAGATAAATAATTATGAGGCACGAATTAATATCATGCCTCAATCTTGCTTATATATTTTCTGGTCTATCTGGCATTGAAATCTCTGAAATCGCTTCACTCATCTCCATATTGTAATCTGAACGTACTGCAATATCTCCAATTGACAACATTCCTACAAGCTTGTTATCTTCCATGACCGGTAACCTTCTTATTTGTTGTTTTTTCATTAATGCCAATGCACTGCTTAAATCCGCTTCTGGTTTTACAGTATATAACTTATCCGTCATAAGCTTAAGTGCAAAAGTATTTGCCGGATCAAAATTATAGTCTGCCATATTTAAAACTATATCCCTATCTGTTACCATTCCTAAAACCTTTTCAGCATTTTCAACTATTGGAATAGCTCCAACATTATGATGTTTCATTAGTTTTGCGACGGTAAGTACCGAATCGTCTTTATTTGCAAAAACAACATCTTTAGTCATTATATCTCTAACTTTCATTTTAATTCCTCCTTTAGAAATATTTTTACCCAAAATGCCGAATTTATGCCTTTTTATTTCTCATCTTTTTCAAACCAATCTGAAAGCCGAGGCTACATAACTTAGCCTCGGCTTGTTGAATAATCTTTATGATTACTTTCTTGGATATTTGATTTGAGCTTGTGCAGCTGCAAGTCTTGCAACTGGAACTCTAAATGGTGAGCAAGAAACGTATGTTAAACCAGCTCTGTGGAAGAATTCAACAGATGTAGGTTCACCACCATGTTCACCACAAACACCTAACTTAATATCAGGTCTTGTTTCTTTACCTAATTTAACTGCCATTTCAACTAATTTACCAACACCAACTTGGTCAACTTTAGCAAATGGATCGTTCTCATAAATCTTCTTGTCATAGTATGCTCCTAAGAATTTACCGGCATCATCTCTTGAGAATCCGAATGTCATTTGTGTTAAGTCGTTTGTACCAAATGAGAAGAATTCAGCTTCTCTAGCAATCTCATCAGCTGTAAGAGCAGCTCTTGGTATCTCTATCATTGTACCAACTTGATACTTCATATCAACACCAGCTTCAGCAATTATTTTATCTGCTGTTGCGCAAACTACATCTTTAACATATTTTAACTCTTTAACTTCGCCAACAAGTGGGATCATGATTTCTGGAGTAATCATTTTACCAATCTTCTTAGAAGAATTGATAGCAGCTTTAATAACAGCCTCTGTTTGCATTTCTGCAATTTCAGGGAATGTAACTGCTAGACGGCATCCTCTGTGTCCCATCATTGGGTTAAACTCGTGAAGACCAGCAATGATTGCTTTGATTTCTTCAACTGTCTTTCCTTGTGTTTTAGCAAGAGCTTCGATATCTTTTTCTTCTGTTGGAACGAACTCATGTAGAGGTGGATCTAGGAATCTGATTGTAACCTCATATCCGTCCATTGTTTCGAATAATTTCTCGAAGTCACCTTGTTGCATTGGCTCTAATTTTGCAAGAGCAGCTTTTCTTTGTTCAACTGTATCCGAACAAATCATTTCTCTGATGGCAGCTATTCTGTCGCCCTCAAAGAACATATGCTCTGTACGGCATAGACCAATACCTTGTGCACCAAGTTCTTTTGCTTTTTCAGCATCTCTTGGTGTATCTGCGTTTGTTCTAACTTCTAGAACTCTGTATTTATCAGCCCATCCCATTATTCTTCCAAAGTCACCGCTAATAACAGCATCAACTGTTGGAATTAATCCATCATATATGTAACCTGTAGAACCATCAATTGAGATTAAATCTCCTTCATGATATGTCTTTCCACCAAGTGTGAATTTTTTGTTTTCTTCATCCATAATGATTTCTGAGCATCCTGATACACAGCATTTACCCATACCACGAGCAACAACTGCTGCGTGAGATGTTCTACCACCACGAACTGTTAAGATACCTTGAGAAGCTTTCATTCCTTCGATATCTTCTGGAGATGTTTCAAGACGAACTAGAACTACTTTTTCTTTTCTAGCAGCCCATGCTTTTGCATCTTCAGCTGTGAATACTACTTTACCAGCAGCAGCTCCTGGAGAAGCACCTAATGCTTTACCGATTGGTGTAGCACTCTTTAATGCTTTACTATCGAATTGTGGGTGTAATAAAGCATCTAAGTTTCTAGGATCGATCATCATAACAGCTTCTTGTTCTGATATCATTCCTTCATCAACTAAATCACAAGCAATCTTAAGAGCAGCTTGTGGAGTTCTCTTACCATTTCTTGTTTGTAACATAAATAATTTTTCATGTTCAACTGTGAATTCCATATCTTGCATATCTCTGTAATGGTCTTCTAGTTTTTTGCATACATCTTTAAATTGTGCGAATGCAGCTGGGAACTTGTTTTCCATTTCAGTAATTTTCATTGGTGTACGAACACCTGCAACAACGTCTTCACCTTGTGCGTTTGTAAGGAATTCTCCATATAATCCTTTTTCACCTGTAGCTGGGTCACGAGTAAATGCAACACCAGTACCACAGTCATCTCCCATGTTACCAAATGCCATCATTTGAACGTTTACAGCTGTACCCCAAGAATATGGAATATCATTATCTCTTCTGTAAACATTAGCTCTAGGGTTGTCCCAAGATCTAAATACGGCTTTAATAGCTCCCCATAATTGAGCTACTGGATCTGTAGGGAATTCTTCACCGATCTTTTCTTTATATTCAGCTTTAAATTCGCTAGCTAATTCTTTTAAATCTTCAGCTGTAAGTTCAACGTCTAGTGTAACGCCTTTTTCAGCTTTCATTTTATCTATAAGTTGTTCAAAGTATTTTTTACCAACTTCCATAACAACATCAGAATACATTTGGATAAATCTTCTGTAACAATCCCAAGCCCAACGTGGGTTTCCTGATTTTTCAGCAAGTGTTTCAACAACTTGTTCGTTTAATCCTAGGTTTAAGATTGTATCCATCATACCAGGCATTGATGCTCTAGCACCACTACGAACTGATACTAATAATGGATTTTCTTTGTCTCCAAATTTCTTTCCTGTGATTTCTTCTAGTTTTGAAATGTACTCTGTGATTTCGGCTTTGATTTCTGGATTGATTTCTCTGCCATCCTCATAATACTTTGTACAAGCCTCTGTAGTAATTGTAAATCCTTGTGGAACTGGTAAACCTAAATTTGTCATTTCTGCAAGGTTTGCTCCTTTACCACCAAGTAATTCTCTCATTTTAGCATTTCCTTCGCTAAAAAGATATACATACTTTTTGCTCATTTAAATTCCTCCTTGTAATTATTATTTCGTTTTGATTTATTAGTCATGAACAGTATTAATATATACCAAAAACTTGATAAAATCAAGTTTTTTTAGCAGTATATCAATTTTTTGTATTATCTTTACATAATTTGTTTTTTCTTACAATTATATATTTACAATTTTATACATTTGTGATAGAATGGCTATGATACGCACATGAACTTATATGTTGTTTGCCCAATTCTATATTTAGGAGGTAAAAAAATATCAAATTAATCCTTAGATGTCCGTTTATTTAAAACAAATCACATGGAGGTACAACAATGGAAAAAGTAAACCTGGAAAAAACAGAACTGGAAGTGCAACGGTTTGAAAAGCCAAAGAAGCTTATCACTCCGAAGTACGTTTTGTCAAAGTTAAATCTTGACTGGACTACCGAGGATTTTTGTGAAGATCTTGGGGTTTCTGAGGAAATCCTCATGGACTTCATGAGAAAGCATTCGAACAACAAGGTTTACGCTGACTTTCCTCGAATGCTAAAGCAAAATGAACAAAATGCGGAGAAAAAAGCACGTGCCGCAGAGAAACGCTTGCAGAACACAGAAAAGAAAAATGCTTCTGCCAGCGAAGAAGCTACCAACATACCGGAAAATGGTTCCGAAACCGAAGAGGCTTCTTCAACACTCGTTAGAAAAGATGAAGAAGTACAAGAAAGCTTCGACCCTGCCACAATAAAAATCAACGCTCTTTGCAAAGAGTTGGAGGGAAAAGAAAGAGTTTTGAAGGAAAAGGAAAGTAAAAAACTTTCACTTTCTTCGGAACATAGCAAGTCTACTGCATCCGTCAAGGAGCTGAAGACTAAAATAGAAAATCTTGAGGGTGAACTTAAGCACACCAAGCAATCTCTTGCAGTCGCAAACACCAACGTCACAATACTTAAGAATCAATTGGAGACCGCTGATAACGAAATCAGGAAGACTTTAGAAGAGATAGACAACATAAGTATCAGGATAAAGGAGCTTAAGAAAATCACCGTTACGGCATACCGAAATGGTGATATCTCAACGAATAAGAACCTTCCTATCCCTCGAAGTTGGGAAGGCATCTACTCACAGCTTCTTCTTGACAGCCTCGTTGAAAATATCACAATAAAGCAAGTGCAGCAACTTGCAAAACTCATAGCATTAAACAATATGCTTAGCAGTTCTCCTGAAAATTACTTCGAATTCATATTCGAGTATGGCTCTTCTGAAAGAGACTCGCTCAAGACACTCTTCGAGCTTTTGACTTAAAATAACAATCGAGTTCAAAACGCTCTAACATGAGATGTGCCTCATGTTAAGCTAGAAAAAGACTACCCAGTATAATACTGAGTAGTCTTTCTTTTATCCTTCTATTGCTTTTTCAAACATAGGTAAAATGCCTATATCATCTGGTCCAATTTTTTCTGCAACTTGATATATGTCATGTCCAGGGAATTGATTTCCCTCTATTAGCACAGGACCATTTATGCTCATTGCTACATCCCAGCCAACATACCTTATATGTGTACTCTTTTTAGCAGCTTCTTTTACCATTTCTTTAGCCTCATTCCAATAAGGTATTTGAAAACCTTTTATTTTTGTTCCTGTTAATGGATGCTTTTCAAATAGTTCTCCTTTTTTATTCACAGCTTCTTCTAAAATAATTCCAGTCTCAACATCTACTTTTGCTGTCATTCCACCACTATTAAAATTATCCACACATTTACCATTGCCAATTCTAACAAATGTCGCAAGGATTGTAACCTCACCTTTATCGTTCATTACCGAAACCATCCTAGTTGTATTTACTGAACTTTTATTTAACTGGTTCATTTCTTCGCACTGAATAACTGGTTCTTCCAACAAATATAGCTTATTCTCTACCAAATGATTATATAGCTTTTCAAAATCCTCATTCCAATCAGCCACATTTATCTTCTCAATGTTCTTTCCACATTGTCCATCATTAGGCTTAGCAAAAAACACTTTATGTTTCTTCATCCATTCAATAGTTTCTTCTTTTTTGTCGTTTACTGGATATATAAAATCTCGTTTTAAATACTCTCTAAACATTTCATTAAATTCGTTTTTATTATTGAATAAATGCCAATATTCTCGCTCATTTAATCTTTTTACAAATTTATTGTTTATTCCTCTAGTAAGCATTGTTTTTCTTTGCTTTGAATTTAATTTATAAAAACCTATGACATCATAATCTACATAACCCGCACCATAACGTATTCCACACCAAACCATATCACAAAATATCATGAATTTTGATTTGTTACATTTTTTCTTTACTACATTAATTCTATCAAACATAGACTTGTAATTCATTGTACAAAGCCTTTTAACTAAATAATTAATACTTGGCATTTTTCTCTCCTTTCAACCATCAAACATAGGTTTATTTTATCATATGCCATATTTAAGAGCAACAGATTTGACAAAATTGGAAAATAGTAGTATTATGTAAAGACAAGCGACATTTCTAGATATACAAAATAATTTAATGTATACGACTTTTTAAGATATTTTATGAATTGTGTAGGAGGTACACATGAAGAATTACAAAATAGCAGATGGTCAAGCAGTCTTCTCCATTTCAGAGGAAAGAGGCTTTCAATCCGTTCAAATCGTTTATAACGATTTTGTTTGTTTTCTTTCTCGGCTCGATATAATCGGAAAAGATTCTGAAGAACTTTGGAGAGAAAGTATACAATTTCTCGCAACGGTGCAAGAAAATCGCAGAAACCTTGCCAACATCGTAAAATCCGCCTTGCCAAGTGAGGACGGAAAGTACACAACCCAGGACTTGATTAATACATTCAACGCTCTTGATCCGGAGATTGTACCGATTTGCAATCTTCCTGTAACAAAAAATATCCCACCCTGTGACATGACGCACATGAATTTCATCCTTGAGTCCGGTAGTCACGTTTTCTTTCAATTTGGCAAGGGCGTCGGTCTGAAGTATGTCAAAATAATGTACGATGACGACTGCACTTACTCTATTAGAAGAGAACAGTTGATTGGAAAAGACATTCCTCAAATTCATCAGGAAGTCAATTCTGCCATTAAGAGAACCATTGAAAATCGCAAGACATTAGTAAGCGTTCTTCATGGTATCTTTAGAGAAAATTCCAAGGAGAAAGCTCTTGAATTGCTAAATCTACTTTTCAAAAGCGACCCTGAGATATGCACAGTTTGCGGTATATCACCCAAAGATTACGAATAATATAAAACGTCTTTCATATAGCCACGATTGTACTATTTATTAGTAACAATCAAAAGGTATATGAACGTTTTATAGGTGATTAATTTTTCTAATCATCATCAAAAATAGCACATGTTTTCATGTGCTATTTTTACGTTAATATGTAATTACATAACAAGTTTTCTAGATACTTTTCGACTTATTCCATTTATATGCCTCTATATCAGTATGCCAAATTTTTAACAAATCAAACTAAGCTCTTGCTATTTCAAAACGATTGCTCGCTATACTTTAAAATACTAGTTTATCTTCTATAAACTTTTCAACTTCATCTATTGGTATTCTTACTTGTTCCATTGTATCTCTGTCTCTTATTGTTACACAGTTATCATTTTCTGATTCAAAGTCATATGTTATGCAATATGGTGTTCCAATCTCATCTTCTCTTCTATATCTTTTACCAATGCTTCCAGCATCATCATATTCGCAATTGAATTTTTTAGATAACTTTTCAAATAACTCTGTAGCTGGTGCACTTAACTTTTTAGAAAGTGGTAAAATTGCAGCTTTAAATGGTGCAAGAGCCGGATGCAATCTAAGTACTATTCTTGTATCATCATCTGATATTTTTTCTTCATCATATGCATCACAAATTACTGTTAAGAATATTCTCTCAACACCTACAGATGGCTCAACGCAATATGGAATATATTTTTCATTTGTCTCTGGGTCTAAATATGTAAGGTCTGCTTTTGAAGCTTCCATATGTCTCTTCAAATCGTAATCTGTTCTGTCGGCAATTCCCCAAAGTTCTCCCCAGCCAAATGGGAATAAATACTCTATATCTGTTGTTCCTTTGCTGTAGAATGATAACTCTTCTTTTGAGTGCTCTCTCATTCTTAAGTTTTCTTCTTTTATACCCAAGCTTAAAAGCCAATTTTTGCAGTACTCTTTCCAGTAAGAATACCAGTCTAAGTCTGTTCCTGGCTTACAGAAGAATTCAAGTTCCATTTGTTCAAATTCTCTTATTCTAAAAATAAAGTTACCTGGTGTTATTTCATTTCTAAAAGAACGACCAATTTGGCATATACCCATAGGCATTTTGCTTCTAGTTGTTCTAAGGACATTTTTAAAATTAACAAACATACCTTGTGCTGTTTCAGGTCTTAAATATACTTCAGATTTAGCATCTTCTGTAACACCCATAAATGTTTTAAACATCAAATTAAACTTTCTAATATCTGTGAAATCTGTCTTTCCGCAATCTGGGCAAGGTATCTTATTGTCATTTATAAATTTAACTAATTCTTCGTTTGACCATCCATCAAGTCCTGAGATTTGCTCACCTTTTTTAAATGACCATTCTTCAATTAATTTATCTGCTCTATGTCTTGTCTTACAAGCTTTACAATCAATAAGTGGATCGCTAAAACCTCCAACATGTCCTGTTGTAACCCAAACTTGAGGGTTCATCATAATTGCGGCATCAATACCAACATTGTATTTGTTTTCTTTAACAAACTTTTGCCACCACGCATCTCTTATATTCTTTTTTAACTCACTACCCAAAGGACCAAAATCCCATGAGTTTGCAAGTCCACCATAAATTTCTGAACCTGGATATACAAATCCTCTGTTTTTACATAGATTAACTATCTTGTCCATTGTTTTTTCTACCATAAATATTCCTCCTTATATTTTTCTTCACGAAGTTTCTTATGCTTCACGAACTTTTTAGGTAGTGTTTTTTACACCACCTACTATTAAAACCTTTATGTAGCTTAGACATAAAACAAAAGTCCCTGGCTACACTTATAAAATGTAGCTAGGGACGAAATTAAACTTCCGCGGTTCCACCCTAGTTAATAGCTTTTTGAAAGCTACTCACTTAATTATTTGATTATTCAAAAGCTCCATTCACCATACGATTTTATTTGGCTTCCACCTAATCCAAACTCTCTTTAAAAATTTATATAGCTACTCCTCTTTATCACCATAATCTATTTAACTATGCAAGTTATATTATCACAAGTTTATGTAAAATTCAAGAAAAATTACTCAATATATTTATTTTATTTCAATATTTTGTTACTGTTCAGCCTTAAGCCAAACAAACGCTGACAGTGATGCTTCTTACGGAGTACACCTAAGCTTAAGCTGCACTTTTATAAAATACATTTACATTTTATGCACTCCATTTATATTGAGCAATGGAAATTCATTTCAAAAAAATAAATGCCAATAAGCTTTTACCTATTGACATTTACTCTAAATATTAACTTTATATTCTTTTTCTAACTTTTCATCTGTATATAATTTTGCAATTAACGATAGCTCTTTTATTGCATCTTCTGGCACTTCAAATGAAAATATTTTCTTTGGTTCGGCTGACAGTATGTATAGCAAAGATGTGTACGCTACATAACTTAGTTTTATTGCTCCTTTGTCTTGTTTGCTACAAGCTTCACATTTTATTCCGTTATTCTTTATGCTAAAGTATATTTCTTTTATTTCTTCTGCACCTATGTTACAGTTTGTGCATTTTCCGAAGTCTTGGCACAAAACCTAATATTGCTAAAAGTCTTATTTTAAAGATTGCGAGTACCAGCTCTTCATTTTTCGAAGTTTCTGATAATGTATAAAGTGTGTTTAATAGTAGTTGTAGTTTTTTATATGATATTTCGCCTTCCATACAGACATCGTTTATTATTTGAAGCATAGTTGCTGCATATGAGAGCTTTGCTATATCCATTCTTAAGTTATAGAATACTTCTATTGTTTCAGCAGAGTTTAAGCTATATAACTCACTATTTCCGTGAGAATAACATCATGTCGCTAAAGGCTAGTATTTCTGTACTAGACAAAAAGGTGCTTTTATTTTTTTTAGCACCTTTGCAAAATACATTTATTTTTCCGCAAATCTGGTGTTAATACGGTTAACACCTTATCATTATCTGATGAATTTGCTACTTTAATTACTATTCCTTTTGTCTTTATTATTCCCATCTTTAGCTCCATCTAAATCTCTATTAGGAGTTAATTCTTCTCCTATTTCTTCATATTCTCGCATTATCATGAATGCATCTAAATTTCCTGTATTTTTGAATAATTGCCAAGCAAAATCTTTGCTCATAAGTCTCCTCCTTTGTGCTTTAGCTTTTTATCTGTCCTATACTTTCTTTTAGTGAAAAACTTGATTTAATTTTATACTGCTATCTCTCCAGCCTTCTTTTACCTTTACCCATAATTGCAAGTTTACTTTTGCATCCATCATTGCTTCTATATCTTCTCTTGCCATTGTTCCAATTCTCTTTAATACTTCGCCATCTTTTCCGATTATTATTGCCTTATGAGTTTTCTTTTCACAATATATAGTTGCTTCTATATCGTACAAGTCTTTTTTAGGTCTTTTTTTCATTGTTACAACTTCTACAGCAATTCCGTGAGGTATTTCATCATCTAATACTTTTAATGCTTTTTCACGAATTGTTTCTTCTATTATCTGACGTTCTGTTTGGTCTGTCCATTCTTCTTCGCTATAATATGCTGGTCCCTCTGGAAGTACTTCTATTATCTTTTCTAACAATGTATCTATTCCATCATCTTCTTTTGCTGATATTGGAATTATTGCCTCAAAATTGTACTCTGCACTATATAACTTTATTAACTCTAATATATTTTCTTTTTTTACTAAGTCGACTTTGTTTATTGCTAATATGGCTTTTTTACCTGATTCTTTTACCTTTTTTAGTATGAATTCATTTGCCATACCAATTCCTTTATCTGTTGCTTCTATAACATATAACAATAAATCATCATCTGATACTGCTGTATCTATTGTTTCTGCCATTTTTTCTCCAAGTTTGTTTTTAGGTTTGTGAATTCCTGGAGTATCTGTAAATATAATTTGTGCATCTTTTCTATTTATTATACCTTTTATTGCTGTTCTTGTTGTTTGTGGTTTGTTTGATACTATTGCTATTTTTTGTCCTGCTAGTCTATTTAAAAGTGTTGATTTTCCTACATTAGGTCTTCCTACAATTGCTACAAATCCTGATTTAAACATTTATTTTTCCTCCTTAATATCGGTCTTTCCCATTCAAATTCACATACGTTTCTGCAAAATAGTTTTGCAAATGCCAAGCATATAAAACCGATTGGTAACCAATACTTCTTTTTAATACGTAAAGCCACTTGGCAATAATTCTTCTATTTTATATGATTTATATTTTAATTCATTTTCTTCATTGAATGCACATATAATTTCAATATCTTTTCCTAATCCATAAATCAATTGTCTGCATACACCACATGGTGTTGTTGGTATTAATGTTTCTCTTCCACCAACAACAGCTATCTTTTTTATTTTTTCCGGTGCTTCCGAAAGCATTTTTACTATTGCAACTCTTTCGGCACATATATTAAAAATTCCGTCATCTGAACCTAAATTGCATCCAGTATATACTTTTCCCGTTTCAGTTAATAATGCTGCACCAACAAAATATCCTGTTGGTGATTTAGCATTTTTTCTTGCTTCTATTGCCTTAGCTATTAATTCTTCGTTTTCCATATTATCATCCTTTTTAATATTTGAGTTGCGTGTATTCTTATTGAATGCACTGTATTCTCACTTTTTGCAGTGTGCTTTCTTTTTTATAAGTTGATTTACACTGCCATTATCTCGCTTTATTCACTAATAGTTATACTTCCTGTTTTAGGAACTATTTGTACCCAAGTAATTCCATCATTAAATGTTATTTCGTTTCCATTTAAATCACGGTAGATTGTTCTACCATCTCTTGTTTTCTTTTCCCATTTTATTTTGATTGCTCGTCCATTTGTTGCGAAATATCCTTCGCCAGTTCCTATGTTGTACAATTCTCTTCTACCTTTATCTTCTGGATCATCTAAAAGCTCATCTTTTACATATATCATGACAACATTTTTAGCATAGAATTGTTCTTTAGTTTGTGAATCTACATGTGGTTCTCCACGCATGTCTCTTAGATATACTTTTCTTTCTGCATCATATCTATATGATGAATTAGATCTTGCAGAATATTTTATCATAATGTTATTTGCTACATCACCACTTGCTATATCTTCATCTTCTTTATTATATGTTACTATAGAACCTTTTTCTGTTGTTGTACGATATTTTTTTCTGGCAATCATCTTTTGAATGTTTTCCATACTTGTTATTGCATTGTGATATGAACCTTTTGGTGCAACTCTCCAATAAAATGTGTCATATATACCATTTATATTGTTTATTGAAAGTGTTTTTATATCTGATTGTGCTTTTGGACTCCAGCCAAAATGTACAAATATCGCATCATGCTCCATCGCATAATCTAAGAAATAATGTCTTGCACTTCTAACTGGTCCTATATATGAAGCAGTTGCATTTTTGAAAAATGCCATAATTCTAGTTTCTCCACCTTCAATTATAAATTCATAAAGCATATATGCTGAATTTAATCCGCCATGATTTTGTCTAGCTGGTCTTTCGTTATCTATCATTACAGCTATTGGTCTTGAATCGCCAGAATAAATATTAGGTCCTAGATAAGGTTTTTCTTCTTCTTCATTGTTATTTGTTTCTCCTGAAGAAATGATATCACCCGAAGTAGTTACATCTCCACTGCCTATTAATTCATCATTTCTAGAAGCTTGTCTCTTATTTTTCGCTGATATAACACCGCAAATCACTCCTGCACAAATTGCAGACACTATAATAAAAACTGATAATACTTTAAACCAATAATTTTTTGTCATTATAATTCTCCTTTTATTCTCTTGTTATTTTTAGTTTTCCTAAAATCTCTTCCTCTCTTTTTCTCATTTGTTCCTTTTCTTCTTCTATCATATGATCATATCCCAATAAATGTAGCATTCCATGAGTTACTAAGTATGCAAGCTCTCTTTCAAAAGAATGTCCATATTCTTCTGCTTGTTCTCTAACTTTTTCTATTGATACAATTATATCTCCCAAAATATCTCTTTCTCCGTCGTCTTCTTTCAAATAAGGAATTTCGTCTCTTTCGAACATTGGAAAAGAAAGTACATCAGTAGGCCTGTCCACTTTTCTTTGTTCCAAATTCACTTTATGAATTTGTTCGTTATTTGTAAGTGTTACATATACTTCTAAATCTTTTAATATTTTTTCTTCTTTTAAAACTGTCTTTACCACTTTTTTTATAAGTTTTTCTTCTTCTGGTATTTTATCTATACCATCATAATCCACTTCTATTACCATTATATTTTCCTTTCTAATCTGCAACTATTCTTCTTTTTGTTTTCCATTTTCCGTCTATCTTTTTTACAGAATTTTTTAATCCTCTAAGTCCTTTTTGCTGTCTCATACGATCTCTGTAATACGTCAATAAGTTTGTATAATCTTTATTTTGCTTTTTTACTTCTTTTATTTCTTTTGTTATGAATAATACTTCTCTTAATCTCTTATATTCATCAAAATCTATTCTTTCTAGCTTCTTATATTCTTGGAATTCTTTCCAGAACTTTGAATAATTTTCTTTCTCCTCATCATTATCCCAAACAACTTTTTGTGACAAAACGTTATAATTGTAACTTTCTATCGCATCTAGCAATAATTGATATGTTTCAAATTTATCGGCAGAGATATATGTATTTGATATTATAATTCTCGCTTTTTCCATTATGCTTAAATAGCATTCTTCTGCCGCTAGCGTTGGAAGGCTATATGTAAACAATCTTCTTGCAAGTTCCAAAAGATGAAGTTCTCTTTTGATATCGTTGAAGTCCTTTCTTGCAAAATTATCTATTTTTTCAACATAGTTTTTATAAGCATCTAAAACTAGTTGTGTTTCCTCCGTTTTTTCTAATATTGGAAGAAAGTTTACTATATAATCTTCTGTCAAATTATATATCTTAGAAAAGACTTTTTCTTTTTCATCAACTGTATTAGTTATTTCAATTGCATAGTGCCTCATCATTGCTTTATATAGCTGCCCAACAACTCCAATGTAAAATTTTTTGTACTTATTGATAAAATTATTTGATTTTGTCAATATGATTGTTTCCCAATCCATATGTAAAAGCATTAACTGAATTCTATATCTATATTCACAGTATTCAGTGCCTTTTAAAGAATTGATTTCATAGTACTCTGACAATAGATTATTCTCACTTATATTGCTAACTTTCTTCTTAACTTTGTTGTAGACTGTTTCTGTTATGTATCTTTCTAATGCTGTCAAATAATTGTCATAAGCTTTCTCATATTTCTCATTTACACTTTTTTGTTTGCTTTCACTTTTCATGTTTTTTATATCTTCTGCGTTTGCGTATGCTTTTAATAAACTGTTTCTCTTTCCATTCATCATGATGCTAAAGAATCCGCCACCAGAAGAGTATAATACTTTATTGAAATTATTAATTGCTTTTCCAAATACGCCTTTGTCTGTATTCTTTACTACCTTAAGTTGTAATTCTGCCATTTTGCACCTCCTATTTTATGTAATGTTTCTTTCTATATTTTTTCTTTTATTCCTACATCTTCTAAACATTCTAATGTTACTTCAACACAAATACCATCTTCATTTTCAAAAGTTTTATAATCTGTATTCAAAATCGTTATATTGTTATTTGACATAATCGATTGCATACCAGCAGTAGCTTTTTCTCTTGCTATTTTTTCTGCTTGAGTTTTTGTATATGTTATTGTATCTACATTAAGTTCTTCATATGTCAACTCTGTAAGCTTTATTGGTAAGTCAAATTTATTAAATAATTTTAATTGATTTGACACTGTAATTGTATCATATTTTTCAAATTTTGTACTAGTATTTATTAAATTTATTTGATAATTTCCTATTTCTAGTTTGTATTTCTTTTCGTTTTCGCCAGTCTTGTATGCTACATCTTTTTCGTACGGAACTGTCTCTCTATTTATATACCATGTCTTTAGTACCACCTTTCCATCTGCGTGTACATTTCTGCTTACTGAATTTTCACTTGAAAGACTTCCGCTTATTAGTACTTGACCTTTTACAACTGTATCTCCTTTATTTACACTTTTCATTCCCGTTCTAACCAATATTTTTTCTACAACACCATCTTTATCTGAAACTATATTACAAGGCTCATTTTTAAGTTCATCCTTTTCTACATTTTTTCTTTCGACTATTTTAGCATATGCTTTCGTGCCATGTATTTCAAATCCCATCCATGCAACATCATCACGTCTTAGATAAATATTCCTTTTTATTTCATCATAATTCAAATCTTTTTTTAGCATCCCTATTTTTACGCCCTCTAATTTTAATTCGTCCCAAAGTTCTTCTATCGGAATTGTGAAATCGCCAATTATTTCAATATGCCATATTCTTGATGTATATATGTTTATGATAATTAGCATCAAAAATAACGCACAAATCAATGCCTTTCTTTTTTTATATCTAATAACTAAATCTGGAATTCCTTTTGCAAGATTTTTATTTATTTTGCACTTAGTTATATTTGCAATCTCTTCCACAACTCTATAATCTACATATCTTATGTTTGCAGTCAATTCAATCTCATTTTTCTTTTTTATATTCCAAAGCTCAATATTCTTTAACATACACAAATTCAAAAATCGTTCAACAAAGTATCCTTCGACTTTAATGCATATGTATCCACGCATATATCTCCAGGTGTTTTCAAGAAACATATTCTCACTCCTCACTCAAATTCTATATTGCTTATTTTTCCTATTATAAGTATATCGTCGGCTGTTATCTCTTCGACTTTTAATCCTTGACCATATATGCAAATGTTATTGCCTAATCTTATTAAATTATCATCATACTCAAGAATACTTTTATAATTTTCAATCCAAACATCTTCGTTGCCTATGGCAGTAATTCTCGAATAATTTTTCAAAAGTTCTCTTGGTATTTCCATTACATTACGTAGTTTTTCACGGACCTTTTTACGTTCTTCGTTTGGCACAAAAAATCACCTCATTAATAGATATGATTAATGAGGTGATTTTATGAAATTGTATATATTTCTATTGTGTTCTTAACGCATCTATAGGATTTAATTTTGCCGCTTTATATGCCGGGAATATTCCAAATACAACACCTATAGTAAGTGATATTAAAAATGCTGCTAAAGTCCAAGAAAGCGAATATACAGGTGTTATCAGACTTATTGAACCTATTCCATATTTTATTGTTATAAGTCCAAGGATTATTCCAATTATTCCTCCAATTCCAGTAAGCATTAATGCCTCTATCAAAAATTGCACCAATATATCCTTCTTTTTGGCACCTATTGCTTTTCTTATTCCTATTTCTCTAGTTCTTTCTGTTACAGATACTAGCATTATATTCATAATTCCAATTCCACCTACAACAAGTGAAATAGTTGCAATACTTCCAAGTATAAGCATCATTATGCTTGAAACATCGCCAAGCATAGAAAGAATAGATTCTTGAGTAAACAATATATAATCATCTTTGTCTTTATAAACACTGTATAGATAATCTTCTATTTTTTGTTTAGCTAGGTCTACTGTGTCTTGTGAACTTGCTTCTGCAATAAACATTGTTATATTTTTTATTTTTAATGTTCTTTGTGCCACATTTACTGGGATAAAAACATAATCGTCTTTTGTTCCTTCTGCCGCGTTCATAACTGATTCTAGTGTTCCTACTATTGTAAAATTAACTCCTTTTACTTTTATTGTTTTTCCCAGAGGATCAACTCCTTCAAAAAGTTTCTTTTCAACAGCGGCTCCAATAACCGCAACTTTATCAGAATTTTCTAAATCTAGTCTTGTTATAAATCTTCCTGATTTTAATTTTTGACCTTCTATCTTAAGATAATCTTCATTCGTTCCTATAATTCCTGTGCTTTTATTTTTTCCTTCTGCTTTTACAATTGCTGATGTCATTGTATATGGTGATATGCTATTTATATATACTGAACTACTAGCAAGTTTTTCTAAATCTGACGTCGTCACACCTTTACTACTTTCTTTAGTTGAAACAATCATACCAGTAATCGCATTTGAACCCATGCCTTCAATTCTGTTTGTAATTGTCGCCATACTGCCTTGTGCAAAACCAACAGCGACAATAACAGCCATAACACCTATAATAACGCCAAGCATCGTTAAAAGTGAACGAACCTTATTTCCTAATATGCTTTTTATAGCCATTTTATATGCAAATAAAAAATTCATTTGTTTTTCCTTTCCATGACATAACTTTATTTACATGAAGAAACTAATTCCAGAGTTTACTTCAGGAATTATAACTTTTTCTCCTTCTGAAAGTCCAGTTTTTACTTCAATATTAGTTATATCACTTGCACCAGTTTCAACTTCTCTTCTTTCAACAGTAACTCCATCATCATGCAATATATCAACATATTTCTTTCCGTTTTCTTTGACAATCGCATCAACAGGTACTATTAAAACATCTTTAACACTATTAACTACGATATCTGCATTTGCATTCATCGATATTTTCATACTTTGATTTCCTGACACTTGAATTGTTACATAATAGTCTGTAACTCCTGAAACAGTAACGCCTTCTTCTGGTATATCTGTTATCTTACCTATTAAAGGATTATTTTCTGTTTCTTCTAGTGCATCTATTTTAACTCTTACTTCCTGGTCATAATCTATTTTTGCAATATCTAATTCGTCTATTGGCACAACAAACTCCATTGTATCTTTATCTGAAATACTTGTAAGCATTGTACCTGCTGCAACCATATCACCTTTTTCTACAGTTTGTGATGTAATTGTTCCAGCTATAGGAGCTTTTATTAAATAATAGCCTAATTGTTTTTTCATAGTTGCTAATTGGTTATTTAAATTCTCCAAATTCAAATTTACAGTTTGCACATTAGTTGTCAAATCAGAGTTTTCAAGAAGTGCAATTGCCTCACCTTTTTGAACTCTTTTTCCTTCATTAACATATACTTCTTTTACTGTTCCCATTGTTTTCGAACGTACGATATTTGAATTTATGCTTGTAAACTTAGCCATGTTAGCACTAGGAATTATCATTGAGCCGTTATATATTTCAGCCTTAGCATTAGCTCCTTCTAGTGAAAATCCTGTTGTATCAGTTTCTATCGTTACATCAACAACTTGTGCATTACCAGCTATTAGTTTTCTCATATCACTGACTTTTGTAACAGTACCTGTCATTGTAGCCATACTATCTACTAGAGTTATATTAGCCTTCGAGCCCACTAAAATAGGATTATTCTCATAATATGTGAATTGCAAAACAACACTAAATCTTCCATCTTTAACAATATTACAGATAGCCATTGCATTTGTTACATAGCTTCCTTTTTCTATTGAAAGATTGCTTACATATCCATCAGTTTCTGATTTTATTTCTAAGTCTTTTATTTGTTTTTCTATATTTTGTTTTGAAAGCTCTGCCTGTTTTATAGCTATTTCTTGTGCTTTCACAGTAGCTTCGTAATTACTAGAATCTAACTTAATTATAGGATAATCTTTTTCGACTTTGTCTCCTTCAACATAATATATGTCTTCTACTTCTGCAGAAACTTTTGAATATTCCTTATGATCTTTTGTTGCAACTAAAGTTCCACTGCCAGAAACAACTGATTCTATATTACCTTTCTCTACTTGTGAAGTTCTATACGTTTTTGTTTCTTCCGGTTTATTAAAAATCGCAAAAACAACTAAACCCACAATAACTATTAAAATAATCCTCTTAATCCATTTTTTCATTTTTGAATATCGCTCCTTATCCGACAAAATTCTGTCTAACAGCTTCATAAGCCATAATACTTGCAGCTACCGCCGCATTCAAACTTTCAGTTCTGCCAAGCATTGGTATTTTAGTTTTTATATCAGCTATTCCCATTATTTTTTCACTTACGCCTTTTGATTCATTTCCAATAACAACAACACATTTTTCTTTAAAAGGCAAAGCGTAAATATACTTGTCAGCCTGCAAAGACGTAACTATAATTTTATAACCTTGCTCTTTTAGGTTCAACAATTTACTTTGTAAATTTTCTGTGTATTCCGCATCAATTCTGAAGATAGCACCCATCGTGCTTCTTACAACTTTAGGATTATACAAATCAGCAGAGCCTTTAGAAAGTACCAAAGAATCTATTCCTGCAGAATCTAATGTTCTAATTATTGTTCCTAAATTTCCAGGATCACTTAAATTATCTAATGCAAAAACTATTCTTCCATATTCTCCGCTAAAGCTCTTCTTTTCTATAATTGCCATAACTCCCTGCGGAGTTTCTGTATCACTAATGTATTTAAATACTTGCTCTGATACATACTCAACATTTTCAAAATCAAACTCCTTGCTACATAATTCTTTACATATCAAAATCTTTTTTATATTCAACTTTTCTTCTATTGCCTCATTAACTAATTTTATACCTTCAACCACATATTCTTCATACTCGTCTCTATATTTCTTTTCAGACAATGATTTTACGTGTTTTATATATTCATTCGTCTTACTTATAATCATAATACTCCTCCTCATCATTATCAATGTAAAGTTCTGCTAGTAAAGTTATTCTTTTGAAAAATAAATTAGTCCTAAATAAAACTCAAATGTTGCAACAAATTTTTTATGTTATCTTTGAATTTTATTAAGGACTTAATTATATTCTATATATTGCTATATACAGTTCTCATGAAAGTACCTTGATTTACTTCATAATTAGCACCTGTAGAAACAATATCATCTGCATATTCATTTAACAAAACTTCTTTTAACTCTTTTTGAGCTTCGCCTACAAAACCATCCTCAACTGCTTCAACTTTTACTATTTGGAAAGATGTATAATCTTTGTCCTCTATTACATCTGTTGTATCTCCGCTATTTAGTTCAAGTACTGCTTTATACAAATCTTCATTTCCTAGCTTGCTTGAAAGTAAAGGACTTGTAGCATACTCGATATCGCCATTTACTAGAGTATAATCTTTACCTTTAAAAGAAAGTCTCATTGAGCCATATTCTTTTGCTAAAGTTTCAAAGTCTTCTCCCGATCTTATTTTTGCTAAAACAGTTTCAGCAACTTTAATTTGTGCTTCTCTTGATAAGTCTTCTTTTTCTCCGCTATCACCACTTGTAGCAACATCTCCGCTTGTAGCTTCATCGCCTGACTTTGGCTCTTCGTATGGTATTGTCATCATTCTAAAAGAATATGATTTATACATATCATTTTCCTTGAAGTTATCAACTATTGAATTATATGTTTCAACTGGCAATTCATAATAGTCTGAAAGATTATATTTTAAATTTTGTGCCAAGCTCTTTTCTGTTTGATATTTTATATAATCATCTTTTGAAATATTAACGCTTAAATATTTCTCTGCATCACTATCATAATCTTGATTAAATTTTTCCATATCTCCGCTTTCTAAAGTAACATCATGATTTTTAGCAGAGTCATTATATATCTTTCTAATTATAAAATTGTTCATCATAGTTACCACTTCATCTTCTGTCATCTTTTTATTGATGTCATCTGATTCATCATTAGTAAGCTTTGAAAAGATATTGAACTCATCAACAGTATAATTTTCTCCGTTCAATGTTAAAATTACATTGCTATCTACTTTTTCTGTTTTTCCTTCCATAACAAATACAACTGCTACTAAAACAACTATTACAGCAGTTATGATTCCTATAATAATTCCTGTCTTTTTATCCATAATCTACAATCATCCTTTCAATATGTTTAATAATTTATACACCTCATCTAATATATCACTATCTTTTTTGCTTTGCAACTTTAAAGTTATATATGGTGCTCCGGCACCTGAGAAAAATATTTTATTTTTGTATAAATCAATTAATATTTGAACTTTATCTGCAATATTATTTCCATCTTCGCTAAATTGAATTACAACATTATCTTGTTTTTGAATTATACTTAATATCTTTAGGCTTCTTGCTAATATCTTTATTCTTGCTATTTCGATTAAGTTTGTAACTTCTGTTGGTATTTCGCCAAATCTATCAATTAACTCATCGATAATCTCACTAATTTGCTCTTCTTTTTCTAGGTTTGCAATATCTTGATATGTCTCAATTTTTTGATTTTGATTTTCTATATAATCATTTGGAATATATGCTGTAACTTTCAAATCTATTTGTGTATCAACTTCTTCAACAACTTTTTCTCCTTGTAATTCTTTTACTGTTTCATCAAGAAGTTTACAATACATCTCATAGCCAACAGCATCCATATGTCCATGTTGTTCTGGTCCTAAAATATTTCCTGCTCCTCTTATTTCTAAGTCTCGAAGTGCGATTTTAAATCCTGAACCAAACTCTGTAAATTCTTTTATTGCTTTTAATCTTTTTTCTGAAACTTCTGAAAGCACCTTATTTCTTCTATATGTGATGTATGCATATGCTACTTTATCGCTTCTACCAACACGACCTCTTATTTGATAAAGCTGTGCAAGTCCGAGTCTATCTGCGTCTTCAACAATTATTGTGTTAGCATTTGGAATATCTATTCCTGACTCTAATATTGTTGTACATATAATAACATCTACATTTCCATCAACAAAATCTTTCATTATATTTTCAAGTTGATTACTTGTCATCTGACCATGTGCAAAAGCTACTCTTGCCTCTGGAACAAGTTTTGATATTTCGCTTGCTTTTCTTTCGATGCCTTCAACTCTATTATACAAATAAAATATTTGTCCGCCTCTTTCAATCTCTTTTATAATTGCCTCTTTTATAACCTCTTCATCATACTCTAACACATATGTTTGAATTGGTCTTCTATTCTGTGGAGGCTCATAAATTACACTCATATCTCTTATTCCAACAATAGACATGTGCATTGTTCTTGGAATTGGTGTTGCAGTCATAGTTAAAACATCCACATTGTTTTTTAGCTTCTTTATTTTTTCTTTTTGTGTAACGCCAAAACGTTGCTCCTCATCTATTATTAAAAGACCTAAATCTTTAAACTCCATATCTTTTTGAAGCAAACTATGAGTTCCTATTATAATGTCTAGTTCACCATTCTTTGTCTTTTTTATTATGTTTGACTTTTCTTTTGGAGTTCTAAATCTATCTAAAACATCTAACCTTATAGGGAAGTTTTTCATTCTCTCACTAAAAGATTTATATTGCTGCTCCGCCAAGACAGTGGTTGGAACTAAATAGGCAACTTGTTTGCTATCCATAACAGCTTTAAATGCCGCACGAATTGCCACCTCTGTTTTTCCGTATCCAACATCACCGCAAAGAAGTCTATCCATCGGTTGCGTTTTCTCCATATCAGTTTTCACTTCTTCTATGCAACGCAGTTGGTCATCTGTTTCTTGATATGGAAATGCTTCTTCGAATTCGTTTTGCCAAACGGTATCTTTTGAAAAGGCATAGCCAACGGCATTCTTTCTTTTGGCATATAGTTCAATAAGTCCTTTGGCAATATCTTTTAATGATGCTTTAACCTTTGCTTTTATATTAGCAAATTCTTTACTGCCCATTTTATTTAGCTTAGGTGGATTGTCGCTATCACTCATATATTTTCTAATCGAATCCAGCTGATTAGTTTTAATATAAAGCATTGCGTCATCTTTATATCTAATCATTATATAATCTTGTTTAACATTATCAACCACAAGAGTTTTTATGCCCATATACTGTCCAATTCCATGAACACTATGAACAACATAATCACCAACATTCAAATCAGCAAAAACAACTTTCTTGCCTTGTTTGAATGCTACTGGTTTATAAGATCTTCTGCTTTCTTTTATCGTTGTAAATTCACCTGTTGCTATTACAAGTCCTAAATCGGTATACTCAAAGCCCTCTGAAAGCATTCCTGGTATGACAATTACTTGCTTGTTGTTAAACATATTGTCATCTATTTTTTCTAAAAATACCGCATTGATCTTGTGCTCTAAAAGCATCGTAGCTATGCCTCTAGCCTTTGATACTGTTCCTCCAAGTATTACTACTATCTTTTCTTTCTCTCGACACTCTTCAACTTCCTGAATAAATATATCCATTGAACCACGAAAAAAGTTAACCTCCCTACAGTTAAAACTGTATCCGTTTCTTTTTGCATGCGTATTTCCATCAATTCTTTCTAGATTGATTAAATTTTTCTTTTCAAGGCTTTCCTCTACGTCTGCATAATTAAGCATAGACTTTGTATAACTTGGAACAACCTTGCCTTTATCCATAAGTTGTTTTATTATTTCGTTATTTTCAAACTCAACAGATTGTGCTTTAGAAATAATTCTTGTAGGTTCGTCAACAAACACAATTGCGTCTTTGCCTATATAATCTAGTAGAGTTGATGTCTTTTGATAGAAAAATTCAAAGTACTTATCTATCTTAGTTAAATAATTACCATGCTTTATAACTTCTACATCTTCTAATTCATCCGGATATTTTTTTAATATGCTATTTCCTATATCCTCAAGTTTTGAAGTGTCTATCAAAAACTCTTCTGCTGGAAAAATACTGATATCTCTTATTGTATCAACTGTTCTTTGAGATTCTACATCAAATACTCTTATTGAATCAATCTCATCGCCCCAAAACTCTATTCTTATAGGATTTTTTGTTGTAAGTGGAAAAACATCTACAATTCCTCCTCTTACCGTATATTCACCTCTACCTTGTACCATATCAGTTCTCTCGTATCCAAGGTATGTAAGGTTTTCTTTTAGTTCTTCTAGCTTAAATTGTTTACCAACTTCTAGTTGAAGTACTCTCGAAAAAAGCTCATCTTTAGAGATTGTTTTTTGCATTAGTGCTTCAACAGTTGTCAAAATCACCTTAGCGTCGCTGTTATATAGCTTCGTATACACGCTAATTCTGTCCATTGTTGCGTCTTTATTCATTGTATCGATATCATAATAAACGACCTCTTTTTTAGGAAAAACTAGAACCTCTTCATCACTAAAGAATTTGAAATCGCCTATTATCTTTTTAAGTTGAATATCATTGTATGTAACAACTAAAATCGGCTTTCCTGAATAAAATCTTGTAGCATACATAAAGTGTGCCTTACTACTCTCAGAAAGTCCTGAAAGAGTAATTGGAAAGTTATCTTTGTTTACATCATTTATATATGCCTCGAATTTTTTCATTTTAGGCAAAATTTTAATTAAAGAATCATTCATTTTATTACCTCATTTTCTTTTTGTTGTAGTTAATATTTTAACATAAATTGCCACTAAAGACAACAAAAAACGAGTAAGATTTAACTTGAACCTTACTCGTAAAAAACTTATTAGAATTAGTCTTTAATTCCGTATTTTTTCTTAAATTGTTCAACTCTACCACCAGCTGCTTGGAATTTTTGATTTCCTGTGTAGAATGGATGACATTTTGAACATACCTCGACTGACATATTCTCTTTAGTTGAACCAACTTTTATTACGTTACCACAACCACATTTAATTGTAGCTTCTTTGTATTCTGGATGTATTCCTGCTTTCATTATTTTCACCTCTCTTTTGTCATTACAAATATATATTAATTTTTATTTTACAATAACCATGCTCTAATATAATAGCATATTTGCCTACTCTTTGCAAGTCTTTAAAGAAAAAAGTTGCTTTTCTTACATAATTTGGTTATTTTTGTACTAATTAAAACATACTAAGAATCTTTTTTATAAATTCTAATATAGGTCTTTCCTTTGTAGTAGTATCTTGCTTATTATCGTCTTTTTTTATCTCTTCAAAGTATACTCTTATAGTATGTTCTTCTCTGACTCTTCTGAACTTGTACTCAGAAACAGCACCTACAGAATCACCGTCAACCTCAACATCCTTTATTTTGTATCCATCATTCGGTACAATACTTATTGTAACAGTATCATCATGCAAAACTCTAGGTGTACTTGGAGTTATCGTACCCATTCTCGAATCGCAATATGTAAAAATTCTATGTCTTAATGTCGTTGTAGCAGAGCCTATTTCAGATTTTTCATCTTTAAAAGCATACGTTATTTTTAGCTCATCTTCGTCAATTAACTCTTTGCTTAGAATATCTTTGCTATTAATAGTACCTGTAGTATTTTCATCAAAAACATAACCAATGCTTGCCTTTAACGTAACAGAAACCTCATAAAAACCAGAAGATGAATTTCCAGGCAATTTCCAAGCAACTTCGGTTATTCTATAAGTGGCATTACGTGGCACTTCGCCTTTTGTATCCAATACCTTTTCTGTAGAATATGGTGCATCTATGTCAGTAACAGCAACACTTTTTATAACTTTGCTAGCCGCAAATGAAATAGAACACATCGAAAATAAAACCGTAGCAACAATTAAAAATTTCAAAACTAATTTTTTCATATATTCTCCTCCTTTGTATTTATTATATCACTATAACTACCACGAAATAACAATAATTGTGATACCTGAATTCATTTGGCCCAAATCTGAATCTTTTCTAAAAGAGTTATCTAAATCTAGTACTTTTCTTGTTGTCTCATTAAATGCTGTCCATTCTTCGCCTGGAATATAATCAGCGATTATTTTTGCTCCTTTTAGCTGGCTTAAATAATTTCTAATTCCTGTTCTTAAAGCCCCGCCTTTTCCTGTAGAACCATAGCCATGTATTATTTTAAAAGCTTTCACACCTTGTCTTCTATGCATCTCTAAATTATTTTTCACCAATATTTCAGCCTGATACACCGTTGGCATGTACTTTTCAATATTTGCTACTTCCATTTTTCACACTCCTTAAGAAAACTTTTACATAAACATTATAATACGACTAAAATTAAGGTTCAAGGAAAATTAAAAGTTATTATTCGCTTAAAAACATAACATTGTTAATGACCATATTATTTTCCATAATAATTTTTATAAAATTCTTCTCTAAATTCTAGTAATCTATCTTCTTCAATTGCTTTTCTTACATCTTCCATAAGTTTAACTAAGAAACGTAAGTTATGTATTGTTATTAGTCTTGCACCTAATATTTCACCGCATTTTACTAAATGTCTTATGTATGCTCTCGTATAGTTTTTGCAAGTATAACAGTCACAATTGTGGTCAAGCGGTGTCCAATCTCTTTCGTAAGTTGCATTTCTAACTACGACTTTTCCTTCTGATGTCATTGCTGTTCCATTTCGAGCAATTCTTGTTGGCAATACACAGTCGCACATATCAATTCCTCTTAACACTGCCTCTATCAAATAATCTGGCGTTCCAACGCCCATCAAATATCTAGGCTTATTTTCTGGCAAAAATGGTGTTGTGGCAGATAAAATTTCATACATAAGCTCTGCTGGTTCACCTACACTTAAGCCCCCAACTGCATATCCTGGAAAATCAAGTTCTACGAGTGCCTTTGCACTTTGCTCTCTTAAATCTTTATACATACCACCTTGAACTATTCCAAATAATCCTTGCCTTTCTTTATTTTTGTGTGCTTCTAAGCACCTTTTTGCCCAACGCGTTGTCATTTCCATAGACTTTTTTGTGTAGTCATAATCTGATGGATAAGGTGCACATTCATCAAAAGCCATCATTATATCGCTACCTAAATTATTTTGAATCTTCATAGAAATTTCAGGAGATAAAAACTTTTCACTACCATCTAAATGTGATTTGAATTTTACTCCTTCTTCTGTGATATTTCTTAAATCTGCAAGGCTAAAAACTTGAAATCCGCCACTATCTGTAAGGATAGGTCTATCCCAATTCATAAACTTGTGAAGTCCGCCAGCCTCTTTAATTAGCTCATCACCAGGTCTTAAAAATAAATGATATGTGTTTGACAAAATAATTCTTGCATCTACCATTTCTTTAAGTTCATCTGGTGTCATTGCTTTTACTGTTGCTTGTGTTCCAACAGGCATAAATACTGGTGTTTCTATAATTCCATGTGGAGTATATATTCTTCCGCGTCTCGCACCAGTTTTTTTATCTTTTTTTAATAATTCGTATCTAATAGGTTGTTCCATATAATTTTCCTTTCATCTTAAATAATTATGATTTTCATGCATTTTTACTTAATTAACATTGCATCTCCAAAGCTAAAAAATCTGTACTTTTCTTCGACAGCAACTTTATATGTATTCATTATCATTTCTCTATTTGCAAGTGCTGATATAAGCATTAAAAGTGTGCTCTCTGGCAAGTGAAAATTAGTTATTAAACAATCTAATACCTTAAACTTATATCCTGGATATATAAAAATCTCTGTATTGCCATTCTGAGGCTTTAAAAAGCCATTCTCATCAGCTGCTGATTCAACAGTTCTACATGAAGTTGTACCAACGCAAATTACCCTTCCACCATTCTTCTTTGTTTCGTTTATTATATCGCATGCCTCTTTAGATATTTCATAATACTCAGAATGCATTTTGTGATCTTCTATGTTTTCTTCTTTTACCGGTCTAAAAGTACCAAGTCCAACATGTAGTAAAACTCTAGCTATTTTTACGCCTTTTTTCTCAAGTTCACTTAACAATTCTGGCGTAAAATGTAAGCCAGCTGTAGGAGCTGCAGCACTACCTTCAACCTTACTATATACTGTTTGATAGCTTTCTTTTTCTTTTAACTTTTCATGTATATATGGTGGAAGTGGCATTATTCCAATTTTATCTAAAATTTCATTTAAAATGCCATCATATGAAAGTTTTACAACCCTATTTCCATCTTCTTTAATCTCAATAACTTTTGCTTTTAGTAAAACCTCGCCATCTGCTTCAAATAAAAGCTCTGTACCTATTTTGCACTTCTTGCCTGGTTTTACTAGAACCTCCCACTTCTCATCGCCTAAATCTTTTAGAAGTAGCATTTCAATTTTTTCTTCTTTTTCTTCTCTTCTGCCATAAAGCCTAGCAGGAATAACTCTTGTTTCATTTATTACCAAGCAATCATTTGGAGATATGTACTTAACAATATCTTTAAAAATTTTGTGCTCGATTTTTCCAGTTTCTTTGTCTAAAACAAGTAGTCTACACTCATCTCTTTTTTCTGTTGGATGTTGTGCTATAAGCTCTTCTGGCAAGTCATAATAAAAATCTTGTAATTTCATTTTTTATCATCCTATCTATAATTAAATTATATTTTGAAATACAGTCAAAATCTTAGAATGCACAAAGCACTCAATAATTTAACCATTCTTTGCTATTATACCATAAATTATGGTAACTGCAAATACAAAACTGCTTTTCAAAGCTCTTTTATTTCTTGATAAACACTGTCCACTAAAGACTTTTCTCCCTCTATGGCAACAACATTCATTATTGGCTCAATATATTTATCTATTTCAAACTTAACATTATTTTTTATATAAACATATCTTTCTCTTTTAAGCTCAGAGGTTTTTTCAAATCTTAATACCTCTAAAATAGATTCAATCATATCAATGTTTTCAGATGTAATTAACATTGGTATTGATTCATTCGAAACTTTTAAATCTTTTTCATTTTTGCCAACATTTTTAAAATCGATTTTTGTGATTTCATTATTATTCTCGATTTCAGTTGTAATTCTCGCTAATACATTTTTATTATAAAAATTTTCATAAACAATTCTTTTTTGTGTATTTGATTTACGTAGTTTATAAGAATTTTTCTCACAATATTCTATATATGGTTCAATTCCAGCAACCTCAAAACTATATTCATATTCCTCCATATTACTCCTCCTAAATATACCAAATAAAGTTCCATATAAACTCATCCACATCATTTCAAAATTATATTTTGAGGCAAAGTCTCTTATCTTTTTTTGATTTAAGCCTCACATTATGTGTAATGACCTTTTTAAAAAACATTGAGGTGTAAGTATTCTAACTTGCACCCTCATCAGCTTCGTATATTCAATTTTGTCATTAACATATTTATTTTGGGCTCTCATTTACAAAACATGCATTTCAACTTTGTATTTTTATATTTCCACATCATATTTTACATTAGATGGTATTTTCAAACTCATTATTCCTCTATTCTTTATTGATTCTGTGGCTATATTTACAGCTGTAGTTAATGCTTTAATTTCGTTTTGCCCATTAATTAATAAATTCAAAAAAACTCCATTTAAACAATCTCCTGCTCCCGTTTTGTCTACAACATTTTCTATTACATTTGCATAAACAGGAAAACTTTTTTTACTTGAATAATATAAGCAACCTTCTTTACCATATTTTATAATCTTAATTCGTGCTTTACAATCCAATAAATTGGTATACTCTTTATCTATAAAAGCTATATCAACATTATCAAAAACCATTTTGCATTCTGGTTGTTTGGCGTAACAATCAATTGTATCTGCACTAATTGTTGCCGTTGTTTTCTTTCTCAAATAATTAATTATCTCTAGTTGTTTCAAAGGATTGGCCGTAGTCAAATGAAAATGTTTCGCTTTTAAGAATTTTTCCGGTATATCACTAGCACCAACTTCCATATCAGGCTGCACCTCACCAATAATAGTTCTATTTTGACCATCAATTGTATTCCATATAGTATAAAATTTAGTTGTTGGAAGATTCAATCTTTTTATTCCTGACAAATCAATATTATAATTATAAAATTTAGAAAGGTCAAAGTCTTCACCAATTTTAGCAACCACACCTACCCTGTTAAAAAAACTAGCAGGAATAGCTGAAAATACACAAGCTCCTCCAATTTCATCAATTTGTTCTCTGTCATCAAAAACTTTGCCAAAATCAATTACATCATATGCTATATTTCCTATTATTATAAGATTTGGAGTTTCATTACTCATAGCTTTTCTCCTTTACATATATTTTGATACACTATCAAACAAAGCATTTCCTTTTTTTAAATCTTTTCCATTTTCAGTTACAACTATATCACCATTTGCAACTAACAATACATACTTTTGTTCCATATCTTTTTCTTGACGAAATTCTATTCTTTTTATATTACTCTCTTTTTTACTTTTGACCTTTATAGATTCAAATTCTTCATCGGAAATTTCAAATTGTTCTTTGTTTTTTATTGCAGTTTCCCTTAATGGCATAAATCTGAATATCCTCCAAGCATAAATATTGTATTCATTTAAAAAAGTCATTAATTCACTCATATTTTTAATATTTAGCTTATTTGCAACAGTATTAATTCTTAACTTTATATTAATATTATTTTCCTTAATGTAATCTAATATATATTTAATATTTATAAAGTGATTTTTTCCTCTACCAAGTTTTTCATTTATTTGATTATTATTAGAATCTATTGATAATGTTAAGCTATCTAAATACTTAATAATATGCATATCACCCTTTGCCAGAATTTTTCCATTTGTTATTAGCTTATTTTTTATCCCGCTTTTATACGCTTTTTCAATTAACTTATCTATATTTTCATATATTAATGCTTCTCCACCTGTCCAAGTAATATCTGTAATTTTATCTTTTACTAAATTATCTAAAATCTTTTCACTTTTTTCAAATGGCAACTCTTTAACATTCAAAAATCTGTGACAATATTTACAATCTTGATTGCATCTTGTTGTTATATTCCAGCATATTTCTTTTTTTTGCATTTTATTTTCCTCCTATTTTACTTTTTTAGCTAACACATATCCAAATCTATGAAAATGATCTTTTACGCAATCAACATGAGCACCTTCAAAAGAAGGCGTATTATTTTCTATAACGGAAATAATTTTCCAATTATCATCAAAATAATTTTTAATTTCGCCTTTTCTAAAGAACTTATTTTTAGGATAATTTATACTATCTTCCTCATCAATTGCCATCATATAATCAATATACAAAAAAACATTTTTTGAAACAATTGATTGTAATTTTTCTACTTTATCCTTTAATGTAAACTCTTTATTCACAGTATAATGTAATGAGCAACTTGTAAAAACTACATCAAATTTTTCGTTCGGAATATTTTTGTAAAAATCTCTCTTTTCAATAATTGCATTATTTGATAAATTTTCTTTTTCCAATCTTTCAACTATACCTAAAACACGTTTTCTTTCTAATTCATAATCGTTTGATTTAAAATTTTTATTATATGTATACTTTATTTTATCATTTACAATCGGGAAATCCTTTTCACCACCATATAATGCAATCTCATCTATATCATATCCTGTTACTAAATAACCTTTTCTCGCAAATGGCATTAAAAACTTTCCGTCCGAACATCCTACTATACAAGCAGTAAATTTATTACTAAAATCCCTTTCCGCTAAATTTATTAATTTATATAGTCTTGTTGGAGGGTTTCCCCATATACTTTTCGTTCTCATTATTTATTAGCACCTACTTTCCAAAATGTTTCCTTCATAAGAATCTTTCCACAATTTCATATTCTTTAACTTTTCGTAATAATTTTCTTCTTTTATAGTATTTATTGTCTTTATTATTTCATCTATTTCTTGATCTGTTGTTACATACCTAAATTTTATTGAATTACAATTATTAAAGTATTGAAAGTTATTCAACATAGGAGTATCTGCAATAATCATCCTATAATCGTCCTTACAAATAATTTTAAATTTAATATTTTTATCAACATTAATAAGCTCTTTTTCTGTTTTTTTATTTTTTATACAATTCTCACAACCATATAAATGTGAAAAACATTGTCTCGTATATACTAATGGTAACTTGCCTGCAATTATATATTGAACTGTATTCCCATTAAAAATTTTATTATTTTTCGCATAACTTAATTCAGGAGAGGCCGTAAATTCATCGATGCCGTACTTCTTTAGAAATTTTATAGTATCCATATTCCATGCATAAATAGTATAATCTATATATTTCTTACTAAACTTTAAATCTTTTGTTTCATATATTTGCGATAGTCTAGTAAACATTACTGGATAACTTTCAAGTTCTTTATAATACTCCAATAAACTTACACTTTTAAAATTAAATAAGAGTAATTTATATATTACATCGTTTCCTAATTCAGATATAAGTCTTTTTACTATTTTCAAATTTTCTATTGAAGCTATATTATAAATAATTTTAACTTGTGAGATTTGTTTTAATTCTAATGCATAATCTAATCTATCTGTTTCTACATATAACTCTTCTACTCTAAATTTTTTATTTATATCTTGCTTTTTCTTTTTATTCATCAAGTTATCATTTTTTATATATTCCAATATTTTATTATACAAGTTCACACTAATTTTATAATTATCCTCTTGATTTCTAATATATTTTACTTTATATAAGTTAATATTCTCATTAATAATATTTATGTCTTTAACAAATCTTTTTAATTCAAATGGTACATATCCACTTTCTTGTATATCATTAAAATTCTCTCCTTCTCCATTTGAATTAACATATAATAAACTGGTTACTACATCTCCTTCAATTTTTAAATCAATAGAAATATTTTTCTTATCAAATTTAAAATCTTTTTTATATTCTGAAAAAACATAATATATATCTTCTTTATTGTAACTTTCGATATTTTCAGTTATAAATTCTTCAGGAGTACCCTCGTTATATTTTATAAAAACATCATATTCAGATATATTTTTTAATTCTCTTACATTGCAAATTGGCTTTATTCTCTTATTAATTTTTTCATAAAGTTTATTTTTTCCTACTTTTTCTCCATATATATATCCATTTTGTTCAGTATTATATTGTTGTTTTTGTATATTATCTATAATATTTGACAATTCTTCTACCGCTCTTCTTCTTCCCTCTAACTTGATACAATCAATATTCATTTTTTCTAAAACTGAAAGCATTGCCGTACAATCCAAGTCCGGAACATATAAAAAATGCCCCTTTTCATCCCCGATTTGATATATATCTCTACATGTTATAATACATTTCCCTCTATTACCATTACCACAATTAATTAATGAACCAAAAAAACACATTCCAGAAAAACTTATACATTGCGACCCCCATACAAAATTTTCTATTTCTAATTCTGTATTATTTTTTATATTATTTATTTCATTTGCTGTTAGTTCTCTGGCTAATATAGCCCTTTCACAAGATAAGCTCTCAACAAATTTAACATCGGATATATTATGAATTCCAAATTGTGTTGAAAAATGCAATGCTACATTAGGAAAACTTTCTTTAATTCTTTGAATTAAACCTAAATCTGCAATAATAAAAGCATCTGGTAATACAGTATCATCTTTTTCTAAAAAACATAATATCTCTTCAATTTCTTCATCAAACACTAAGGTATTTAATGTCATGTAAAATTTTATACCATGAGTATGTAATCTTTTTACTACTTCATTATATTGTTCTATTGAAAAGTTTACGGCTTTGTTTCTAGCATTCCATTCTTTTAAACCTCCATATACAGCATCTACTTTTTTATTTATTGCTAAATCAATATGTTTTAAATTACCTGCTGGGCTCAACAATTCCATGTTCCTGTTTCTCCTTTCTCATGATTTTTTCAACTTCTTGGTAAACAGTACTGTATACATCTTCCAAAGTTTTATTTTCAGTATTTATTGGAATATATGGTATATTAAATTCTTCCAAAAATTTTTTCATTTTCTCATATCCTTCAACTAATATTTCTGGATCAAAAAGGTCTCTATCCTTATTATCTCTTAATGCTAATCGTTCTTGACGCGTTTTGGTTGAAGCATATAAAAGAATTGTCATATCAGGCACTCCAATTAAATCTATCAAGGCTCTAAAAAACGATGTTACTTTCTTTACTTCCATTCCAAAAATAATTTGAAACTAAATGCCTGTCTAAAATAACATTTTCATTTTTGAAATATCTACAACTATATAAATTGCCTAACCCTATCATCCAAGCTTTAATCACAGAATCATCCAAATTGTACATTTTTTTCAAAATATTATTTAACTTCATATATGTTTCAGTTTCTGTTCCATCTAACAAATAATGAAGAGGTTTATCTACATACATGAAGTCTAAATCACCTGCTAGTTTTTTAGCAATTGTCGTCTTCCCCACACCATCCATTCCTTCAATTGCAATTTTCATACATTTCCTCCTTTAATATATTTTTATGTGATTTTATAATGCATAATAAAAACAAACAAATACAAAAAAATAATATAGATATAACTTGAAGTTATATCTATATTATTTTTCTAAATATTCTCTTATTAATTTCTTATCTGCGTTCGTTTTTTCTTTTTTGGTTTGAAATAAAGATTGTATCAAATTCCTTTATATGTTTTATCTTTAAATTATTATATATACTTGTATTGTGAGAAGTATCTATTATAAAATCAACTTTGTGCAATTGTAACATTTTCATTAATTGTTCGCTTGACCCACTCATAATCGAATTCTAATATTTGAAAAGTCCTTTTTAAACTCTTCTATTTTTTCCATCAAAAAAAGTGATGATATATGAGAAGGACAACCAATAGATATATTTCCACTTGATAAATCATTTCTTTGTTTTATTATCTTCTCTCCTACATTTAATATACCAAATGATTCCTCCAGATATTTAACAAACTCTTCTCCATCTCTAGTTAAAGTTATTCCATTATTTTTTCTATAAACCAATTTTGTATTCATTATAGACTCTAATGTTTTTATATCTTTACTTATTGCTGGTTGTGAAATATATAATTTATTAGATGCCTCTACAAAGCTTTTAGAATTAGCAACTATATAAAAAATTTTATATAAATTTAAATTAATATTATCCATTACCGTACCTCCATTATAAAATAAATTGAGACTACAATTTAATGTAGCCTCATATCCCTTTTTCTGTGTCAATTTAATTTAAACTGTCACTTTTTATGAAATACCCTTTTTTAAAGGTTAAAACTTAAGTTCCGGTGTTTTTTGCAAATCAATACCTATTCTACGATATAACTGCTGAGTATTAATAGAAACGATTTCTTTATCAGTAAGTCCTAATCTAGTAATAATGCTTTCAATCACACTTACATCATCACACTCAATCTCCAGATATGGGTTAAGTAATGGCCACAAGTCAATCTCGATATTAGCTCCATCTAATTCGTAACTATACCTAATTTTTTCTTGATAACTTTTCTTAACAATGCCTATACTTTCAAGAATACTGTTAGTTTCTTCAAAAGAAGATGTGGTTATCTCTCTTTCCTCTACAGCCTGAACCTTCATTTCCTTTTTGTTAAATATGTGCTTTGTTGTAAGTTCAACTTTTTCATTGCTTTTTCTAAGTCTAATCCATTTGTTTGGATTAATCTTGTATGAACTAATTTTTTCAAAGAAAGCTCTTCCTTGAATTTTTTCAAGCATTTTTTCTACAGGAAGTTTCAAAATTTCTCTAATGTCTTTCACACCTAACTCGACCGTCAAACCTATCAAATCACCTTCAGGAATTAAGTCGACAAACTCTTCCAAAAGCACTTTTAATTTCCCAATATTTGTAGTCACCATCAATTCATTCGAGCTTTTCAGAAGCTCACAAATCTCAAGATAGCGATAATACAAAGTTGGAACATCGTAAACATAAATTTTTTGTTCTTTCTTACCTACAAATTCAGCTCCAATTACTTGCAAATTTGACATGGTCGTTTCAATGTCGATGTCTAAAACCTTGATCTCTTTTTCGTACTTCATTGTTATTATACCTCCTAATGCGTTTCTGCATGTTAAAATTCTTAAACACTTTTCACATTAAACAAACATAAATGTACGCTGACTATATTATCACTTCATTGCAATTTTGTAAAGGATATATTTTCATTCATCAAGCCAATCATTCGGATTATACCTTATCATTGATTTTTCGGATATTAAGGCTAAACTTCTATAAAAATCGATTATATAACTTTTATAAATTCAAACTGTAACAATATTTTCCATACATTAAGAAAAAGAATGTACCTAACATTTTTATTTAAGTACATTCTTTCTTGATTTTATAGCAATCCGTTTGCTCTCATCCAGCGGATTCTAGCTGTTGGATCTAGTATTTTCTTTCTTAGTCTTATATTTTGTGGTGTAACTTCTACTAATTCATCTTCAGCGATAAATTCGATTGCTTGTTCTAGTGATAAAACTCTTGGTGGTGTTAGTCTTAATGCATCATCACTACCTGATGCTCTAGTATTTGTTAGATGTTTTTCTTTACATACGTTTACTTCCATATCATCTGGTCTAGCGTTTTCACCTATTATCATACCTTGATATACTTCAACACCTGCTCCTATAAATAATGTTCCTCTTTCTTGTGCATTGTATAGTCCATAAGTAACTGATTTTCCTGTTTCAAATGCTATTAGAACACCTTTATTTCTAGCAGCTATATCGCCTTTTGCAGGTTCGTATCCATTAAATACATGGTTCATTATTCCGTTTCCCTTTGTATCAGTCATGAATTCGCTTCTATAACCAATCAATCCTCTTGCAGGTATCTTGAACTCAAGTCTTGTATATCCTTGATTTCCTGCAACCATGTTTGTCATTTCAGCTTTTCTTACACCTAATTTTTCGATAACAGAACCTGTATATTCATCTGGAACATCAATAACTAAGTCTTCCATTGGTTCGCATTTTACGCCATTGATTTCTTTATATATTACAGATGGTCTTGATACCATAAACTCAAAACCTTCTCTTCTCATTGTTTCGATAAGAACAGATAGATGTAATTCTCCTCTTCCTGAAACCTTAAAGCTATCTGGGCTATCTGTTTCTTCAACTCTCAAGCTTACATTTGATTCAAGTTCTTTCATAAGTCTATCTCTTAAGTGTCTTGATGTAACAAATTCGCCCTCTCTACCTGCAAATGGTCCGTTATTAACGCTAAATGTCATTGTTAGAGTAGGTTCGTCGATATCAACGAAAGGTACTGCTTCTGGTTCGTTTGGATCAGCTATTGTCTCACCAATATTTATATCTGGAATACCAACAACTGCAACTATATCACCGGCATCAGCTTCGTCAATTTCTATTCTCTTTAAGCCTTGATATGTGTATATTTTTCCTATCTTTAGGTTTTGAATGTTTCCGTCTTTTCTACATACAGCAACATTTTGTCCTTGAAGAATCTTTCCTCTTTCAACTCTACCAATTGCTATTCTTCCAACATAGTTGTCATAGTCAATACTTGAAACAAGCATTTGGAATGGTTTATTTTTATCAACGCATGGAGCACCTATATAATTGATTATTGTTTCAAATATAGGCTTCATATCTGTTCCTGGAACATCAGGATCCATTGAAGCAACACCTTGTTTTCCTGAAGCATAAATAACCGGGAAGTTTAATTGATCATCGTTTGCTGCAAGCTCTAAGAATAAATCAATTACTTCATCTACCACAGCCTTAGGTCTTGCACCTGGTCTGTCTATTTTGTTTAAAACAACGATTGGTTTTAAGTTAAGTGCTAAAGCTTTTCTCAAAACAAATCTTGTTTGTGGCATAACGCCTTCAAATGCGTCAACAAGAAGTATTACACCATCAACCATTTTCAAAACACGCTCAACTTCTCCACCGAAGTCAGCATGTCCTGGTGTATCAATAATATTGATTTTGTAATCACCATAATGAACTGCTGTGTTTTTAGCAAGTATAGTGATTCCTCTTTCTTTTTCTAGTGCATTTGAGTCCATAACACGCTCATCTACATGCTCATTTGCTCTAAATGTACCAGATTGCTTTAATAAAGCATCTACAAGTGTAGTCTTGCCATGGTCAACATGGGCGATAATAGCTACATTTCTAATTTCCATTTCTAATTCCCCTTTTCGTTTTTGGATTATATCTAATGGCAAGCGGCCATTTATCACTTGGATACCTGGGAGGTAACCAAATTCGATTCATTTTTATATTTTTTGTTATTTTTAGACATTTTTATCTATTTACATAACTTTTCCATAAAGCCTTTTTATTGGCGGGCTACTCACCCGCCAATATTACTTCTTTACAATTGTTACGCTACACATTCTTTTAAGAACTTAATATATTCTTATTCTTCTGTGTTTTCTTTGCTCTCTTCAGCTTCTGCGTTCTCAAGTTCTCTTATAGAAATTTCAATTCTTCTCTTTTCTGGATTGATTTCTACTATTTTACCTGTAACTTCATCACCAATTTTAAGAACTTCATCTGGTTTAGCAATTCTTCTATTTGTGATGTTTGATATGTGAACCAAAGCTTCCATTCCATTTGGTAATTCTACAAATGCTCCGAAAGGTTTTAAGCTTACAACTTTACCTGTAACAATATCAGTTACTTGGTATTTAATGTTTGCCCAAGGATCATCCTCTGGATTTTTGTATGATAAAGAAATTTTGTTATGTTCTTTGTCTATCTTTATAACTCTAACTTTGATTTGGTCACCAACTTTTAAAACTTCACTTGGATGTTTAATTTGCTTCCAAGAGATTTCTGTAATATGAAGTAAACCATCAATTCCACCGATATCAACAAAAGCACCATAATCTGTGATTTGTCTAACTGTACCAATCATTGTTTTGCCAACTTCTATTTCAGCCCATGTTTTAGCAAGTTGCATTTCTCTTAATTCGTCTGCAAGCTTTCTTTCTGAACCAACTATCTTTCTCTTTTCTGGGTTGTATTCGATAACTTTTAGTGCAAGTGTTTTGCCTTTGTATTCAGCTAAATCTGTAACTTTCTTAACAAGTTGTGTTCTTGGAACAAATATTTTTGTGCTACCTGCTTCAGCTATAACACCAGCATCTTTAATCTCTGTAACTTTTGCTTCAACTGGTTTATCAGCTTTAACATTTGCTTCGAACTCTTCTCTTAATTTTTTTGATTGTAATCTTTTTGTAGATAACAATACATTTCCTTGACCATTATTCATCTTTAAGATGTATGCTGATATTTTATCTCCAACTTTTACTTTATCAGCTGGTTTTTCATCACCATAAGAGAACTCTCCTCTTGGTATAACTCCGTCTGCCTTGTATCCTAAATCAACGAAAATATCTTCTCCAACGATATCTACGATAGTTCCTTCTACGATAGTTCCTTCCTCTAATTTTTTAAGTGAGTTTTCATATAACTCTGCAAAGTTTTGTTCTTCATTATTTGCCATTTTAAAATCAATCCTTTCCGAATCTGCTAAATTATCTTTCTTACGCCAATAATTCACGTAAAAAGCTTTAATAATTATCCTATATTTCGAGCAATTTGTCAATGCCTAATAGCAACTTCTACTGTAATAATTTTGTAAGTTCGTCTATGTGATATATTTCGAGCGTATTCATTGCCCTTGTGATACATACATATAATAGTTTTGTGTCTACTTCTGAATCTGTATAGTTATGTACATCAGCATTTGTTATTATTACGGCATCAAATTCAAGTCCTTTTGATAAATATGATGGAACTATGTTGATTCCACCTGTATATTCTGAATCTTTACTGCTTATTATATGTATTTCTTCATCTTGCAATTGTTCTTTTAGTTTTATACAATCTTCCACCGTTTTGCATATTAGTGCTATATTGCTAAAGCCTTTTTCTTTGTACTCTTTTAGTCTTTCTTTTATTTGCTCTACCATTTTTTCTTCGTTTTCAAAATGTTTTACTATAACTGGTGCTCCATTTTTCATTACTGGTTCACCTGGAGGACAATTTAGCTTATCCATTATGTGTGAAATTACTTTATTTGCCACATTCATTATCTCTTCTGTTGTTCTGTATGTCTTTTTTAGTGTTAAGTATGTTGGGTCAATGCCATCACCAAATACTATGCTCATTGTTTTTTGCCAATTGTTCGTGCCCCTGTAGAAATATATTCCTTGTGCCAAATCTCCAAGTATTGTAAGTGAATTACTTTTAACTATTTTTTTAAATATATAGAACTGAAATTCACTAAAATCTTGCGCTTCATCTATTACTATATGCTTTAACTCAAATTTAGTCTTTATTCCATGTACCATATATTTTATATACATAAGTGGTGCCAAGTCTTCCATCTCTATTTTGCCTTTTCGCTGTGCATCTGCAAATGATGTTTTTATGTATTTTATTTCTTCATCTGATATTCTGCCTTTTGCAAGTGTATCAATATAAACATCCATAAATTCTTTATAATATTTTATTGGCTCTAAAACTTTATTTGTGCTACTTATGTATTTTTGAACGTTTTTCTTTACATTTTTAGTAACTTCTTTTGATAAATCTTCTGCCTCTTTGTATGCATCACGGATAAGTGAAAGTCTTATTTGCTCATTTGGCTCATCCATTTTGATTTTAGCTATCTTGTAGTCTCTTTCTTCTTCGATATCTTTTAAGATTTGACCACTTCTCATTGTTACTGCACTTTTTAAGTGTTTTGATATTTCCTCCATTCTCCTGCAAAATGGCAAGTTGTTGTATTCTCTAAAAAACAGATGCTCCACATCTTCCCTCTTCATAAATACATATTTTCCGACTTTAAAATCATCTTCTGGTACGAATCTTTTTTCTACCTCATACAAATATTCATCCAAAAGGTTTTTAAATCTTATTGATGATTTATATTTTGAACTTTCAATTATTATTTCGCACATCTTTTTTTCTTTTTCTGATTTATTATTATCTATTATTCTAGCAAGTTTATTATTAGGCTCTTCAATCTCAAACTCACTTCCGATAACATCAAATGCTATTTCTTCATATGTACTTTGTCCCACTCTATCAACTCCTAAGTCTGGTAATACGTTTGAAATGTAGTTTAAGAAGAATTTATTTGGTGCGATTATTAAAAATTCTTCTGGAAAAAAGTTTTTGTCATAATTGTAAATCAAGTATGCTATTCTGTGTAGTGCTATTGTTGTTTTCCCACTACCAGCAACTCCTTGCACTACAAGCGGCTGCCACATATCAGCTCTTATGATTTTATTTTGTTCTGCCTGAATTGTCGATATGATGTTTTTAAGTCTTGTATCTGAGTTGGCAGATAAGAATGGCTGTAGCATTTCATCATTTGTTGTTATGTCTATATCCATAACATCTTGCAAATCGCCATTTTTAAAGAAATATTGTCTTTTTAATTTTATTTCTCCATGTATTTTTCCTGCAGGGCAATTATATTCTGCCTCTCCAAGTCTTCCCTCATAATATAAATCCGCTATAGGAGCTCTCCAGTCAATTACTACTTGTTCTAGAGTATTGTGATCAGTTATCATTGCTTTTCCGCAAATAAAAAGCATCCCTATGTTCAGAGCCATCTTCTACAAAATCTACTCTTGCAAAATATGGCGATGGTCTAACCATTTTTAAGTTCTTAATTCTTTGGCTAAACCTTTCTCTTAGGGCTGCTTTCATGTAATCATCTGCGTAGTCATCAAAGTCGTAATCATCAAATCCTCGTTCTAGTCTCTCTTCACTTTCTTTAATCTCTTTGTCAATATAGTTTTGTGTAACTTGTAGCTTCTTTCTTTCGATGTTTTCTTCTTCTCGTTTAATATTCATAAGTTAACCTCCTATATTCAAAATAACGGGTATGATTATATCACAAAACATTTGAATTGGGCAATAGAGAATTTTTAAAACCTATAAAACTTTTCGTTATCACACCTCACCACACTTCAGTGACCAGGAGTAACTGTGCTAACTCTTCATTTTTTGCCATATATTGAACCACACCGTGATTCCAATCATTAGGTTTGTAGGGTTTACTTTCAAATATATAAAATGTAGCATTTTCAATAAATCTTTCAAATTCATATTCTTTAAAGATTCCATATGGTTCGTAAATTGCATATTGTTTTAAGTCTTCCTCTTTCATTTCTTTAATGTCAACGACAATTTTTGAGCTCCCCTCATACCTTTCAATATACTCATTTATTTCATTTTCATTTAACTCCATTAATAAATTTAATTGAAATGCACCTTGCAAGAATTGTGGAGTATAATACAATTTAACTTTCCTATCTCTTAAAAATTCACTTGATAATTCTGAAGGAAACTGGTATGTGTAGCTTGTATAGTTTGCAATTTTCTTTATATGGTTGTACTTCCAAGGATTATCTTCATATGACGTACCTTCATCAAAAAATAATAAAATTAGCAATAAAAATGCTAACATAAAAAAACAAATTGTTGATGCAACAGTAAATGCTAATGCTAGTCTATTCTTAATTTTATCTTTCTTTAAGAGCCAATATATAACAAAACATATTATTACTGGAATTAAAACTATTAGCGACTTTACAAAATGGTAATGTATTGTGCAAAAATTAAACACATAAAACATAAATGTATAAATTCCTATCAACAACCCCAACAGTATATGATAAAACTCCTTATTTTTTATGTTAATCACCAACCTCATAATGAATTTCCGCTTCTATGTATCTGATAAGCTTTATTTTATCATGTAACATTAAACGAGTCAACAATTTGGCAAACATTTTTTCGTGCACGATTATTTTAATTACTATTGTCCAAAATTATAGTTATTAAAATCAAAAGTAAAAACACCCATTGATTGGTTTGGTTGATTTTCAAGCGAAAAAAATAAAGCTAATTTCTTGATTTTAGAAGGTAGGGAAATAATTTTTTTGTTCTAAAATCTTTGAATTTAGCTTCATTCTTTTTTGGTGCTTGAAACAATATTTTAAGTATCACCATTTTTATTTTTAAAAAGGTGTTTCACCTTATTAGACAATTAAGTAGTAAAAAAGTTTTATATTTTTTAATTATTTTTTTAGTCTTTGCTTTAATGCTTCAAATAGCACTATTCCTCCTGATACGCTTGCATTTAATGATGTTATTTTTCCCATCATTGGAATTTTAACTAAGAAATCACAATTCTCCATTGTTAGTTTGTTCATTCCTCTTCCTTCGCTTCCAATTATTATCGCAATTGAACCTGTCATATCTTGGTCATAGTATGTTATTTTGGCTGATCCATCTGTACCAACTATCCAAACGCCTCTATCTTTTAATTCTCTGATTGTTTCGTTTATGTTGTTTACTCTTACTATTGGCACATATTCTGTTGCTCCAACTGATGTTTTTGCAACAACTTCTGTTACTGCAACAGCTCTTCTTTTTGGAATTATAACTCCGTGGCATCCTGCACATTCTGCACTTCTTATTAAAGCTCCTAAATTGTGTGGATCTTCTATTTCATCTGCTATTAGTATGAATGGTGCTTCATTTCTTTCTTTTGCAAGCTCAAAAATGTCATCTAATTCTTTGTATTCGATTGGAGATACAAATGCAATTACTCCTTGATGATGCTTTGTTTCTGATAATTGGTCTAATTTATTTTTATCTACTTCTGTTATTATTATTTTTTTGTTTTTAGCAAGCTTTATTATTTCATTTATTGAACCTTGTCTTTCACCTTTTTGTATCATTAGTTTGTTTACTGTCTTATCTGATTTTAAAAGCTCAGTTACAGCATTTCTTCCTTCAATTTTAAATTCGTCCATTTTAAATTCCTTTCTTTGTTTAGTTATCTTCCCAACAACTTTGTTTTATCTAATATTTTTTTAACGATATATGATGAAATAAGTAGTTCCATTTTATATGAATAAACTATGTCTGTTTTCTTTCTCTTTTTATTGTTATCTTTCATGTACATTTTGCCTGCTTCTTTCATATATCTGTTATGTTTGTATATGATATAGTCTTTAAAAGATATCATGTCTATCTTTTTTATATCATAGTCTAAATCATTTGTAACTTCTTCTTTAAGTGCTTCAAGCTCATATTTTTTTATTGCTCTTTGCAAGCCTTGTTCATACCATATATGTCTAAAATTTTTAGGATGCTTTATTCCATTCACATCATTATGAACTCTACAAAAATAATCTGCAATATAATGAAGAACAACTCCTAATTCTCTTGCAAATGCCCTAGTTTCAAGTTCGTTTCTTCCTTCTATTGTTTCTATAAAGTCATCAACCGTTTCGCATAAATTATCTAGGGAAAGATTTATATAATGCGGGTATTTTGCAAATATTGTTGATGCATCTGGTTTTATCGCTCCGTATATTAAGCTATATCTCTTTAGTTTTACACCATACACTAAAAAAATATGTTCAGCCACATGTTTTGCGTAAAGTGCATGTGTCATTGACATCAATATTATCAACTCTCCTTATTCATCATCTAGTTTTAATATTGACATAAATGCTTCTTGAGGTACATCAACTGTTCCAAAACTCTTCATCTTTTTCTTTCCTTCTTTTTGTTTCTCTAAAAGCTTTTTCTTACGTGTTATATCTCCACCGTAACATTTTGCCAATACATCTTTTCTCATTGCAGAAATAGTCTCTCTTGCTATTACTTTTCCGCCAATTGCTGCTTGAATAGGAATTTCAAACATTTGTCTTGGAATTGCTGTTTTTAACTTTTCTGCCATTTTTCTGCCTCTTGCATATGCTTTGTCTTTATGCACAATAAGTGAAAATGCATCTATTACATCGCCATTTAGCATTATATCTAGTTTAACCAAATCCGATTTGTTATAACCAATAATTTCATAATCAAATGAAGCATAGCCTTTTGTTCTAGATTTAAGTGCATCAAAGAAATCGTATATTATTTCATTTAATGGAAGCTCGTATTTTAGTATTACTCTTGATGCATCCATATACTGCATATCTTTATACACACCACGCCTATCTTGGCATAGTTCCATAACATTTCCAACATATTCTTTTGGAAGCATTATATCTGCTTTTACAATTGGTTCTTCGATATAAGAAATTTCTTGTGTAGCAGGTAAATCTGTCGGATTATATAAATCAAATTTTGTTCCATCTGTCTTTGTAACTTTATATATAACGCTAGGTGCTGTAGTAATTACATTTAAGTCATATTCTCTATCGATTCTTTCTTGAATTATCTCCATGTGTAGTAATCCTAAGAATCCACATCTAAATCCAAAGCCAAGAGCTACTGATGTTTCAGGCTCCCAGAAAAGTGAAGCATCATTTAAAGATAGTTTTTCAAGTGCTACTTTTAGATTTTCATAATCACTTCCATCTGCAGGATATATTCCACAATAAACCATTGGTGTAACCTTTTTGTAACCTGGCAATGGCTCTTTTGCTTTGTTTTCTTTTAATGTTATTGTATCACCAACATGAATGTCTGATACATTTTTTATGCTAGCTGCAACATATCCAACTTCGCCTGTTTTTAGTTCGTTTGTTGGTATGTATGTGCCAGCACCAAAATATCCAACTTCTGAAACTATATATGACTTTCCAGCAGCCATGAAATCAATCTCATCGCCAACTTTTATGCTTCCATCTTTTACTCTTACAAAAGCTACTGCGCCTTTGTAATTATCATAATACGAATCGAAAATCAAAGCTTTTGTTGGTGCTTTTGGATCTCCACTTGGTGCTGGAATATTATTTACGATTGCTTCTAACACTTCTTCTACATTTAGTCCTGTTTTTGCTGAAATCCTTGGAGCACTATGAGCTTCAACTCCTATAACATTTTCTATTTCTTCTATTACCATTTCAGGATTTGCACTTGGCAAGTCGATTTTATTTATAACTGGTACAATCTCAAGATTGTTATCAAGTGCCAAATAAACATTGGCAAGTGTTTGTGCTTCAACGCCTTGAGAGGCATCAACAACTAGTATTGCTCCTTCACAAGCTGCCAAACTTCTTGAAACTTCATAAGTAAAGTCAACATGCCCTGGTGTATCTATTAAATTTAGTATATATTCTTCTCCATCTTTTGCTTTATAGACAGTTCTAACAGATTGAAGTTTAATTGTTATACCACGTTCTCTCTCTAATTCCATGTTATCTAATACTTGTTCTTGCATTTCACGTTTTGTCAAAACACCTGTAAGCTCGATTAGCCTATCAGCAAGTGTAGATTTTCCATGGTCTATATGTGCTATAATACAAAAGTTACGTATATTCTTTTGTTCATCTGACAAAGTAAAAACCTCCCAAATTCTAATAATTTCAGCTATAATAATACATCAAAAAGGCGATTTTGTAAACCAAATTTTATGTGATAAAATTATATTGTATGTATTTTCATCTAAAACGTTGAAACTAATCTTTTCTTGATAAAATTTTCATTGAAGGAAAATCACTCCTTTATATATTGATTTTAGTCAATTCAATTATATATTTAGCACTTTGATTATTCTATTATTTTCCAGTCATTATTTGACTCTCATTAGTTTATCCGAAGTAATTCATTAAGTTTTTCATAAATATTTTTAATATTCAAAAAAGAGATTAGCATTAAATCTAATCTCTCTCAATTGAATTTTCATAACATTATTATAACTATCCCGCTTTCGCGATTTCCATTATAGTTCCTATCTTACTTTCAAAAATATTTTCTATAAGCTCTACCACTTCTTGTATGCTATATCCCGTTGCTTCAACACAATAATTCAATCCATCTTTATTAAATGAAACACCATAACCACCTCTAGTGTTATCAATAATAATAGCAGAATTATTTCTAATTCTTGATACAACATTCTCTTTTTTTAAATGATAGTAATCTAATAATAAATCTCTATTTTCTGAAAAAGATATATTGACACTTTTGTTTTTTTCAGAAACAGTAAAACAAAGCATTACTTCACCTAAATCACTATATTCATTTCCTGCTTTATAGTATTTAGAATACGCATAATGTAATTTCATATCATTTAATAATTTAATATCCTCGTAGTAGCTTTTTATATTGTTTTTATCTATATTTTTAATTTTAATATCTACATTAGAATTTTCATTATTCCATAACACAATCTTGTTTAAAGTTTCCGAAATTGCTCTAATCGGTACATACGTTGTTCCACTATATAAAAATGGCTCCACATTATTATTCAAAACATCACTTAAACCGATTTCTTCGCCATTAACAATTACTTTTATCCCGCCACTATACACATCAATATTTTTCATATTAAGGTTTCTAGCAAATACTATGCCACTAAACATAGAAATTGTAATCCCTATAATTAACCCCATGCTAAAAGATTTAATACTGTTTTTCATATATATCTTCCTTTCTATAACTTATATTTATTAGACAATTTACTTATCAGAAATACTCGATAATTCTTCCATAAATTCTATTACCCTTTCTTTGGATGTATCATAACCTTTTACGCTTATAAAAGTATGCTATTGATTTAATTCCATACATACAATTGACATATGTATAAAGCAAGAACAATATTAATTATAAAAATAGAGAAAATATACAAAATCTTTTCTTTTATACTTTTAAATCTCCTTGATAACACTCCACCAATAAATATTACTACAATTATTAATATACTATAAACTAATATTCTTAAATCATTTGCATTAAATGGAATATTCAACATATTATTTTGAACTATTGGCACACAACCGCACCCAAATATATTCAAAAAATAAATTTGGTCCAATAATACATATATTGGTGTTATAAATATAATTAATAAATATGGCAATGACATTATAATCTTTTTATTTTTTATACAAAGTATTATCCATACAATAAATGATAATAATACAAGCACATTCATTTTTATTTCCTCCACATAAACAATCAATCAATATCACATACCATCAATTTATATTCTTCTATTTCACTGCTATTGCTCTTCTGCAATAGGCTTCTTCATTTCCGTCTACGGCTTCGAAGTCAAACTTTCCAGAGCCGAATTTTCTCATAATATATGGTTTGTCTTCTGTCGGATATGTTGCTAGAACTCTATCCCATGGTGTTTCCCACATTGCATCACCAATTCTTTCTTTTGTAACGCCGTTCTCATCCAATTCATAAGTAGTAACAAAGCCATTACTGTTAGAAAATTTAGCTATATCATCTATCAATGAAGCGGCAACATACTCATCTTTTTCAAATGTAATTTCATCCATTGCCTCTAACGCATACATTAGATAGATACTTGCTCCAAATTCATCATTTGTCATCATATGTGCATCGTATGAATCTTTTTCTTCATACACGCTTGAAAGAGTTGTCAATTTCGTGTAAACATCTTTTTCAATCCATATTCCTGAATATTCATTTCCGTCTTTAGAAAATGCTGGATGCACTGCATATGTTTCGGGCATAACTTCGTCATTTATCATGTAACTACTAGTGCCTCTCAAAAATACTATGCTTATTGCCGTACTAGGAACCTCTTTGGATTGTCTTTCTTTATAAAAACTTTGGATGCTATACGCAAACCTTGGAATCCATATATATACCGTTCCGTCATCCGTCTTCATTTTAGCAAATGATGGCGTCGTTTTTTTATAGCTATACCATGTTTCATTGTACAAATCTTCAACAGTTGTTCCGTCTTCTTTTATCGCAGTCATTCCTGAAACTAATATAGGTCTATTCACACCATTTTCCTCGTCGAAATTCACATTATAGTTATATTTTTCTTTAGAAATAGTGTAGTTTGCGGAATATTCATATTGCGTGTCCGAATCTTTCTTTTTCATTGTTAATTCATATATTATCTCTTTCTTATCTTCGTCACCAGATTCAATCTTTTTTACTGTTACATCATAATCTGTATCGTAATACTTAAGCAAATCCATATAATCGAAATCGTCTTCAGTAAGCTCAGCTAAATCATCGTCATTAAAATTCAAAAAAGAATCATCCTTAAAAATAGCACTACATATCGTTCTAAGTCTATCCTCTGCATCTTTCTTTCTTGCATCTCTTACAACATTTGCTCCATTATAAACTGAAATTGATGAGATTATAATTATTACAATAACAGTTACCAATAAAGTTATTAGCGAAATACCTTTATTATTCTTCATATGTTTTCCTCCACATTTTTTCTTATTTGTTCTATCACATTCATTAACTTTTGCCCTAAATTTATTTCATGCTATAAATCATTAATTTCCACACTTTTCTTCTATTATATATCTTGGTCTTTCCTTAGTTTGCTCATAAATCTTGCCTATATAAAGGCCAATTATACCTAAGCAAAAAAGAATCATTGTTGTTATAAAAAGTTCTAATGCCGCCAATAATAAATATGCATTTGCAAATACTGGCACACTCTTTGCAAAAAATGATACAACAAACAAAAATAAGCCTAGTATTGCTGTTACAACTCCTAATTTAATCGGTATATTAAGAGGTAATACAGAAAAAGAAGTTATAGCATTTAAAGCAAGTTTTGTAAGAGATTTGAAATTGAATTTAGTTGTATCACCTTTTCTTTGAGCTGGTTCAAAACCTATTTGTGCTTTTTTGAATCCCACAAAATTAACCATGCCTCTGAAAAATAATCCTGTATCTTTTAGTCTTATAACCTCATTTACTACCTGCCTATCCATTAGCTTAAAATCTCCGCCATTTGCCATATCCACACCGGTTAATTTTTGAAGTGTTTTATAAAACATTCCTGCACAAATTTTATAGATAAAACTTTCTTTTGGTCTTTTGCTTCTGACACATTCCACAACCTTATAGCCTTCATTCCACTTAGAAATCATCTCTGAAATATACTTAGGTGGGTGTTGCAAATCTGAGTCCATTGTTATTACAGCTTCGCCTCTTGCTTCCGTTACTCCTGCTAGCAATGCCGCCTCTTTACCAAAATTTCTAGAAAACTTTACACCTCTTATATTATTGTATTCTTTCGAAAGTAATGTTATAATGTTCCAAGTATTATCCTTAGAGCCATCATCAACTAATACAATTTCGAAATCATATTGCTTTACGTAATTTATTATTTCATAAATATTATGTTGCAATGTTTTTTCCTCATTGTATGCTGGTATAACTATTGATATCATCACGTTCCCTCCATATCTACAATCAATTATATACTACCACTTATTTTTGTCAAGAAAATACAAATTAAGGAGTTAATGAAAATGAATTTTAGAAAATATTTACCAAACATATTATTAATAATATTATTTGTAGCAACTTTTATTGTTAACATGCAAATCGGTCTATTTGGTGACGATTACTATTACGCCACTTTCATAAAAAATGATTTTTGGCAACTTCATCAAACACACTATTTACAAGTCAACGGACGTGCAATTGTTCATCTTTTAGATACAATATTTTTAGCGCTGCCAAATATATTTTGGGCTATTGCTAATTCTTTTATGCTCACTGCGATAGCATATTTTGCAAAGAAAATTGTAACGCTTTTTTCAAACAAAGAAGAAAGCTCGTTAATCACAGTGCTTGTGTTCTTTTTTGGAATATTAATGCTACACATAGATGTAGTTAGACAAAGTGTGTATTGGGTTACAGGTTCTTTCAATTATGTGTATCCTACTTTTATGCTATTTTGGTACATGTATGAATTATTTAAAAATTTCAAAAATAACTTTAATGGAAATTTGTTTCCACTAGTAATACTTGCATTCTTTGCAACAGCAACAGTTGAACAGGCCGGTATGATGTCGTTTGGAACAACAGTATTATTGCTAATATATTCATTCATCAAGAATAAAAAATCCAGTATAAAAGGTGGCTATAAAAAAATCATCATTGTATTGTTGGCATCCGCTTTAGGACTAGCAAGTGTCCTCTTAGCCCCTTCACAATTCATTAGAATCGGCTTAGAAGAAAATGAAGAAATTTCAATGATAGAAAACATAAAATCTTGCTTTATATTTTTAGCAAAAACTTATGTTATAAAATATTTGCCACAAGTTTTATTAGCTATATTTTCTTTAATATTGCTGATTATAAATAGGAAAACAGCTAAACTAAATAGTGATGAAATCTTTTTAATTGTAACAGCAGTTATCTTAGGAATTGGTTCCCAAGCAATGATGCTTGTTTCACCTGTTTATGGTGAAAGAAATACTTTGTTTGGCATATTTATGATAATGCTATTTACAGCTATACTATTGCAAAAAATCTCTTTTTACAAAAATAAAATTCTTCAAAATTTATCATATATTTTCTTTGCTTGCATCACAGTTTTGTCATTAGCAAATATATATGTAACATATTCAAATTATAAAACATCAAATAGCATTCAAAAGCAAAATATTGCAATAATAAACGAATATAAAACTTCAGATAATGAAAATAATAAGATATGCTTGTATAAGCTAAAAAATGACGCATACGGATGGTCTATGCCATATGTTAGTAAATATCACGAAAACTGGTTTAAAGTTTACTATGAAATTGAAGATGCTGAAATAACATGGATAGATTAATTTTGAATAATTTTACATCATATAAATAGAAATTTAGCACATAATAAGATTGTACCAAAAGTACAATCTTTTTTATGGAGTGATTTAAAATGTCTAAAATAAACTGTTCAGTATGTAGTTGTAAGTTTAATGCACCAGATATGCATAAATGTACACTTTCAACAATTCAAGTAGCACCTTGTGCTTGTTGCAAAAATGGATCACCAGAAGATGAGACTTGTTGCGGTTCTTATATAAAAGCTGAATAACTTTTATAGTCAAGCAATTAATTTTAATGAATCAAATGGTTTATTGGAAATTATCTAAAATTTGATAATATCGAAAGTTTCTAAGTATAAAGGCTGCCAATCGTGTGATTGGTAGCCTTTTCATTAACTAGAAATACAAGGCCGATGTAACTCTATTTTTCAAATTCACTACATGTGAAAATCTAAGCAAAATTTTTACCGCATATTTTTATCAACTGGTACACTTTTATTACAATTGTATTTGAGTGTCAAATAATTTATCTATTTTTTGTTTTATTTTTTTATTCTCTTCTTTTAAAAGCATCGGATCGGTTTCTAATATATCGTTTGCAACGGCTTGAGCTTCTTTTAATATTTTTACATCTGTAATTAAATTAGCAACCTTAAACTCTGGTATACCATGTTGCTTTGTTCCGAAGAATTCACCTGGGCCTCTAAGCTCTAGGTCTTTTTCAGATATAACAAAACCATCACTACTTTTTTGCATTATTTCCATTCTTTGCTTTACTATTTCTGAATTACTTTCATATTTTAGTATACAATATGATTTAAACTTTCCTCTTCCGACTCTTCCTCTAAGCTGGTGAAGTTGAGCTAAGCCAAATCTTTCTGCATTTTCAATTATCATTATTGTCGCATTTGGAACATCTACTCCAACTTCAATAACAGTGGTTGATATAAGCACATTTATTTCGCCATCTTTAAATTTTGCCATTATCTCATCTTTTTCTTTTGGTTTCATTTTTCCGTGCAAAATTGCCACTTTATAATCTTTAAAAACATCTTTATAATAATCAAACATCTCTGTAACTGATTTTGCGTCAAAGTTCTCTGATTCCTCAACAAGAGGACAAACTATATATGCTTGTCTACCGCTTGCAAGCTCTTTTATTACAAAGTTATTTACTCTTTCTTCTAAGTTTCTTTTAACTGCATAAGTATCAATCTTTTGTCTTCCTGGTGGTAGCTCATCAATTATTGAAATATCCAAATCACCATAAAGAATTATGGCAAGTGTTCTTGGAATTGGTGTAGCAGTCATAACAAGTGTATCTGCCTTTTCTCCTTTTGCTGTTAAAATTCCTCTTTGTCTTACTCCAAATCTATGTTGTTCGTCAGTTATAACAAGTCCACAGTTATTAAACTCTACATTTTCTTCTAGAAGTGCATGTGTACCTATAGCTATGTCAATTTCGCCCGCCTTTAATGATTGCAATAATTTATTCTTTTGACTTTTTGTCAAATCACTTGTAAACAGTTCGCATCTAATGCCAAAAGGTGCTAACATCTTTGAAATACCTAAATAATGTTGCTTAGCTAAGATTGCTGTAGGTGCCATCATAGCAGCTTGATAACCATTATTTACTGCTTTAAGCATGGCAAGAGTTGCAACTACTGTTTTTCCAGAGCCAACATCACCTTGTACCAACCTATTCATTGGTCTATCTTTTTCCATATCTTTTTCGATTTCTTTCCAAACTCGCATTTGAGCCCCAGTAAGCTTGTATGGAAGAGAATTTAAAAGCTCGTCAATCTCTCCTTTTGAGGCAAAAGAAATACCTTTTTCATCTTTTTTGCCTTTTGCTTTTATTGAAAGTAATCCAAGTTGCATTATAAGCAATTCTTCGAAAGCAATTCTGTGTCTAGCAATTTCAAACTCCGAAAGTTCTACCGGAAAATGAATTTTTTCTATCGCATAATTTACATCGCATAAATTATTATCGTTTATCACTTTACTTGGCAAAGTTTCTTCTAAATTACCCTTTACCATATCTACTGCCGATTGTATTATACCTCTAAGAACATTTTGCGTGATTCCCTCAGTCAAAGGATATATAGGCACAATTTTACCTAAATTTTTATTTTCGCCTGGCCTTTCAAAAATAGGTGCACTCATTTCTTTTCTACCTATTCCCGCATTTACCTTGCCATAAAAAATGTATTCTTCTAATGGTTTTAATGATTTTTTAACAAACATTTGATTAAACCAAGTTAAAATTATGCTATCTGTTTCATCTGATGCAACTGTTTTATATATTGTCATTCCTTTTCTTATTCGGCTCTCAGTTATATTTGATTTTACTACCGCCTTTATAGTAGCAACTTCACCATTTTGCAATTCGCATATGCTTTTAAATTTCCCTCTATCTTCATATTCTCTTGGAAAATAATTTATTACATCTTCTACGGTTTGTATGCCTAATTTATTTAAAACCGTTACTCTACTAGGCCCCACACCCTTTATATATTGAACACTTTGATTTAAGAAAGTCATTTCTACCTCCTAAAACACTTGACTTTAGTTATTTAAAGAATATAATACTCTATGTACTATGAAGATAATATCATAAACACTTGTTCTTGTCAATTGCATTTTTTGAAAAAATGTGTTGTCAAAATGCGTGTGTTGTGCTAGAATAGTAGGGAACGATTAAACAAAGGCATAAGGAGGTGCTTTGAAATGGCAAAATGCGAAATTTGTGAAAAAGAAAAAGTTTTTTTAAACCAAGTAAGCCACTCACACAGAAGATCAGCTAGAACATTTAAACCAAATCTAAGAAGTGTTAAAGCTGTTGTTGATGGTACACCTAAAAAAATTACAGTATGTTCAAGATGCTTAAAATCAGGTAAAGTTGAAAGAGCTTAATTAAATAAGCAATTAAAATAATGCAGATAAGGAAGAATTCATTTTTTCCTTATCTGCACTATTTTTTTGCTTAAATTTTTTTAAAAAGCTACTTGCTACTAAAAAGATTTATATATGTTCGAGCAAAAAGAGTTTCATTTTTGAAGGCGAGTTCTTCACTTAGCAATATGTGATGTTCTTAGCATAAAGTCTTGTCTGTTGTTGTTTTTTGTCTTGCTCATGCTAAAGAACATCCATAGTGCTTGGTGAAGCTGTTTGAGATCTAAAAAATGAAAACTTTTTGTGAAGATAAAATATATAAATTTTTTTAGGGACTGTCTACTACGGAATTTTTCTTATGTATTATCTTCCGTCTTTTTTACTCTAAATAAAAATCTCAAGATTCCTTTCATAAAATTTGAAGGTTTATAAACCACGATTTTCATTTTTCATCCTCCTTTTATCTACATAGCCATGCTAAACCTAAAATCAAAAGCACTGCTCCAATTAAAACTATCCACCCCGTAATTGGAAGTAGTAACACAAGTAGCACCCCAAGGCCAAAACCAACCATGCACACTGCACATGTCTTTTTCAAAAAATTCATATACTACCTCCTTTTACCGTTGATTTACTATATTCTATGTAGTAAAATCTGATTAGTGTATGTCCAAGATGTTTTTTAAATAGTAGTGTAAAAAAACAAGGTGGTAAATATTTAATTTAAACTACATAAAAATATGATATTTTAAATCGGATTTAGAAACGAGGAATTGTTATGAAAAAAAGTGAAATAGAAGAATTTATACTAGAACTTTCTAAATGCTACGATGGCGAAAAAGGCTCTCTTGATTTTACATCACCATTTGAGCTTTTGGTTGCCGTTATGCTCTCTGCCCAATGCACAGATGCGAGGGTAAATATCGTCACAAAAGATTTATTCAAAGTTGCAAACACACCAGAGCAGTTTGCAAAAATGGATACTAAAGAAATTGAAAAGCTAATCTCTTCTATTAGTTTTTATAGAAATAAAGCAAAGCATATAAAAGAATGTTCAATTCAAATTATAGAAAAGTATAATGGTATCGTTCCAAACGAAATGAAGGATTTAACGACACTTTCAGGCATTGGAAGAAAAAGTGCTAATGTAATAATGTTAGAAGCATTCAACAAATGTGAAGGTATTGCAGTAGATACGCATGCCCTTAGGCTTTCAAATAGACTTGGACTATCTAAAGAAAAAGAAGCATCAAAAGTTGAACAAGACTTGTTAAAAAAGATTCCAAAGAAATATTGGCCTTTAATGAATCATTTATTGGTATATCATGGTCGTGCAATTTGTACAGCACAAAAGCCTAAGTGCGATGAGTGTAGTGTTAAAAGATTTTGTAAGAAAAAATAAAAAATATATATCCTTTTCACTTTAGGATAAAGCAAATGGCTGAGTATTTTGGGATTTCTCCTTAAATACTCAGCCATATTTGACTTTTATTCGAAGCTTAAAACTTCTTGTTGCTTAAATTTTTCTTGTTAAAGCTTCTTTTGCTCCCCAAACACATCTCTTGTTACATTTGAAGCAAGGGAATGTGCAACGAGCACCTTTCGAGATTTTTTCAAGTTCTTCGTATACTTCTACGTTCGTTTCTTTTGTTTGCTCAAGATAGTTATCAAGAGTCTTTTTGGTTTGAAGTGCTATTTCAAGCTGTGCACATCCGCAAAGTCTTTCATAACACTTTAGTATGAATTTTTCGTAGGTTCCTCTTTCTCTTATACTAACAAGCATTCCCTGAGGATAGACATGTGCAATAGACGTAATGTCTTTCGTCCATTCTTTTGAAAGCTCATCGCTTTGTTTTAAAATCTCAGGAACATAGAATTCTGCTTCAGGCAAAAATCTCATCTTGTAGTCAAGCGTCCTATGTCTTTGTGCCTGTGCAAGTTCGGCAAAGGTTCCTTTGTAGGTTGTGCAGTAGTTCTCGGAAAATTCTTCTTTTCTTTCTACTCTGCTGTCAAAAAGCGAAATCTTTCTGCCCTTTTCAGAAGCTGTCAAAAGCGGTTCTTTTATTTCAGCGGGAAGCTTTTCTATAAACTCGAGCATAGCTCCTTTCAACTTTTGGTTAAATGAAGTATCCTCTGATGTTTCGATGAACTCTTCAAAGAAAGACACGATATAGTTTATTTGCCTAAAACTTACCGAATAAATCATAGTCGTAGGCGTAAATACACTTATCATGTACCTTGCATTTTCCTGTGCAAGTTTCTTTACCGCATTGGTTGCTCTCTTCTCGTTTCCATCAAAATATGCAAGATACTTTTCAAAGTATTTCTCGGTAATCAATCCTTTGAAAATATCATTCCACTTGTTGTAAAGAAAAAGCTCCTCCTCAGAAGGCTTCATTTTGGTGTAACGTGCAGACTTTTCCGACGTGGTATAAATACCTTCGTTGTTTAAAACCATCGCCAAGATTTTCGGAATGCTCTCGAAAAGCAAGTTATACGAGACATGGTCGTATACACTATGATGTCCGGACTTTAGTGTGTCGTTCACTCTTGCGAGTGTTTTCTCCTTAGGCTCATTCATGAGGGTTTCAAAGTCGCTTGGCATATAACATACACCTGCTGCTTTTCCACCAAAATCCAAAGCCTCTTCTTTTGCAAGAAAATATCCAACGTGAGTAGTTCCCAAAACCTTTACATTCATACATTTTTCCTCCATTAAATAATTTAGGCTATAATGCAAAATTCTTACTCCATTTGACATTTTATATTATTTATCTACGTAATGCAACAAGTTTTTGATACATTGACTTTTCCCCCTTGTTTTGCTAAGATGTATTTGTATGTTTAGCACTTTTTTAGTGCTTTCACGCAATTTATTTTATAAAGGAGTTATGTTAAATGGCATTATGCTCAGTATGTAAGAAAAACACTGCTGTTGTTTTTGTTAATAAGATTGTAGATGGTAAGCCAAGTCTTGAAGGGCTTTGCCTTTCTTGTGCGAAAGATAGAGGCATAAATCCACTTGCATCTATGATGAAACAATATGGTGCTTCTGAAGATGATATTGCAAACTTAAATGAGCAATTTAATGAAATAGTTTCATCTATTTCCGAAGAAAATGCTCCATTCCCTGATGAACTTATGGAAAGTTTTAAACACGAAGATGGTTCAAACCCATTTGCAAGCATGTTTTCAAACATGTTTCCATCAGATTCGGATACGCAAAATAGTGAAAGCAAAGTAAAATCATCTAATACAGATAAAAAGACAAACAAAGAAAAAAAGAGAAAAACTTTAGAGGCTTTTGGCACAAATTTAACCCAAAAGGCTCGTGAAGGAAAAATAGATAAATTGATTGGTAGAGATGCAGAAATTGAAAGAATGACACAAATTCTAAATAGACGTACTAAAAATAACCCTGTTCTAATTGGTGAACCTGGTGTTGGTAAAACTGCTATTGCTCAAGGCTTAGCACTTAGAATTGTAGCTCAAGATGTTCCGGCAAAATTACTTGATAAAGAGATTTATCAAATTGATATGACAGCTATGGTTGCTGGCACTCAATTCAGAGGTCAATTTGAAGCTAGAATGAAATCACTTATCCAAGAATGTAGAGATAATGGAAATATTATTTTAGTATTTGACGAAATCCATAATATTGTTGGTGCTGGTGGTGATACAGAACACACAATGAATGCAGCGAATATTCTAAAACCAGCTCTTTCTAATGGCGAAGTCCAAGTTATCGGTACTACTACTCTTAAAGAGTATAGAAAATATATAGAAAAAGATGCTGCACTTGAAAGAAGATTCCAAAGTATTATCGTTGAAGAACCAACAATCGACCAAACTATCGAAATTATGAAAGGTATTAAAAACTATTATGAGGAATATCACCATGTTAAAGTTTCTGATAACTTAATTCGTCAAATTGTTATCATGTCTGAAAAATATATTCACGACAGATTTTTACCAGATAAGGCTATCGATATTTTAGATGAAGCTTGTTCTAAAGTTAATTTAACAAACAAGGTTTTAGTTCAACTTCAAATAATGAAAAACGAGTTAGACAAAATAAAAGATGAACGTGAAAAGGCTGAAATCATTGATGAAGAAAACAAAGAACTTGACTATGAAAAGATTGCAAATCTTAAATCTCGTGAAACTGCTCTTATCAATCAGATTGCAGAAATTTCACAAGGTAATATAGAACTTGAGCTTTCTGTTGAAGACATTGCAAACGTTATCGAAAGTTGGACAAAGATACCTGCTTCTAAAATATCTGAAACTGAAGCTACAAAATTATTAAATTTAGAAGCTAATATTCATAAACGTTTAATTGGACAAGATAAGGCTGTGACAGCTGTTTGTAATGCAATTAGAAGAAATCGTGCAGGACTCAGAAATAAAAAACGTCCACCTTCATTTATATTTGTTGGACCTACTGGTGTTGGTAAAACGGAACTTGCTAAATCTATTGCATCTGAACTTTTCGGAAGCGAAGATTCAATAATTAGATTTGATATGTCTGAATATATGGAAAGTCATAGTGTTTCAAAGCTTATCGGTTCTCCTCCAGGTTATGTTGGATATGATGATGCTGGACAACTTACTGAAAAAGTTAGAAGAAATCCATATTCTCTAATCCTATTTGATGAAATTGAAAAAGCTCACAATGATGTTTTTAATATTTTACTTCAAATTTTAGATGATGGCAGACTTACCGATTCTCAAGGTAGAACAGTAAATTTTGATAACACAATTATTATTATGACATCAAACGCAGGCTCAAATATGAACACAAATGGAATTGGTTTTAATAAAGATGAAAATGTATTTGTTGAAGCTAGAATTATGAATGCTTTAAAAGAGACATTCAGACCGGAATTCTTAAATAGAATTGATGAAACTATTGTGTTCCACGAATTAACAAAACCGGAACTACTTCAAATCGTTGATTTAATGCTTGATGAAATCAAAAACGAGTTAGAGCAAAAGAACATTCATATAACATTTTCTAAAGAAGTCAAAGAGTATATTCTAGAAAAGGGTTACGACCCTAAATATGGTGCAAGGCCTCTTAGAAGAGCAATTCAAAAATATGTTGAAAATGAACTTGCCGAATGCTTATTAAAAAATGAAATTGCACCACAAGATAACGTTTGCTTAATTTTAGAAAATGATAAAATTGCAATTAAATAATATTAAAAGGTCAGCTTTAATTCAGCTGACCCTTTATTGTATTTAGAAAACTTCTCAATTTTACTGGAAGAAAATTATTATTCTCATTTTTTCATGTTTATGGTTTTATATCATAAGAAGTTTAAAATTTATACAAGCTTTCCAATGCTCCATCTTTAATAACTAAAATCCTCAATCAAACTACTAAGCTCTCCTTTGCCATAAATTCTAATTCCCTCTTCTAAATCAATTTTATCTTCTTCTCTTAATGTGTCCACAAGTATGTCTGTTTTTTCTACCAAATTGCTTATATCATCTGTTATATCTGCATATACAGCCAAATATCCATCTGTTTCTTTTATCACATAATGATCATCACAATTAGCTTCTATTATTCTAAATAACGTAAATCCATCAGAAGAAAAATCTTTTACTTTCCAGCCGGAATATCTTTTCTCTATTTCTTCCGCTGTTAAATTTACCAATTCTTTCGGCACATCTACAACACTGCTTGTTGTATGACCACATTTTGAAAATTTCTTTTCTATTGTCATTTTTGCATATGGCGAAACTTTTTCTTTTTGTGAAGCTACTTCTGAAGTTTGTTCTTTTATCTTTTCATCTTGAACATTCTTTATAACAACATCTTGAATTGAATCACGTTGTTTTATCTCTTCCACTTTTTCTACAACCTTCGTTTTTTCTCCATAATACATTCCTATAGACATACCAATTGCAAAAACAATTACTGTAAAAAACACTCTTAATACCTTTGACATATTTAAAAACCTCCGTATCTTATATATCAAGAGTATTTTTAGCAAATTTTCAAATATTATACATATTTAGCTTTTCTCCTGTATAACACTTTTTCTATATGTTCCTTCTCGATTATTCCAAATAAGAATAACAACACAATATAAGAAAAAGTAATTGCAGATATCCTTAAAACTATATTCAGTATTACATTTGCAACCGTTATATATTTAAAAATAATTTCTTCAAAAACTATAGAAGCAAATGATGCTAATACAGGTTTCAAAAGCCAAAAATCGAAGTTGAATTTTGTCTTTGAAACTTTTAGTAGCCTTATTAAATTTAACATAGAAGTTGTTATATTGCTTATGTACATTATGAACAAAAAGCCATTTATACCGTATTTAGGTAGCACTAACAATATTAAACTAATTCTCAATGCAGAATCTATAACATTGTATTTAAGTGCTTTTCTTTGTTGATTAAGTCCTTGCATCATTCCTGAAATAGCACTTTCTAAATACATAAAAGGAATTATTGGTGCTAGCCACTTTATATAAAATGCAATCTCATCAGTTTTATAGAACACATTACCAATCTCTTTAGAGTACACGAAAAATATCATTGCAATAATTATTCCTGCTCCTAAAGTAAACTGTATTGTCTTTTCAACTAATTTTGTAATCTTTCCTATCTGTTTTAAAACCTTCGCCTCAGATGCTTCTGGCATTAAAAGTGTTGAAATAGCAGTCAAAAAAGATGCCGGAAAAAATATGAGTGGCAGTGCCATTCCTTTAAGGTATCCAAATTGTGAAAGCGATAATTCTCGTGACATAGTATATATTGTAAGCATATTAGGAATTAATATGTTCTCTATCGTTTTTAATATTGACGTTATATATTTATCTAATGCAACAGGAAATGAAATATCAAAAAACTCTGAAAGCTTAAAACCATTATGACCTTTTGGATTAAAATTCTTTGTTTCTATTCTGTATTTAAAATATACAAACATACATGATGCTGCTTCTGAAATCATATCACTTAAGATTATCAGCATACAAACGCTTTCAAGGCTTTCCTTTCCCCACGCTTCCAAAAAAATAAACAAAAATACTATTCTAACAAACTGCTCAAAAAGTTGTGCTAACGAATTAAAAATAACTCTTCTCTTAGCTAAAAAGTATCCTTTACAACAAGATTCAACAGCCAGAAAAGGCAATACTAAGACTAATATTTTTATAGACAAAATACATCTTTCGTCTTTTAAGAAATATATGCTTATTGGCTCTGCTAAAAAATAAAATAAGAAAATAGCAAAAACAGAAACTATTAATGATATGATTGTAGCTTTAATCATTATTTTTCTTATATTTCCATTGCTTTCTCTCCTTGCAATAGCATCTGCAACTAGTCTTATTATTGTGGTTCTACCACCTGCTGTAACAAAAGTGCTTGCAAGTACATAAATAGATATAATTAGCTGATAAAGGCCCATTCCCTCGGCACCAATTTTGTTTGAAACATATAGTCTGACTACCATTCCAAAAGTTCTTAATATAAAAGACGTAACCGTTAAAATAACAGCGTTTTTCAAAAGTGTAAGCTTTCTCATATCAACCTCCAGATATCTAATATATATGGACTAACCATGAAAAAAAGAACTTTGGATTTTTGATGTATAAAAAGCAAAAAGGTCAAAAACATATGTTGAGCAAAGCTTTGACAATTTGCATAATCATTATTTTCGTAGCATATAAAAAAGCCCATGGAAACCATGGACTTCTTCTTTATAAACATGCTTACTTTGCATGCTATTCTTCTTTATAGAAAGATTAACAATAAAGTTATAAACGATTTTATATAAGCAAATAATTCGTTCAAATGTTTTAAAACAATTGTACGAAATCGATAAAGGATAGATAGAATTATATAGGATCGGGTAAATCCTATACATTATTTAAGCCTTACAAATAATTTTCATCTTTCAAACCTTTCATTCTTGTAACATTTCCTTACACATTATAAAAGATATATGTCGATAATTCTTTATATAGGAATCGTAAATAAGTATATAAAGTTTGACAGTTAAATTACGTGAAATATAATTTCATCGGGATCGTAATTTATTCTTCTAATATAGCATGCTCGAAAACGGGGAAAAACATAAAAGAAAGCATCTTACAAGCTGGCAGACAAAAACATAATATTCTCGTAAATCTATAAAATAAATAATACTCAAACATCATTTTTATTCATAAGACTTGGCTTATATAAAATTTTATAACTTTATTGTTTTTGTAAGATATTTCTTTTAATGTTAGAAAACTCCTACTATACTTAAACGCCAATATATTATTTAAGTATGAGCAGGAAATATATATCAACGCATATATGGTGAAATATCGTCTAGGAACATCCACCATATACACGAGGATACCAAATTAAATATTAATATGTTTGTTGAACACTGTAGCTGTATTGACCTTCTAATGGGTTAGAAAACGTTGTATCGTCTTCTGCATATGCTGTGTGATAAACTTGTAATTGGTATGTTCCTTTGCCAACTGGATATACTTCGTCGACAGCAGCAATCTCACTATCAAAATCACTCCAACCAGTAACTGTTACCCAGTCGCCATCTTCATCTTCCTCTTGAAGTAGTACCCAAACCCCTGCACCATAATTGCCGTCTACCATTGTTGTTCCATAACATTCTAATGCTTTTCTTCCCAATGCAGTTTTTGTTTTGCTAAGTGCATTACTTAGTTCTACCATATAATCCCACTCCATATTAGCAAATGATAATGAGCCAACTGCTAAACATACCGCAACAAGTAATAATGCAAAAAACTTCTTTGACAACTTCTTTTTCAACATATAAATCCCCCTTTTATTAGTTCATATCTGTGGATGTTTTTTACACTCACATATATATAACTAATAAAAGAGGGAAAAAGGGACAAATTTTTTAAATATTTTTCAAAATTTTTATATTTTCGATAAATTCAAGTATGATTTTTTCATCTTCTATATTTGAACATACACTATATGATACATTACCTATATACCAAACATAATGAATTCTACTATTTTTCATTACCTTAAATACTTCTTTATCCTCAAATGTGTATTTTTCATTATTTGCTTCTTCTATATCTATCAATTTACCTATGTCATTTATAGTTTCTTTTTTTAATTTTATTTTTAATCTCTCGCTATTTTCAAAACTGTAAAATTGCAACTTTGTATTTTCTTTTGTTTTAGTATACTCAAACCCTTCCGGCACATACATAAAATGTATTCCATCGATTATGTAAGTATTATCCTCTTTGTATATTATGTCACCAGAAACATCTCCTGATTCCTCATATTCTCCATTTTCTTCTGTTTCTCCAGAATTATTATCGTCTCCAAAAGAAATGCTCATATAGTTATTATCATTACTCCTCATTATAAATTTAATAACTTCTTTTCTCCATGCCTCTACTGTACCAACAAATCCTGCTGTTATTAGCATAACGCATAATACTATTATCGCAATTCTCTTTGCCACATGCATTGCAGTCTTTTTGTTTTCTCTGTTTTTTAATTCTTTAAATAACTTTTTCATCTTAGCATTATGCACATCAGAGAATTCTACTTTTTCGTTTTCTAATTTAATATCAATATTTTCGTTTTCTTCTTCAACATACATTTTAGCCGCGTCTTCAATCATTTTCTCTAGTACTTCATTTAAAAATTTATCTTCCATATCACTTCAGATCCTCTCTCTCCAAAGCTTCCGCAAGCATTTTTCTTGCTCTTAAGCTTCTTTTCTTAGTTGTTTCATAACTGATATTTAATAATTCAGCTATTTCTTCTCTTGTGTTACCATATACTTTTTCAAGCAAAAGTACATCTCTATAAATTTCAGGAAGTTCACCAATAGCTTTAGTAACTTTGTTTACTGTCTCTTTATCGATAACTATTTTCGAAGGCTCCACATAATCAACTGGTCCTTCGTCATCTTCTCCTAGTTCAAAATCAAGTGAATTAGAATTTTGATTTAAGTAAAGCCTTTTCTTGTAAATATCGATAGCTGTGTTTCTAGCAATAATAATCAGTAGGTTTCTTGTTTTATTTTCTTCATGTATATCTATCTTTTCTATATTATTCATCAATTTTAAAAATGATTGATGTACTGTATCTTCTGCAAGACCGTCATCTTTCAATATTTTAAAAGCTTCTCTGTACATCATTATTCTATATTTATCATACATTACTCCTATTTTATCTACATCCGTTTCTTCTTCTTTATTATGCCCAGACATCTTGTTTTAGTACCCTCCTTACGTTCTATCATTTATTTATCCAATTTAGGTAACCTGCTACACATTATAGCACTGAGGTTTAAATTATGTCAATTATTTTGAAGATAAATTTGTAATTTTTTTACTTATACTGTTATTTTTTTGTATCATTTTGTTACTTTATTTCTACATATGTAAAAAGATGTACAAAATAGAAGTTTCTGCAAGTGACATAAATCATTCTATGCATTCACAATTCTATATTGTACATCTTAAATATATTTTAACTTCTATTTATAAACTCGTTATATAACGTAGCTGCCGTTTCGACACTGTCCACTCCTTCTCTATTTTTTATTGGTGCAAACTCGTCTTTTCTATTTACACTTAAGACAAGTAGATTTTTTGAAACATTAAATCCTTCAAAAATAAATGCTTCAAACTTATACGTGTTCGGTACGTCGCTTTGAGATATTTCGCCGTTTGGTAAAACGTACTCATTCTTTTTAAATGCCGCATGAAAGTATAATTTATCAGTTATTCTTTCTAATAAAGTTCTACTAAAAATTGAACATCCAAAGTAGCCCTCACCAAATAATAACTCTCCCTCTTCATTTCTCTCATTTGCCATTTCTTCTGTTATCTCTGTATACTCAACTACACCTGGTTTACCATCCATCAAGCATACAACACCAACTTTTTCTTCTGGTGAAACTTTAGTTGTTGTCTTTGTAGCAAGTTCATAATTGTTTTTCACCATCAAGCCTATAAAAATTGTATCTAGCATATTTATCAAAATATTATCAACATTTCCAATACCTAAATAATCTATGCCATCTTTTTTCATTTCGTCTAATATTTCATTTTTTCTTAAAGCCTCATAAATTCCGCCATTTCCGTCAGGAGCCATAAAGACTTTTCCTTTTTCTTTAAGTACAATTTTTCCATTCTCATCTAAAAGTGGAAGTTCACCTTGTACAAAGAACTTTACATTTTCTTTTCCGTAATCAAAATAGTTGTTGTCTTCGAAAAATTTTCTTGTCTCTGCATCATTTGCATTGCTTGTCATAACATACCATCTTACTTTTACACCGCATGTTTCGTATGTTTTCTTTAGCTTATCTGCAAATAACTCAAAAATTGACTTAGGTGGATTTATTTTATCTACTATTAATGTACCTTTAGGTCCATTATGTCCAAGCCTTGTTCCTTGCCCACCTGCCATTTGACAAACTGCAATTTTTTTATCCTTTATTATCTTTTCGCCTATTTTGCTATATTCTTCTTTCTCAACATCGCTTAATTTTTCTTTTTTCACAATAGGTATATTTTCTATTTTTTTGTTTGCATCTGGCACATCTTTTCTGTGAGCATATAGCTCATCAACCTGTTCTAAATTAATTTTATCTATTTGATTTAATAAGTCTGCTTTTTCTTTCTCATCAAGTTCATTATAAAAATTTAATAATTGCTCTTGATTATGTCTTTTCAATTTTAACAATACATCTTCGTATCTGCTCATAAAAGCCTCCTTCTATTTTCAAAAAGTTTAATTACATCTTTTCTGGACATTTTATACCAAGTATACCAAGACCAGTTTTTATAGTATTTCCAACACATTTTGTAAGTGCAAGTCTTGCCTTCTTAGTTTCTTCGTCATCACAATTGATATGATGCTCATTATAAAATCTACTAAAGCTTTGAGCCAAATCAATTAGATATCTAGAAATCACTGATGGCTCATTCTTTTCTGTACCAGCTATTATTGTTGCTGTAAAGTTAGATAGCATTTTTACAACATCAATAGCTTCATTATCTAACAATTTTGAACAGTCAATATTGCAATCAACATCCATACCTGCATTTCTTAATATACTTTGCGTTCTTACATATGTGTATTGAAGATATGGTCCTGTTTCACCTGAAAAGTTCAATATTTGTTTCCAATCAAAGATTTCATCTTTTACTCTGTTATTAGCCAAGTCGTTAAATATAATTGCACCTACGCCAACCATTTTAGCAACTTCTTCTTTATTTTCTAATTCTGGATTCTTCTCCTCAATTATTTTTAAAGCTTTTTCAATTGCCTCATCGAAAATCTCTTCTAGTGTTATAGCTGTTCCTTTTCTTGAACCAATTTTTTCTCCGTTTTCATCCAAGATAAGACCAAATGAAATATGTTCACATGCTTTAGCATATTTTTCATATCCCATTAATTCTAACGTTTTAAACACTTGTTTGAAGTGCAATGTTTGCTCGCTACCAACAACATATAAAGCCTTATCAAAATGATATGTATCAATTCTGTATAAAAGAGCTGCCAAATCACGTGTTGCATATATTGTGGTTCCAGCAGATGTTATTATTATGCATGGTGGCATATTGTCCGGCATCATTACAACCTTAGCACCTTCACTATCCACTAACAAATGCTTTTCTTCAAGCTCCTTAATTACTCTATCCATCTTATCATTATAGAAAGCTTCACCGTTCCATGAATCAAAGTGACAATCCATTAATGCATAAATCTTCTTGTAATTTTCCAAGCTTATATCTATAATCCATTTCCAAATCTTTTTAACTTCTTCATCGCCATTTTCAAGTCTGATTAACGCATTTCTTGCAAGTTCTTTTATACTTTCGTCTTCTTTTTCTAACTTATTGAATCTTACATAAATAGCTAATATTGACTTTATTGGATTGACAGAAAAATCATATTCATCTTTCCACATCTCATAGCCTGCAATTGTCTTGCAAACGCCCATGCCCCAATCGCCTAAGTGATTAATTCCAACAACATTATATCCTAAAAACTTATACATTTTGTATAAAGCTCCACCTATAACTGTTGTACGCAAATGTCCAATATGAAATGGCTTTGCTATGTTTGGTGAAGAGTAATCAATAACTATAGTCTTTCCATTTCCAATATTGCTTTTTCCAAAGTCCTCGCCTTTTTCTAAAGCTTCACTAATTACTGATTTAACAAAACCTTCTTTATTAACAAAAATATTTAAATATCCACCAACAACATTAATTTTTTCTATTACTTCGTCTGGTTTTAACTTTTCTTTTATTTCATTTGCAATCACCGGAGGAGCTTTCTTTAACTCTTTGGCAAGCTTAAAGCATGGAAATGCATAATCTCCAAGAGTCGTATCTGGTGGAATCTCTAAAAAGCTAGCAAGCTCATTCACATCTATGTTTGTTATCTCATTTAGTTTTTTCGCAATTTCAATTTTATAATCCATTCTCTTTCTCCTTTTCTTTAATCCATTTTATTCGATTAGCCCTAATCTCTTCTTTTATCTTTTCAAAATTATCTCTATCTATTATGTTCTTTCCATTTACTTCATTTATCATTTGCATTCCTAAATCGGCAAACTTAATATCTTTCTCACGTACCTTATCCGAATTCACTATTACTTCTAGACCATATAATCCTAATCTCGTTCTATAATTCGCCGAAATAAAATTAACTTTCTTAGAAGCTCTCATCTCTTCAAATAGAGATGCTCTCATATGCTCCCTTGCTGAAAGCATTCCTGCCTTTTTAAAATCATTTGGCAATTGCAATCTATTGCACATTTCTGCCACAACTTTATCTCCGACTTTGTCATGTGAATAATGATGTGGCCATTCATCTTTAGGAGTTTTAGCCTTCCCGTAAATCGTGAACAAGTGCAGCAAATCTTACCACAATATCATTTGTCCTTTTCGAAGCTCTATCTAAAACCTCCATAGAATGATTATATGCATCTCCTTCAGGATGATGCTTGATAGGTTGCTCTACGCCAATCAAATCGTATATTTCTTTAAAATGTACATCTAAGCAATTTGCATCTCTAAGAACATCAAAAAAACTACTTGGCTTATTAGACGAAAGTGCATCGCACAATTCTGCATATATTCTTTCGGTTGGCAAAGTTTTTAGCTCATCTCTCAAACTTTTCATCATCTCAAGTGTGTTTTTTTCTACTTCAAAGTCATATCTCGCTGAAAGTTTCGCAACTCTGTATACTCTCAAAGGATCCTCTGAAAAAGCTTCGCTAGTAGCTCTCAACATTTTGTTCTTTATATCTTGTACACCGTTATATGGGTCAATTATGTCATTACTTAAAACATCAATTGCCATGCTATTAATCGTTACGTCTCTTCGTCTTAAATCCTCTTCTATAGTTATTTTTTTGTTAGATTCTATATCAAAACCTTTATGCCCACTAGATACTTTTCTTTCAATTCTTGCAAGTGCAAACTCACAATTTTCTAAGTCAAATACAGGGAATGATTTTCCCCTGACTTTAGCATTTGGAAATAGACCGCTAAAATCTTCTGCCTCCATACCTGTAACACAAAAGTCATAATCCTTTGGCACAATGCCCATAAACTTATCACGCACGGCACCGCCAACCATATATAACCTTCCACCTGATTTTTCAATCTTTTCAGCAATTTCAAGTATTTGCATAATTCCCCCTATAAGCATAAGCTGTTGATTAAAACTAAAAGAAATTATATCACATCTGCACAAAGAATGCCACAATTTGAAGAAAATAGTTTTGCGCAAAAAATAAAACTGCAAAACTATATAAAAAATCAAGCCAAGGTGTATCTGTAATACTACAGATATCCTTGGCTTGTTGTTTGGCTTTTTGAAATTATTCAGTTTTGTTTGTCAATTCTTAAATAGTAGTAGGAGCTTCGCTATCCCAGGCAAGTTCAAAGCGGAATCCTTTTAGTTTGCTTCGCTCCACTGTCTGTACGAATCTGTCAGAAACAAAAAAGCAAGTACCCTTCTTATCGGTGATTGTAAAAATGTCATGTCCTTTTACAACGTCTTCAAAAAAGACATACTTCTTGAAATACATTATCTTTCTCGTTCCTTTAATGTATTCGTACTCTGAATTTTCATGGTCAATAGCATCTAGAACTGTTGTTACGTTTATTATAGAAAATTCTCCATAGTCGCACTCAAGAGGCAAAATTTCTACGTCGTCTTTTATCAAGTCATACAACTTCTCAATTGCTTTTTGGCTAAATACCAACGTGCCCATACAGCTAGAATAGTCTCCAAACTTAGGATTCTTCTTAGGATTAATGTTCGGCACTACTTTCCTAGGTGTCCAATCGTCTTTATGACTTCTACCGTCAAAAGACATCATTTCCTCATACGTATAACCATTCTCTGGTCTTAAAGTGTCATATCTTTCAGCTACTGCACTAATTTTCCATACTCGCATACTAGTTCACTCCTATTTAATTTTAAAATCTCCTTCCAATAGCAAATCGCGTATTTTTTCCAATGTTGCTAATACCTCTTCTTTACTCGTGGCATCTTTCAGCATTTCATAAACATTTCGATTATATATTTTGGTGTTTAGCGACGGATGGTACGCAGCCTTACTTACACCTTTTTGTGTAGGAAGGTAAACAACCATTTTGTTGGATGTCTATGTCTTCTATGCCAAATTTTCTAAGAATTTCTCTACTGCCTTCAGCCTCTGGTTCATTCGTAGCAACTATATGATGCGTAGCATATTTACAGTTCTGCGGTGGTTTCAGCTTATTGGCTTCGCTATATTTTCCCTGTCTTTCAAGTTCCTTTATGTGTTTGTTCAAATTTCTGCTTAACCTTCTAGAATCAGGTTTCGGAATTTTTTTAGCGACTTTCGTGGTGTCAGCAATCTCATCGGAATTTTTAACAAGTCCTTTTGTTGCATCGTTGTAATCATCTAAATTCTTTAGTGCTTTTTCGCCAATTTCAGTTGCATCATCTACTTTGTCCGCTTCTTTTAAGACTTTTCGTACGTCTGCAGCTTCACTAGCATCTAGCACCTTACCTGTTTTTCGTGCAGTAGACATTAATTCATCTGAATACTTTAATGCACCAACTATTGGGATTAAACCAACACTATCAAGTGCTGTTTGTGCCACATGTGACCACGACCACTCCCAATTTTGAATGTCTGCTACTATATCTCTTATGTCTGCTATTTGCACTACTATCGGCAACTCACCTACTATTATTTCTCCTGCTATTCCTGTCCAGGTCACATCACCGTCATAATAGTTACCTTTTAATGACTCGTTTGCGGCAGGAACAATTATCGTATAAAAGTAGCTTTCTCTTGCAGGTACAAGAGTAACAAGCATCTCATCAGACTTTACTTCTACTTCATAGTTTACTTCATCAAGTACTTCTCTAGATGCTACAACTTCATAGTTTCCCCAAATCTGGCTCGACACTACTTTATCAATTACCTCTTGCACACCTTTTATGTGATAAGAAGTACCATTTATGTAGTAACTATAACCAGTACTATCAAGTACACCGTCGAGGTCAACATACAATACTCCGTTTCTGCTTGTAACTTTATTCTGCAAAAACTCGTAATATACTGCATTGCCTTCCTCAACTACATACTCGTCAGAATTCTTGGAGAATATCTTTTTTACGTTGCCTTTTGTTACTGTTGCACATTCATTCTCTACATCCCACGTAACATCCCAGCCCATAAGTTCAGCAAGCTGTCTTAATGGTACTTGTAAGTTTCCATTCGGGTCAAGAATTGGTGTGCTGTCCCAATCTACTGCATTGCCATTTACTGCGAACTTGCTTTGCTCTGCATCGATGTATATCCAGTCGATTGTTTCTTTCTTCTGACTTGTTCCTGTGTTCTTGTTCTGATTACTTTGATCTTTGCCAGTTTCCTTGTTGTCCTTCTTGTTTTCCTGTGCACTCGTTGTTTTCTTTTCGTAAATACACTTCGTGCACTTGCCATTTGCTATGCTATGTTCTTCTTTTTCTTCTGTTTTGTACTCTTTGAGTAATATGCCACAGTCGTCACACTTTACTTTGCACTTTTGTACTTTGTAATGTGATTTTTCGTCCAACGGTTCATAATACTCGTCTTCTACTATTTCGTTTAGTTCATCGTGGTCGCACCAAGAATCTTCAGGGACTGCTATTATTGGTCCATAGTAAGTTTTCTCCGTGATTTTCTCATCACAGAGCTTGCAAACTACATCAACCAATGTGAAACTTTTATCGTTTCCACGCTCGTCCTCTTCATTTCTCCAGTACGTAACTTTTTCTACGGTCTCCTCGTGCTTGCAGTTCTTGATTACGTAGTCGCAATCAGCACATTTTCCTTTTCTAAAACGATGTGCCTCCTTGCCTCTTTCAGTTTTCTCTGCACTAAGAACTTTTCCACAATCCTTGCATACTATTTCGTACGTTTCCTTATAGCTATGCTTTTCGAAATTGTACTTTTCGTACTTCGTTTCGTGATACGATTTCCTAGTCCGTTCATGTCTGCAGTTAGAGTCTTCTTCTGTCGACATGTCTGCAGGTCCGTCATTACTATCTTCAAAGACATCAGAGTTCGAACTATCCTCAGCTGTACTTGAGCCGTCGTTGCTGTCTTCAAAGACATCAGAACCTCCTTGATTTGTGTCTTCGAAAACCCCACCAGACATATCCTCAGGTCCATAATCGGGAGAAATCGAAGCTTCGTCTTTAGGATTCGTGCTATTACCAGGTCTTCCGCTTCCAAAGTCTGCAGCATCGCTACGCTCGGTACTATTACCAGGTCCATCACTTGCCATTACAGGCACCTGAACCATACCGAAAAGCATCGATACTACCAAGATGATTGATAAAAGCCGTTTCATTTTATTACATCCTTTCCATTAAATTATTCATGGTTTTTATGCGTTTGACTTTTAGTCGCTATCATGTTATCACCTTTGGATTTTTTTGTAAATACTTTTTGCGAATATTTTGTAAGTTTTTGTTATTTTTTAATTTGCTTAATATTTATTTTCTATTGTTAAAAAATACTTCGAATGTTAAAATATTACTAGGAGGACATACTATGTCAAAATTATTTAAATTACTGTTAAATAGGATTTCTGTAGCTATTTTTTTAATTATTCTACAAGTATGTTTTATTATTTTTATATTAAAAGAGGCTAGTGCTTACTACGCATATATAAGGCTGTTAGTTACTGCTGTCAGTGCCATTTATGCTATCAAGATATTAGGAAAAGACATTCCTATTACTTTTAAACTGCCTGTTTTGATATTAATTTTCGAGTTTCCGATACTTGGGATTTTTCTATACTATTTTTCTTTTGAAAATAGACTTAGAAAAAAATTTGCTAAAAATATAAAAAATCAAACATTTACACTTGAGAGTTTGTACATTGAAGATTCAACTATTAAAGAACAATTAGCAAGTGAAGGTGAAAACATATATAAGCAATCTCAATACATAGCAAATAATTCTTTCTTGCCAGTATACCAAAATAACTATACAAAATATTATCCAACTGGCGAAGAATTTTTTAAGGATTTGTTAGAAGATTTAAAGAAAGCCAAAAGCTTTATATTTTTAGAATTTTTTATTATAGGAAAAGGTATCCTTTGGAATTCAATCTTGGAAATATTAAAACAAAAAGTTAAAGATGGTGTTGAAGTAAGGGTGATTTTCGACGATATTGGTTCGCTAAAAACATTGCCGTATAAATATAATCGACTACTTGAAAAACACGGAATAAAATGCGTTGTATTTAACCCAATTGTTCCTATACTCTCACTTATACATAATAATAGAGACCATAAGAAAATAGCTATAATTGATGGACAAATTGCTTATACTGGCGGATTGAACATTGCAGACGAATATGTAAATCTTAAGAAAAGATTCGGTGAGTGGAAAGATACTGGTATAAAAATTGTTGGTGATTCAGCGAAGAGTTTCACCCTTATGTTTCTAGAGTCATGGCATTATTTTAAAGATTCTTCAGAGGAATGTTCAATATATTTGAATGTACCACCTATAATAAAAGATTTTTCGAGCGGATATATTGAACCATATATTGGAGACCCAATGGCTGAAACGGACGTCGCTCGTGGTGTTTATTTGAATATAATAGATAGTGCAAAAAATTATATTCTAATCACAACCCCTTATTTTGCGGTTGATTATGAACTTCAAAGTGCACTTATTGCTGCAAGTAAAAGAGGTGTTAAAATCAAAATAATAGTTCCACACATTCCTGATAAAAAATATGTTTTTAGAGTTACGCAATCATACTACAAACCATTATTAAAAGAAGGTTTGCAATTTTATGAATATACTCCTGGTTTCATTCATTCTAAAATGCTGCTTTGTGATGATAAAATTGCAACCGTTGGAACAATCAACTTTGATTACCGAAGCTTTTATCATAACTATGAATGCGGTGTTTGGCTTTACAACACAGATTCAATTATAGATATAAAAAATGATTTTATAGATATATTAAACAAAAGCACTGAAGTTACTGGAGAATACATTAAAAACAATATAGGTCTATTCAATTCATTTTTAGGTGGAATTTTAAAATTGTTTGCACCTCTATTTTAAGATTAGTTTGCAAAACAATTATAATACTTAAAATCACAAAAAAGTCGAGAAACATTTGTAATGGCAAATTTCTCGACTTTTGTTATATTAACATATTAAACTTCCATTCTTATATTCAGTTGGCACAACTTTTAATATCACTGGTGCACATTCTATTTTCTTTTTTGACTCAACTTTTATATAGTTCGTTGTATGACCTTCTGTTTCATTTTCGAACAAAACATTAATTTCTTTTCCAATATATTGTTTAGCAAATTTTTCTTCATTTTCGTCAGATAGTGCTATTAATATATCACTTCTTTTATTTTTAGTTATGCCGTCTATTTGATTTTTGAATCCAGCAGCTTTCGTTCCTTTTCTTGGTGAATATTTAAACACGTGCATTTTTGAAAAAGCTATTTCTTTCAAGAAGTCATATGTTTCGTTAAATTCTTCTTCTGTCTCTCCAGGAAAACCAACGATTACGTCCGTTGTTAATGCAACTTCAGGTATATTTTTTCTTAGTATACTAACTATCTTTCTAAAATCATCTGTTGTATATCTTCTGTTCATTCTCTCTAACGTCGCATTGCAACCACTTTGAAGTGATAAATGAAAATGATTGCATATCTTTGGAAGTTTCTTTAATCTTTCCACAAAATCCTCTGTTATTATAAGTGGTTCTAATGAACCTAGTCTTATTCTCTCTATTCCTTGCACATCATGTATTTTTTCTAGCAAATCTATAAGAGTAAGCTTTGGATTTAAGTCCTTTCCATATGATGAAATATGAATTCCTGTTATTACTATTTCTTTTATTCCGCTTTCAGCAATTTTAGATACCTCTTCATAAACTTCTTCTAAATCTCTACTACGAACAGGTCCTCTTGCATATGGAATTAAACAATATGTACAATATCTATCGCAACCATCTTGTACTTTTATTTCAGCTCTTGCTTTATCTGTATAGGCAATTCCGCCCCATTCTAAGTACTTTCTTTGAGCCATTATATCGCTAACTTCTTGAATTTTCTTATTGCTGTTTATGAAGTTTTCAACACATTCAACAATATTAGCTCTGTCGTTTGTACCAAGAACTATGTCTATCTCTTTCATTTTAGAAAGATCTTCTTTTGCCACTTGTGCATAACATCCAACAACACAAAGAATACTATTTGGATTTAATTCTTTTGCTCTTCTTAAAATTTGTCTTGATTTTCTTTCACTCATATTAGTTACTGTGCAAGTATTTATAATATATATATCCGCTTTTTCTTCAAAATCAACACTTTCGTAACCATTTTCTCTAAACAATTCTATCATTTTGTTGCTTTCATATTGATTAACTTTACACCCGCAAAGTGTATATAGCTACCGTCTTTTTATTCATTATTACCACCTTATTTATTCTTTAAAGTTATTACATTTATTTCTGGTCTATTAAAAAATCTGAAGCCTCTAACACCTTTTCCTAAGCCCCTACTTACTATTAGTTGCTTTCCTGAAACTTCATACAATCCGTGAATCGTACTTTGGAAATAGCAATGTGTCTGGTGAAAATACTCCGCCGATAAATGGTATTCTAACCATTCCACCATGTATATGTCCAGATAGAGTTAGGTCAGCTCCCCACGCAGCATAGCTTTCTATAAAGTTAGGATTATGTGCAAGAAGTATATTATATTCATCATTATTTATTTTTTCATTAGCCATTATCTTTTCTATTGTTTCTAATGTAAATTCTTCTTTTTTGCCTTCAGCTTTTGCCGAATAATATCTTAAATTGCACCACAATCCATATAAGTTTATTTTTTTACCTTCTTTTACAAGCTCAACCTTTTCATTATCTAAAACTCTAACACCATTTGCTTCTAGAAAATCTATTATTACATTTTTATTTACTTTCTTCATGTTCTGTTCGTGATTTCCAACAATGTAATATACATCATATTTTTTGACTAGAACTTTTACTAATTCAAAAAAATTATCGAAATTGGTATCGTTGCAATTTACCATGTCGCCCGTCATAACTATTATGTCTGGGTTAATTTCATTTATTTTCTCTATTAATTTGTCATTTTTGTTTCCAAAACTCTTGCTATGTAAATCTGATAAATGCAATATTTTATATCCGTCAAATTTGCTTGGGATTTTCTTGTTTTCAATGCAAAATTCTGATATTGTCAAAACATTGCTATCTATGTATAACTCAACAAAAAAGAATGCTATTGCTAATAAAAATATTCTTCTTAATATCTTCATTTGTACCCCTTTCAAATGTAATCTCAACTTTTATAGTATACCATAATCGCCATATTTATGCAAGAAAAAGGGAATGACATACGTCACTCCCTCTCATAATTTCATTCTTCTTTTTCGATTTCCTCAAGAACACATTTCATGTTGTATTCCTCAAGAACATCTCCAAAGAAGTTGCTCACTTCCATTTCTTCCAAAGGTTTTATGGACTCCTTTGAAAGCTCATATGCATCATAAAGCATAGGAATGTGAACACCAACTCCAAACGTTTCAACGATTTCCTTCTTCATGTTCTCCTTTACTTCCCACTCTCCGTGATTAAGAATCACTTCTTTCATAGCAGGATACATAAAGAATCTTACAAAGACCTCTATTAAATATCCATGCGAAGAGAAACCGTGAAGCTGAATTGTTTCGCAGTGTTTCTTGTACCTTGAATACCCTAAGTCAACAATCTGCCCACACTCAGTATTAAGCAAAATGTCGCTTGGACTCTCAGGATATATCCAGCCACAAAATACGAAAACAGCATCAGACTCTTGAATGAGTCTGTCGAAGAAATCGACAACTCTTCCACCATTTCCATTAGCAGAAGAGGTTACAATCACCTTCGGTCCGGAAGTATTAAGAAGTTCTGTATGTTCAGACATCTTAGTGATAACCTCAAAATTTTCAAGACTGAAAGGATCCTTTCCAAGGTCCTTAAACCAGAGGTCATCAGTGTTATCTGAACTCATTCTCTTTTCATACTCCTGCTTGTAGAAGTTCTGATAGCAGACCAGCTCACTAAGTGCGAGCGGTGCATCAAAGTACGTCTTAAACCTCGCACCTTTAGCATACATCTTGTTTATCAGATATACAAGCATCGCATCCCTGTCCAATGAAAAACCCGAGAGCACGATTGTTTTGCCCTTTTTGATTGACTTCTTGATAAGCTTCTCAAGAATGCCAATCGAGTCTTCAAGGGTTTCCTTAGGCACTTCGGCACCATGAAGCGATTCAAGTATGCCATAGTTGATTTCACTATTAACATACCCTTTCCTACACTCATAAAGAAGTGAATCGTCTGGTCCGATGTCACCTGTAAACAAGATACCAAGCCTTTCATCATTTTCACGATAGTACAGCTCGAATTGTACCGCTCCATTTTGATGAGTGCTTGGAATGAATTTTCCGTACAAGATGCCTTCAAATATGGTAAAAAGCTTGTTAGGCTTAATAACCTCATAAAGGTTTGCCAGTCCATTCACATCCTCCAAAGAATACAAAACAGAAGTGATGATATCATCCAACTGCGAAATTGCAACATCATAGTTCTTGATATCCCTGCATGTTACCGCCTTTTTCCTTTCTTTTTCATACTTTCTTTTCTCAGCCTTGAGCTTTGTACCTCCGCATTTGCTATATTCCGAATTTCGAACATTGATATTTGCTGCATCCTGAAGTATAAGCTTTCCTTGTGCTTTTGCCTGCTCCGTTATATACACTTTACCGGCAAAACCATCCTTGTAAAGCTTAGGAAGCAATCCAATGTGGTCGTAGTGTGCGTGCGTTATCACGACAAATTCAATCTTTGTCGCATCAACAGGGAAGTATGCGTTGCGATTGCTTGCTCCTTGATAGCCACCAACGTCTATCAATCCGTACCGGTTCTTGCCATCGATTTCTATAGAAATCAACGTTGAGGAACCTGTGACATCATCACCAACGCCTCCCAAGAACATCAGCTTAACCGTAGGTTTCTTGCCAGATTCCGACTTTGTCATATCAAAGCCTCCCTTTAAAATTTTAAAAGTATACGCTAAATACTAAACCTTATTTCCAAGGTTATTTTATTATATTTCGCACTAAAAATCAACATAATTCGTATTAAATGCAAATATAATCTTCAAGCCTATAAATCTGTCTATATGCTACAAAATATTTACAATCGAAAGACGTTCTCTTTTTATTAAATCATCCAACCTTGATATGACTTTTTGTTTTTCTAGGTCAAATTCTTCTTTCTTCATATTTTTATAATAATGAAAACATTCATATAAATTTTCCTCTATATCTCCAACCAAATCGTGAGATTGAAAAATTATAAGAGCACCTTCTTTTGAAAGCCAAATATTTTCGAGGTCGGTTATCTTCTGCTCATCAAAAGAATTGTTTTCTAGTTCTTTTGACATTTCAGTCAATCTCTCATCAAACTCATTTTTTATATCTTCATAATATTTATAAGTAAAATAACTTCCAGATATTATCAAACCTAAAATTAATATTATAATAATTAAATCTCTCATACATTACCCTCTTCTTTTTTGGCAATAGATATTGCCTTTTTCGTCTGCAATAAGCACTAGTATTTTATCAAGCGTCAATTTTATTTCTTTTATCCTATCGTTTAGCCACTTATCATCTTTTTTTATAGCTAAAACGTTATTTTCTATTATCTTTCCTTCCATAATCAGTACTCTTGGATACCCTATATATTCTGCTTGTATATTCATGTTTCCAACTGTAACTTGATTTTTCTCTGTTTTTGGTATTACGCTTATTTGCCCACTAGTTTCTAAGATAGCATAGTCAATATCTCGAATATCTGGATATCCTACAACTCTTATTTGTTCTAATAAACCTTCAAGTGAGTACCTTTGCTTTTTTAAATTATTTTCTAGTATTTTTCCTTTTTCAATTAGTATTGTTGATTTGCCAGTAAATAGTTTATGAAAAAACGGAATCTTTATATTTAAATACGAAAATGTAAGTTGTCCGACTAGCAATGATACTATTGGAATTAACCCTTGTAATAACGGAATATTTATATCCTGCATTGGCACACTAGCAACATCTGCAATCATTATTATAACTACCAATTCAAATGGTTGTAACTGTCCTATTTCCCTTTTACCCATTAATCTAACGGCTATTAAAACTAAAATAAAAACAATTAATGTTCTTAAAAATATAGTTTCCATTTCGCACCTCCCACCTAATTCGTATTTTTAACAAAAATGGGAATTTTATGCATAAACTATGCATCGTGGCAAATAATATTTAATAAGTAACATTTTAAATTTTAGGAGGTTTTTATATGAGTAATAATATTAGAAGTGCTACAAACTCTATGACAATAGGAGGCGTAATTTTAAGATTTATAACGTCTGCCATTGTCCTTGCTATAACAGCATTCTTCACACCTGGTTTTCAAATAGCATCATTTTTAACGCTACTTTTATCTGCTGTTGTTCTAGCAATACTTGATTACTTAGCAAATGCTATACTTGGAATTAATGCCACACCTTTTGGAAGAGGCATAATTGGATTTGTAGTATCTGCAATCGTACTTTATGCCACACAATTTTTTGTTTCAGGATATTCTATTAGTTGGATTTCAGCAATAATTGGTGCACTAATATATGGAATAGTTGCATCAATAATTCCAGGAAAACAAACAATGTAAATTTAAAAATTCAACGCAAAAAATGCGTGAATTTTTTCACGCATTTCCGATTTTATTTATTTTATAACTTCAACTATTTGCTTTTCAAGCTCGCTTAATCTTTCCATCTTCTTTGCAATTTCTTCATCAGTTGTCTCTTTCTTTAAATCTGCATTTAAGTAAGTTGTCATATCATCCAACTCGTCTCTTAAATTCTCTAACTTTTGTAGTAATTCTAATCTAATAAACTTGTATTCATTTGGTGACTTCAATTCTCCGACTTTGTTTATTCTGTAGTCAGATACTTCATATACATCACCACGCATTGGAATGTCGACAGGAATATTAAACTCTTCTCCAATTTTTCCAGCTAAAACATTTTGTGCTTCTTCATCACCATGAACTAAATATATTTGCATAGGTCTCTTTTTAAATGACTCAACGAACTTCAATAGTCCGCTTTGATCGGCATGACCCGAGAAAGCTTCAATATATTTTACTTGTGCGTTTACACCAATTTCTTCGCCAAATATTTTTACTACTTTAGCTCCATCAACAATCTTTCTGCCAAGTGTACCAATAGCTTGATATCCAACAAACAAAATAGTACTTTCAGGTCTCCATAAATTATGTTTTAAATGATGTTTTATTCTTCCAACCTCGCACATTCCACTTGCAGAAATTATAATCGATCTGTTAGCAGTTTCATTTAACAATTTAGATTCTTCAACTGATTGTGTAAATCTTAAACCTGGAAAATCTAGTGGCTTAATTCCATCTTTAATGTCCTCTTGAACAAATTCATCTAAGCAATCTAAATTCTTTAAAAACACTTCTGTTGCTGAAGTCGCAAGCGGACTATCTACATAAACAGGAGCACTCATTATCTCATCATACTCACGTCTGAACTCTTCGTTTTCGCTTTGCTTGCTTTTTTGTAGTTCATACAATATTTCTTGTGTTCTACCAACAGCAAATGACGGAATAACTACATTTCCGCCTCTTTCTAAAGTTTCAGAAACAGTCTTTAAGAATTCTGCTGCTTTATCTTCTTTTCTCTCATGAAGTCTATCACCATATGTTGATTCCATTATAAGTATATCAGCATCATCAATCATCGTTGGCTCTCTAAGAAGGGGAATATCGTTATTTCCTAAGTCTCCTGTGAAAACTATTTTCTTTTCTTTTCCGTCCTCTGTTATCCAAAGTTCTATAATGCTAGAACCAAGCATATGTCCTGCATCTTTAAAACGTACTCTAATATTTTGATCTATTTGAATAGTCTCATCATATTGAACCCTCTCAAATAATACCAAAGAATCAATTGCATCTTGATAAGTGTATAGAGGTGGAACCTCATGCTTACCTTCTCTTTTTCTCTTTCTGTTTAACCATTCAATTTCTGATTCTTGAATGTAACCACTATCAGGAAGCATTATTTCACACAAGTCACATGTTGCTTTAGTTGCATATATTGGTCCTCTAAAGCCCTCTACATATAGCTTTGGAATTCTTCCTGAATGGTCTATATGTGCATGTGATAAAAGCATAAAATCAATTTCAGATGGTTTAAATAAGAAATCATCTGTATTTAACGCAATCTCCTTTTGTTGTCCTTGGTATAATCCACAGTCTAAAAGAAATTTTTTATCTTTTGTCTCGATTAGCACATTAGAACCTGTAACTGTTCTCGTTGCACCCAAAAAAGTAATTTTCATCTTCTTCCTCCTTTGTAATTTTTATTCATTCTACAAGTAATATAACACCTTTAGTATAACAATTCGAAGATAATATAAATTATATTTCTTCGAATTGTATTTTTATTATTACTCATTTGAAGCAGAATCAAAGCTTTCTTCGCCTTGCTCTTGCATCTCTTCCCATTCTTCTTTAGAAATTAAAACTTGTCTTGGTTTAGAACCTTCATGTCCTGAAATTATGCCTCTTTCCTCCATTTGGTCAACTATTCTTCCTGCCCTAGCATAACCAACCTTAAATTTTCTTTGTATCATTGAAGCTGAAACTTGTCCCATATTAACCGCAAGTTCAATAGCTTCCATCAATAATTCATCGCAGTCATCTTCATCAGAATTTGTAACTTGTGGTGCTCCTGCTTTTTCTAATGTCTCTATAACATTTTCATTGTACTTAACTTCATTATGCTCTTTTATAAAATCAACTACACTCTCTATCTCGGCATCTGAAACAAATGAGCCTTGAACTCTCACTGGTTTTGACTCGCCAATTGGGTTATATAGCATATCGCCTCTACCTAAAAGTTTTTCTGCTCCACCCATATCTAAAATAGTTCTTGAGTCTACTTGTGATGAAACAGTAAATGCTATTCTTGAAGGAATGTTTGCTTTAATAATACCTGTGATTACATCAACTGAAGGTCTTTGTGTTGCAATAATCAAATGCATACCAGCAGCACGAGCCATCTGTGCTAATCTACAAATTGCATCTTCAACTTCGTTTGGTGCAACCATCATTAGGTCTGCAAGCTCATCTATAATTATAACTATTTGAGGTAGAACACCTTCTTCGCCCTCGTTTTGCAATAGCTCGTTGTATCCTTTAATATCTCTTACCCCTTTGCTTGCAAATAAATTATATCTGTTTACCATTTCTTGAACTGCCCAGTTAAGTGCTCCTGCAGCTTTCTTAGGGTCTGTAACAACTGGAATTAAAAGATGTGGTATTCCGTTATATACTCCAAGTTCAACAACCTTTGGATCTACTAATATAAGCTTAACTTCGCTTGGATTTGCTTTATATAAAATACTCATTATTATAGAATTTATACATACACTCTTACCAGAACCTGTGCTACCTGCAATTAACATGTGTGGCATTTTTGCTATGTTTGCTATTACTGGTTCTCCATCTATTCCTTTACCAAGTCCAAATGAAACTTTAGATGTAGCATCTTGGAATGCATCAGATTCTATTATCTCACGAAGTGAAACCGTATCTGTAACTTTATTTGGGACTTCTATACCAACTGCAGATTTACCTGGTATTGGAGCTTCAATTCTTATTGATTTTGCTGCTAAGTTAAGTGCTATATCATCTGCAAGTCTTAGTATCTTACTAACTTTAACGCCAACGCTAGGTTGTAATTCATATCTTGTAACTGTTGGTCCTCTTGTAACATTTGTAACCTTCGCTTCTACGCCAAAACTTGCAAGAGTTTTTTGAAGTTTAATTGCTATTTCTTTAAGCTCTTTATTACTGTAATCTTTTCCTGCTACTTTTGATTGATTTAACAAATCAATTGGTGGAAATTCGTATTCTTCATATTCTTCAACTGTATTGTGCTCTAAGTCTAATTCTTCATCAGACTCTTCTTCCTCTTCGCCTTCTGTGTCTTCTTGTTCTTCTTCAACTTCTTGTTTCTTTTTCTTTGAGAACAATTCTTTTATGTTATTTTTAGTTTTAGCTTTTTCTTTTTTTAGTTCTTCTAATTCATCTTCTTCTGTTTCTCCTACCTCTTCTTCGCCATCTCCAGTATCATCTAAATCGAAGTTTAATTGCTCTGCTGCTTCTACAACTTCTGTTTGATCAACTATATCCTTAAATTTTTGACTATTTCTAGTTCTTCCTGAGCCCACATTATTTTGAGCTTTTCTAAATTCTATAACGTTATTTGCATACTCTTTTTTAGTCGCTTCCATCATTTCTGCAAATAGCTCTTGAATTGCGACAACGATAGCAGATATTGTTATGCCGGTTATTATCATTGTTGAAAATGTTGCAAGTCCCCATAGTATAACTTTTGCAACTAAATCATTAAACCATCCTGAAATAGGAATAGCCATTATTCCGCCTATAACGCCTCCACCAATCATTGATGGTGACATTGAAGCTCCAGATGTATAGAATGCTTTTATACATTCAAATACACCTTGAGGATTGTTTTGCAAAATCGTTCCTTTTGAATATATTGAAAATAATCCTGCAACAGAAAGACATAAAATTATAACTTGAAATGCTTTAACTTTAAGCCTTGAAAAGTCTTGAAAAATAACATATATTCCAAGTAATATAAGTATGATTGGAAGTGCCATTGCAACCTTTCCAATTAATCCTCCAAAGATACCATATTTTATAAATGTACCAACGTTTCCTAAATCTTTACTATAAATGACAACAGCCAAGATTATACCTGTAATTATCATTATAATGGATGTCAAATCGATGTTGACCTCGCCCCTTGACTTTTTCTTTTTTCTTTTTGCCATTATAAAATCACCTCTTATTTAAACTATTCATACAATAAATATCTTATCAAAGTGAATCTTAAAAAGCAAGTAAAAGCACAGGCTTTTGTTAAAAAAAGTCTGTGCTTCATTACTAGTCAAAATCATATTTAAACTTCATCCATAAATTTTATTAACGCTTAAATCCTTCAATAGAAAAATTACTATAATCCACAAAATATGTTTCGTTATCTGATTTTTCGAATTCTACTCCATAATTCGAAATCGTATATTCATGATTTTGAATTTTTTCTAATATTTCTTCTTTTGTAGCTCCTCTTTCTATTAGCTTATTTTGAATTACAGAAGTGTAATCATATCCTTCGATAAATAAGTCATCTAAGTTAGTTATTTTTTCTCCATTGCTAGCTCTGTATACTTCTGTGGTAACGTTTTCATAGCATTTGCATTTGTTTTTTTCTTCATCATTTAAATTAATTCTCAAATAATATGTCTCTTCATCATAGTATGTTTCTCTAGTGCAAGCATCAATAATTCTTTTCTCAAAGAACTCATTAAAGTCATCCATGCTAACTTCATATAAGACTTCCGTTTTATTTTTTACAAATCCTAATAAACTATCTTCCGTTCCTGGTGTTCCAATGGTAACATCATGAAGTACTGTGCTTATTCCTAAATAATAATATTTATCATTGTTTTTATTCGCTTCTGCTAAAACTTCTAATTTTTTATTTTCCACTTCTGATTCAGCAGTCTTGAAAATCGAATTAAATATTTCTCCTGATTCATACTTTCCAGATACCCAAGATTGCATTCTAGAATCTATTCTGAAATTAGGAGTGACATCTCCCACAATATAGCTATATTTGTCTGAATACGGTTCAATAATAGAACATACATATAAATCTTTAAAACCTATATCATCTCTCTCGAATATACTGTCTTTTGTAGCAAACTTTGTATAAACCACTAAGTCATCCAGGCAATCTTTATATTTTATATATATAGAATCGTCCCACCCTTCACCATACTGAATATATATGTAACTTCCTCCTATATAAAAATCTTTTTTCGCATTTTTATATTTAGTAAATCTTTTAATGTAGCTAGCTTCATCTAATTCATTTGTGAAATACGTACATTTACCATCTTTCCAATACTTATTGTCAAAAAACACATTAGCTTTAGAGAAAGCTTCATGTAGTGCGTCCTTGTATATATATTCTCTTGCATATCTATCTATGTCTGCGTTAGGCAAGAACAAATCTTTTAATTCGATTTTATTTCCAGTAGTCAAATCGTAATTTAAATATTTTTTCTTTTCTATTGAATCAGACGAACCATACGAGCTTGCCTCCATACTTATTGATAATATATTTGAAAAATTTGCCGCCACATATTCATTAATATACCTGTGCTTATCTGTTTCAAAATTGCTAAGTAGATTAACAAATTCTTCTTCGGTTTGAGCTATTTCATTATTTATCTTGTTTTCAATCTCTTTATTCTTTAATCCTGATATTCTTATAGAGTTATATTCTACTATTCCATCAACATTTTTTCTAATAATCTCTAAGTCGTTTTGGTTATACTTTTGATTTCTTTTTGTACCAATCTCTTTCTCAATATTTTCTTTAGGAATGTCAGGTGTAATATTTTCAGGTTTATTTTTTTCAATTATAAGTATTGCCGTAGTTGAAACTGCAACTATTGTAAAAATAATTAATCCAATTATCGTTTTCTTCAATTTTTTTGCCCCCTTATTTAGTTTACTAATTAGCAGGGACATATCCTGCATCCTCTATAATTTTGCCACCTCTATCTGATGTAACAGCTTCAACCCATTTCCTTGTGTTGCTATCTTCAGGTTCATCTTTTCTATACACAAGCCAGCCAGCTGTCATAATTGGATACTCCCCGCTTTTTATTGTTGGAATAGATGCAGGTATTCCATCGATAGCAAGTATTTTTATTGTATCTCTTTTATACATTGTATTTACATAGTAGTAATATGAATAACCAAGTGCATATTTCGAATTATCATATTCAGCAATAGCATCAACTAAATCTCCCATGCCAACTGTTAGTTCCGTTGAAGGAGGATCCATAAGTGGTGTGTCTTTCATAACTAGTTGTAGCATACCTGATTGACTTCCTGAGTTTACAGGTCTTTGATATGGTATTATTTCAGCATCTTCGCCACCAACTTCTTTCCAGTTTGTAATCTTTCCTGAATAAATATCTCTTATTTGTTCTAGTGTTAGTCCATCAACTGGATTATCTATATTAACTATGAATACAAAAGCAGAATTTGTTGCTCTAACAATTTCTAATTCAACACCTTTTTCTTTTGCATATGCCATCTCCTCGTCAGATGGATATGACATAAAGCATACATCTCTCGTTCCATCAACAACTCCTAAAAAGCCATAATGTGTATTTAGATATTCGATTTCCACATTATCAGCTGTTGGTCCGATAAAGTTTTTTCTTAATTCTTCTGCAAGTGGTTGAATTGCAAGTGAAGCATCAACCTTAGGGTATGTTTCATTTGTAAATATAGGCTCATCGTTTAGCTTTTCTCCACTTTCTTTGCTTACATCAGTAATAACATCTCCACTTTTGGTTGGTATCTCATCTTTTACCGTAAAATGTTTATATGCCCAAACACAGCCGATTAGAACAGCAATAACAACTACTATTGATAATAAAATCGTCATACTTTTTTTCATATCATTTCCCCCTTTTCCATTATATAAATTATGTTATCATTTAAAACAATATAAGTAAATAGAAAAAAGTTTTCATTTTAGTAAAGGCCTATTTTTCGTAACACTTCTACAATATTCTCATATCATGTAATGTGGAGGTGAAACATTTGGATTGGTTTGAACAATTAAACCCTATACTACAAGCTTTTATTGCCACCATATTTACATGGGGAATTACGGCTCTTGGTGCACTTACTGTTTGCTTTTTTAAAGAATTAAATCAAAAAGTTTTAGATACAATCCTTGGCTTTAGTGCTGGTGTAATGCTAGCAGCCGCCTTTTGGTCGCTTCTAACACCATCACTTGACTTGTCTGCCGAACTCCGGATACATAGAATGGCTTTTACCTTCTATCGGATTTACAATAGGCGGATTATTTGTATTATTTTCGGATAAACTTTTGGATAGAGTATTACAAAAAAAGAAAAATATTGAGGACGCCTCTTCTTTTAAAAGATGTGTACTTCTTGTTTCTGCAATCACAATTCATAATATACCTGAAGGAATGGCTGTTGGCGTTGCTTTCGGCGGAATTGCAAGCGGAATTCCAGGAATGACTTTAATCGGTGCAATTATGCTTGCAATAGGAATAGGAATTCAAAATTTTCCCGAAGGTGCGGCGGTTTCTTTACCTCTTAGAAGTGAAGGACTTAGCAAATTTAAAAGCTTTATGTATGGTCAGGCATCAGCATTAGTTGAACCAATATCTGCAGTCATAGGTGTATTACTAGTTTTGAAAATACGAAGCATTCTACCATTTTTACTATCATTCGCTGCAGGTGCAATGATTACAGTTGTAGCACGTGAACTATTGCCCGAATCAGTAAAGGAAAACAAAAATTTATCTACACTCGGATTAGTCGGAGGATTTATTCTTATGATGATACTTGATGTTGCGTTAGGATAAATTTTTGAATTAAATATTGTAGTAGCACAAAGGCAATCATGTTTTTTCTAAATTAAAAAGTACCAATAAAATAGCTGGATTTGTTATTCGCCATTTTATCGGTACTTTTATCTATTTAAGAGATTTTAAAATCTCCTCACCTTCTTCTTCACTAATATAATCATATGCAATCATTTTGCTGATAACTTGCTTTTGCCTTTGAAGAGCCAGTTTAGGATTTTTAGTTGGTGCATACACACTAGGAGCATTTGGAATACCGGCAAGTAACGTTGATTCATATGGTGTCATTTCACTTGGCAACTTTCCAAAATAACCTTTGCTTGCCTCTTTAAGAGTATAATAACCATCTCCATAGTAACTCGTATTAAAGTATAATTCCAAAATTTCATTCTTGTCTAATTTCGACTCTAATTTAAATGCCATAAACATCTCTGCAATTTTTCTTTCTATTTTCCTCTCTTGCGTAAAGTATATATTTTTAGCAAGCTGCTGTGTGATTGTACTTCCACCTTCTACAAGTTTTCCCGCCTTAACATCATTTACAATCGCTCTTGTTATTGCTATCAAATCTATTCCTTTATGATCATAAAATCTATGGTCTTCAACTGCAAGCACCGCACTAACATAAATTTTAGGAACCTCTTCAAATTTTGTATATTCTTTTTTGGATTTAATCTCCTTTACTTTCTGCTCTATACTAACCTTATTTAAAGCATCCACATATACGCTATATCCTTTTATTGTGTAAAATGCTATAACACCAACAAATAATATTAATACAATAAACAAAGCTCTAAGGATTATTTTCAAAATTCTTTTCATTCGTGCTAACTCCAATCGCATTTTATTTCTTATCTTATAATTATATACGAAAAATAAGAAATTAAAAATAAAAGAGATGTTTTTTTATTGTGAATTTTTAATGTTCACGTCATACACATCTCTTAATTATTTAAAACAATATTTTCAATTTTAATTTTTTAAATTCTTTACATGTAACATTCTAAGCGAATTTAATATTGCAATTACTGATACGCCAACATCTGCAAAAACAGCTTCCCACATTGTTGAAACTCCAATTACTGTTAGTAAAAGTACTATAAATTTTACTGCAAGTGCAAAAATTATATTTTCTTTTACTATCCTCATTGTCTTTTTTGCAATCTTTATTGCCTTACTTATCTTTGATGGTTCGTCTGTCATTATTACAATATCTGCAGCCTCTATCGCAGCATCACTGCCAAGGCCTCCCATTGCTATACCTACATCTGATACTACAAGTACTGGAGCATCATTTATTCCATCACCGACAAAAACAAGCTTTCCTTTTGATGATTTCACTTTCATTAGTTCTTCTACTTTTTCTACTTTTCCATCTGGCAATAATTCTGAAAATACTTCATCTAACTTTAATTTTTCGCCTACACTGTTAGCTGCTTCTTTTCTGTCTCCTGTTAGCATTACTGTCTTTTTAATGTTCATCTTTTTAAGTTCTTTTAATGCTTTTTCAGAATCATCTTTTATTTTATCTGAAATCAAAATATATCCTGCAAATTTATTGTCTATTGCAACATAAAGTATTGTTCCTACTTCACCACATTTTTCGTAAGCAATATCTTTTTTTGCCATTAGTTTATCATTGCCGACTAGTACTTCTTTATTTTCTATATTGGCAATTATTCCATATCCGCCAATTTCTTCTATGTTACCAATTATGTTTTCATCAATTTCGTTATTATAGAATCTCTTTACAGACTCTGCTACCGGGTGCGTTGAGAATTTTTCAGCATGTGCAACAAGTCTTACTAATTCTTCTTTTTCTATCTCAACATTTTTAACCTCTTGAACCTCAAACACACCTTTTGTAAGTGTACCTGTTTTATCAAAAACAACAGTTTCAACGTCTGCCAAAGCCTCTAACGCATTGCTTCCTTTTACTAAGATACCAAGTTTAGATGCTCCTCCAATTCCTCCAAAAAATCCAAGAGGAATTGATATTACAAGTGCACAAGGACAAGAAACAACTAAGAACGACAACGCTTTATATATCCAGTCTTTAAATGTTGCGTCTTGAATTATTAGTGGTGGTATAAATGCTATTATTAAGGCTATTATAACAACAGTTGGAGTATAGTATTTTGCAAATTTAGTGATAAACTTTTCTGACTTTGATTTTTTACTACTTGCATTCTCAACTAAATCTAAAATTTTATTAACAGTAGATTCTCCAAATGGTTTTGTTACTTTTACTTTTATTAAACCTGTCTCGTTTATCGTTCCACTTAAAGCATCATCGCCAACCTCTATTTTTCTTGGAACTGATTCGCCTGTTAATGCTGAAGTATCAAGCATTGATGTACCCTCTACTACTGTTCCATCTAGTGGTATTTTTTCGCCTGGTTTTACGACTATAATTTCTCCTATCACTACTTCGCTTGGATTTACTTTTTCGATTTTATCATCTCTATACACATTTGCATAGTCAGGTCTTATATCCATCAAACTTGCTATCGATTTTCTCGATTTATTTACAGCATAGTCTTGGAATAGCTCTCCTATTTGATACAAAATCATTACCATTGCTGCCTCAGGAAATTCTCCAACCGCAAATGCTCCAACGGTTGCAAGCGACATAAGAAAGTTTTCATCGAAAACTTTTCCTCTTAAAATATTCTTAATCGCTTTCTTTAATATTTTTATTCCAACTAATAAATAGCTTATTAAAAATATAATATTATTTATCCATACATTTTCGAATTTGACAATCATAGAAAACGCAAATAGCATTATTGAAGCAATGATAAAACATAATCTTTTTTTCATAAGTATAGCCTCCTAAATTTTCTCTATAGTAACATCTGGCTCTTCTTTCTTTATAACTTTTTTTACTTTTTCTATAATCTCATTTTCTCTTGTCTCATCTAATTCTATTGTTAATTTCTCGCTCATAAATGATATTGAAGCATTTTCAATTCCATCTATGTCTGCTATTTTTTCTTCCAACTCTAAAGCGCATGCTGCACAATCTAAACCACTAATTTTATAAACATCTTTCTTCATAAAAACCCCTCCTCATATTTATTATTTATGCTCTATATGTTCAAGTGCCACTTCAAATACTTGTTTTATATGTTCATCATCTAAAGCATAATAAACTTCTTTACCAACTTTTCTGCATTTTACTATATTCATTCTTCTAAGCGTACCAAGTTGGTGCGAAATTGAAGATTTGCTCATACCTAAAACATTTGCTATATCACACACACACATTTCATTTAAATCAAGTGCAAATAAAATTTTAGTTCTTGTTGTATCGCCAAGAATTTTAAAAAACTCGGCTATCTTATTAAATGTATCTTCTTTTGGCATTTCTTTTATTGTATTTTCAACAACTTCATCATGTATAACATTACAATCACATATGAATTCATTTCTTGACATATAATCACTCCTTTTAGTTGAACAAGCATTCAATCATCTTAATTACATTATAATTGAATAGTTATTCAATTGTCAAGACATTTTTTAAGGGATAAAGCTATTTTTGCCTTATCCCTTTTTAGTTATCTTATTTTAATAATCTATAAACTTTGTTCATTGCTCTTCTCTATTTTTACAAGTCTACTTGTGCCTAATCTTGATGCACCTTCTTCTATAAATCTTTCCGCATCTTCAAATGAAGATATACCACCAGCCGCTTTTATTTTCTTATCATTTTTAATATGCTTTTTGAATAATTTTATATCCTCTATAGTAGCTCCTGCAGTAGAAAAACCTGTTGACGTCTTAATAAAATCGGCATTAGAATTTGAAACAATATCACACATCTTTATCTTTTCTTCTTCTGTTAGCAAACATGTTTCTATTATAACTTTTAAAATCTTATAACCACATGCCTTTTTTATCTCGTTAATTTCATTTAATATTGCATCATATTCTTTTTCCTTTAGCATTCCAATGTTTATCACCATATCTATTTCATCTGCACCGTTTTTAATTGCATCCTTTGTTTCAAAAACCTTTACATCTGTTGTATTATATCCATTTGGAAAACCTATAACAGTACATACTTTCATCTTTTCATTCACATACTCTTTTGCTTCTTTTACAAAGCTAGGTGGAATGCATACAGAAGCTGTATTGTATTTTATTGCATCATCACACAATTCCTTTATATCATTCCAAGTCGCAGTTTGTTTTAAAAATGTATGGTCAACTTTGCTTAAAATTTCGTTTTTGTTTATCATGCATTTTCTCCTTTCGTTTTATTAAGACTTTTTCAAAAAATTCAAATGCTTTCATTATTTTTCTTGTATCATTATATCCACTAAAACCAAGTTGTCTTTTAACTCTTTCCAAAATGTGATTTTTCTTTCATTAATATCGTATGTATAAATATAATTTACATTTCTATTCTCAATTGAACTAATAACACCATATACTTTGTCATTGCACATTCGATGAGTATCTCGTGAATCCACCGAATAGTCTCCATTTATGCAATTATCAATCTCAATCCTCTCTTGCGATAACATATTAAAATTTTCATCATATTTTTCAATATATATCTCTTTAAAGTTTCCATCTCTTATCTTTTTTGTTACAATGTATAAATCTCCATTCATGACATTTAAGCATTGAACCTGTCTATCATCTAATTTATATAATTCATATTCTTGTGTGTTTGTGTTATATTTTATCACATTAGCACTATATATTCCAGTACTTCTATTTGCGAAAAATATGTTGCCATTTATGATAGTAGAAGAATTTATATACACACCAAACTTTTCTATATTCAGTTTATCAAAATCAATCACGTAATCAGTCGTAGTATAATCTTTAGTATTAATTTTTATTATCTTTATATCGTCTGTAATTCCTTTACCTGAAAATAGATATAAAAAATTCTTATCACTATATATATCGTCCACTCTTTCATCTATTTCATGCTTATAGCTACATAATTGCACATTTCCATCATTATAAACAAATATAATATTATAGCAAGGATTTCCAGCCCATCTTTCTCCCTCTAGCAAATAAACCTCATAATCATTATATTTAGCATATATATACACTTGGCCAAGCCCAGTATTAACATCGTCAAGACTATTAAATCCGATTTTCTTGCATGCAATTAATAAGCTTTCTTCCGGATATGCAGTGTAACAACCGAAATTATATTTTTGTTCACTTCTTTTCAAAGTTGTTCCATCCCATATGTATGTTTTATTTTGGCTGTAGTCAAATAGAGAACTATAAAAAAGTACATAATTTACATCGCTTTCTTGTTCAATATCTGAACTTTTCATTTTAAATATAAAAAATCCACAAACACATAATAAAACTAACAAAAAACATACAATTTTTTTATTCATTTTCTCACCCTTATTTATCATTTAATTTTGCAATCGAATCTCACTATAAAAATCTACCTCACCATTTCCATCAAGGCACAGTACTTATCTATAAATGTTAATAAAAATCCTTCTTTTGTTCTTGGGGGTATTATTGTTACTGGCCACATGTGCTTTTTTATCATGTCTTTTTCTTGGTCTGTTAGATTAAATTCTTTTATAGCATTTTTGAGGGCAAATTTTCCATGCTTAAAAGCATGCCACTTATGCCATCCATCATCTTTTCGCCAATCATATAAGAAGAAATCATGTAACATTGCAGCCCTAGTCATCGATTTATAATCCCAGCCTAATTTTTTTGCTATCTTATATGATACATATGCAACAAAAAAGCAATGCTCATAGCAACTTCTACTAAAATGTTGCCTATACTTTTTCATTTCTTGTACTCTTTTGTTTTTTAGCAATTCTTCTATAATTCGCCTAAACTCATAAGTATCTTCCATCGTTTTTCCTTCCAACGTTTTTATTTATCCTTTAAATAATAATGTCTAATTGGCTTTAAGTTTTCATCTAATTCATAGCAAATCGGATTTCCTGTTTGCAATTCAAGATTTATTATATCTTCATCGCTTATATTATCTAAATATTTTATTAAACCTCTAAGACTATTTCCATGTGCAACAATTATTACTTCTTTGCCCTTTTTTATTTCTGGCTCTATATCTGAATTCCAATACTCTAAAACTCTTTTAATTGTATCTAGCAAATTTTCTGTTTTCGGCAATTCTTCTTTTGTCAAATCTTTATATTTTGGATCATTTCCAGGGTATCTTGGATCGCTTTCTTCTAATTCTGGTGGTCTTACATCTGTACTTCTTCTCCAAAGTAAAACTTGATTTTCTCCATATTTAGCCTTTGTTTCATCTTTGTTTAGTCCTTGAAGTGCACCATAATGTCTTTCGTTTAATCTCCAACTTCTTTTGATTTCAATATCTTCTTGACCCATTTCTTTAAGTATATAATCTAGTGTATTTTCTGCTCTTTTTAAAACAGATGTAAATGCTAAATCGAAATGAAATCCTTTTTCCTTTAACACTTTTCCTGCTTCTTTAGCCTCTTTTATTCCTTGTTCTGATAAATCTACATCTGTCCAACCTGTAAATTTATTTTCTAAATTCCACATACTTTGTCCATGTCTAACTAATACAAGTTTTGTCATATAAAATACATCTCCTTTTTATAATTTTAAAAACAAAAGTGGAGTCGACACTTTATTTTCGCTCCACTTTTATGCACTACTTCCTACGTTATTGATGCGTTATATATTTTAACAATTACATCATTTAATTTAGCATCAAACTCTTCTGGTGTTTGATGAACATTTAAGTCTTGTAATAATGCTCTTGAGAAGCTAGCTATCATTCTATTGTTTTTAGCAAGTAATTCAACTGCCTTTTCAATATCATATCCTCCAGATAATGCAACTATTCTTACAACACACTCATAATTGTATAAGTCTAAGTAATGATTTGCAACTGTTGGAATTGTGAATTTAAACATTATCTTGTCCTCTTTGTTCCAAGCATCTAATTGTTTCTTAATTTCTGATTTCAATATTTCTTCGCATTTTTCTTTTTCAGCTGAATTTATATCAACTTCTGGTTCGATTATAGGAACTAATCCGGCATCGCAGATTATTTTAGCAAATTCAAATTGTTGTTTTACGACATCTCTTATTCCCTCTTCATTTGCTTCATATATAACTGATCTCATTTTTGTTCCAAATACATGTTTCTCGTTTGCTTCTTTTAATTCTTCTGCTAAGTTTGGTATTTCTTTCATAAGTTTAACACCATTTTTTTCTTCTGCTAGACCTTTATCTACTTTCAAAAATGATACTATTTGTTTTTCATTCCATAAATAATCCGCTGTATATTCTCCATTTACTTTTGAAAGCATTGTTTTCTCAAACAATATTGCTCCTATTATATGTTCGTTTGTAAAAGCTTTGCTTGTGAAAACTCTTTTTCTCATCTCATGAATTAAATTGAACATCTCTTCTTCTGTTGTATACTCGCTTTCATCTATTCCATATGCTTTTAATGTTTTACTGCTGCTTCCACCGCTTTGGTCAAGTGCAGCTATAAAGCCTCTCTTATCTTTCATTATTTCATACATCTTTTCATTCATAAAACTCATTTCCTTTCTATATTTAATTTTCGTTATCGAATATATAATTATTCTTCTTGTTTAATAATACACATGTTAGAACTTATATTATATAAAATATATTCTCTCATCGCATTTTCATTATATAAGTTACTAAAGTTATTACTTTATTTACAAGAATTATTTTATCGTTTTAATCTTTAAATATCAACTATTATTTTTGATTAAAATAATCAATATTAAATTTATTATACCAAAAACACCCCGAAATATTAGAAACACATTCTAATACCTCGAGGTATTTTATTTTTTCAATATAAAACTAATTGTTATCTGCTGTAAAATCTATTTTTATTTCTCCTGCACCACCGTATATTTCAATCACGTTTTCGCCATTTCCTATTACTTCATCTTTAGAACATTTTTTATCTGAAACAAAAACTTCACCAGTAGATTTTAATATCTCTATTTTGTAATCTTCTATGCTACCTTCTAAATGTAATTTAAGATTACCAATTCCAGTTGTAATTTCACTAAGTCCTAACAATTTTGATGTTATTTCTGCTTCGCCAATTCCTAGTTTAAAAGTCAAATCAGTGATAGTACCAGAATCCAATTTCAATTTTCCTGCACCAACATTTATTATTGCATCAAAAGTATTGATATCTGCTATGTTAGCTTGACCTGCACCTATTTCCAATTTCATCTTCTTAGCTTTCAAAGTATCTCTGATTTCAACATTACCAAGCTCAGTAGAAATATTTGCTCTTCTTAATTTAGTCTTTTCAGGAATGTTAACAACTACATTTTGAGTTTCCGAAAGAACACTTCCACTTTCCTTTATTTCAATAATACCATCTTCGTTGGTATATGCCACATCGCCACTTACGCCTTCTGCAATATAAGTGTTTCCACTTTTTAGTATTAAATTTGAGCCTTTTAATTTTACATCTAATTCAGAAGTTAAATTATTTTCGTTTGCCCAATTTATATTTCTATCATTATTCTTAGACATTAAGCCTATTCCTAAAGCTACGGCAACAACCACTATTAAAATTACCGCAACTATAATCGGTGTTAAATTCTTTTTATTTTCCACTTAAAATCCTCCTTTATACAAAACTAACAAATTTATTTCTCTTGTATGTTAGCTTTCCTTGTTTTCCTTCTTGTAATTCTTCGTATTTTGAATATGTTACAGCAAATTTTTTTGTTTTTCCGGCTATATCGAAAAACAAAATATACTCCGTGTTAATCATATTATTTGTATCGACTACACTACCAACTTTTTTCTTTATCAGGGTTGCATCCACGGTCTCTTCTGGTGCTCTCTCATCAAGAACTCTATTAGTTATAACATAAGCAAAAGCTAGAAAAACTAAAATTAAAAATATATGCAATATAATTTCTCCTTCCATAATTTCATACAAAATATTTTCCATTACTGGCAAGAAGATTATATCATAAATCGTTAAGAAAAAGAATATGTTTCACTAGTTTATAGCTAAACGTTTTCTTCTAATGCTTCTTCACCAGCCAAAAGGATTTCTTTTCCTCGCCTAATCTTTATGCTTTCTCTTTCTTTGATAACAGAAAAATATGCTTTAACAAATATTGTTATCATTTCTGTAATTGTTTTTCTATCTTCTTTTGATATTTCAGTGTATTTTTTTAATATTTTAATGATGTTTTGCATTAATGTAGCAGATATTTCTCCAAAAGTTTCAGCTTCTGTTGAATAAAAAAGTTCAAAAATCGAGTCTATGAATATTTTTCTTTGTTCATTTGTGGTTTCATCAAGCCACGTGTTTAAAGCATTTTTAATATCCTCGCTTATTTGAGTATTTTTCTCTAAAGTTATAGGATTTGTTTTTAATACTTGCCAAGAATATATATCGTGTTGCAATAAACCTTTCTGAACACTTTGCACAACTGTTATTTTTTCTTTGTGATTTAGCACTCTTCCAATTACTGAATCTTGTGATATGTACGTTTCTATTTGATTTATGATTTTTTGATTTGCATATCTTTCTATTATTTCATTATTAAAACCTGGTCCATCGTAATTATAAACTTTTATAATCCTATCTTGTATTTCTCTCGATGCTGTAATAACAGAAAATATAGCCACATTTCCACCTTTTGAATGACCACCCACACGTATCCTTGTATTTTTATATTTTTCTGCTATTTCACTTAGATACTCTTTTCCTGCAAGTTGACATGGCACATTCTCCAAAAAGCCCATATTGAAATCTTCTTTCCAACCCATTATCGTTGCGTCTGTTCCAATAAAAGAAACATATATTTCATCATCTGATATGTGTACTGTTATTGCACCAAATTGCTTTTCAATCTCTTTATCATCCAATTGCACAAAATCAGTAACAACCATATTTTTAAATCTTTCACTCTGACCAAGATACGTTATTAATTCTTTATCGCCATTATATCTAAATTCTTCATTATCTAAATCTTTCATTTTATTAGATATGCTTCCTATAGTTTCTAATGGTTCGACTTTTATTTTGTCAAATCTCAAATATGAAAACCTTGCCAAAATCATGCTATCTATTTCGTTAAACCTAAACTTATCATTTATTGGAAGATCTCCACGCCATAGTAAATAATCGTTTATATTTGCCATAATAAACCCCTCTCTTGCAAAACGTTTTTATTTAATAAAAGAGATTAGTAAAATCACATTTATAATGTAATTTTTTTACTAACCTCTTTGATTATATCATATTTTATAGGATTCGGATTCCAATTTGCTTTATTTCATCAGTTTTCTCTGCAAAAAGTATCTGGAATAGCAACATTATACATTTTTTATTACAAACTATTTAGTCTACTATTTCAAAACTTAATCCGAGCATTTGTGCAACCCTAGAGACCCATCCTTCTATTGCTTCCATAAAATAATGTTCTTTTATTATATAAACCCCATTTGGTGCCTCTACATATATTATATCTTCAAATTTTGAATCAAAACTTAATGTATCATTGCTACTTGGCGATTCTCCATCTACACAAAAAGCTCTATTTTGATTTACTGTGTAGTCATCATCTGATATTATGTTTTGCTTTTGTTTTTCTTTTTCCTCTTCAAAGTTTATATCCTTAAACTCGACCGTAAAGTAAAGGTCATTTTCTAAATCTTTTGATCTGTAATAGTCTTTGTCATCTTCTCTACTTATTAAAAAATCAGCCTTATCTAGTTGAAATCTATATCCTAAAGAGCTTTCTACATATTCATAATTTACCTCTTCTTCCATTCCCTCTAGCATTATGCTTTTTATTCTTTTATCCTCTGGTGCTACATAAAATTTAAAGTCCTCATTTTCTAAATTTTCGCCAGATTCTGCTGTTTGATTATCATTTATAGTTTCGCCTGAAACAGTTGAATTATTAGGAGTTATTTCATCTTTCTTTAGTCCAAGAATTGTTTCATAGATGTTTGAACCACCTGTCATAAGCAATACAATACTTGAAATTAAAAATATTGCTACTAATAATACAACAACTTTTAATACTATTTTACTTTTTTCCATTTTTATCCTCCTTGTCAGAGATTTTTTGCTAGTTAATCTCTCCGTTTTATTATAGTTGATACAATCTCATCCAGTCTCCTATTCTATAGAATAGATTTAATGTTCTTTCTTTATATTCTAAGATTTTTTCATAGTTTTCTTTTTGTATAAGTTCATTTGTATCTGTTGCTATATTTTTTAATTCTTCTGCAACTTCTTTTAATATTGAAATATCTTGTTCTTTAAAATCTTCTAGATTTGTAAGAATAGTATCAATTTTTGAAGTATCTACAAGTTGTCTTTCATATGTTGCTCCATTTGCAGTATATTCATCGTAAAATACATTGTCATCTACAGCATATAACATTGCCATAAGATTTGTTAAAATTTCTTTTTCGGCAAGTTTATTGTATAATGCTATTTTTTCTCCTAATTCTGATGTATCTGCTTTTTCTATCTTAACATCAACTAATCTATAATTATATGAATATCCATATGCATCTGTATATGGTTCTAATTTCAATGTTCCTCTAACCAACACTGCTGCTTCTGTAAATTCAATTTTTTGCCCACTTTTTGCAAATATTGAAATCGTATTTGTTATTTTTGTATCGCTTGGTATACAATATGGACATGTTTGATATGGCAAATTCATTAAATAACCAAAACTTCCATCGTAGCTCGTTATTGGTGAAAGATACCCTATAGCAGTCACTTCTTTATTATTATACTCCTTCAAATCGTCTAAAGAGACTAAATCACTGAACTTAATTTGATATGTACCGCTAGAAATAATCTTCTCCGAATTTTTAACTTTGTCTTGCGCATTTACTTTATTTTCTTTGCTTATTGCAATAAATATAACTAAACCAATTAATATCATCGATATTAAACATATTATTAGAATCTTCTTGTTATTTTTCATCTTCTAGGCTCCTTTCAAACATTCTCCATAGACTTATAAGTGCAGGTATCAAGCTTATTATAATAACAACTATCATTATTAAATATTCTTGTACATATACTTTGGTATAATTCATTACAATACCCATAGAAGTTGTTATATTATTTACAAGTATCAATGATATTCTTGTAAGTAGAAATGCCACAAACACACCAAGTATACTTATTACACCGTTCTGAAGCAATATTATTTTCGAAATATTTTTTCTTTGAAGTCCTAAAAGTCTCATAAGTAAAACATCTTTTTTTACATCTTGCATTACCATCAGGTTAATCATATATATGATTACAAATGACATAACACCTATTACTGCACATAACACATATACTATATTTTTCACAAAATCAATGTTTTCTAGCAATTCTCTTAAAACAGTTGATGGATTTACCGCAAGAATTCCCACTTTTTTATTTAATTCATTCATTAAATTTAACGCCTCAGATGGGTTTTTGGTTTTAACTAATATCGCTGTGTATTCATGTTTGTGCTCATGCTCATCATGCTCTTCATGCTCTTCGTTTTCTTCGTGTTCTTCATGTTCCTCATGCGTTTCCCACACGCTATCTGTTTTAGTAAATAGTGTATTATCGTATGCTGTATATGTTTTTTGTAATATTCCAACTACCGTATAAGGATTATTTTCGTGAGAATGCGACGATTCTGCAACACCATGACTTCCTATTATTTTATCTCCTACTTTTAGTCCGTTTTTTTCCGCCACATTATGTCCTAATACGATTTCAAAAGCCTTGCTAAAATTATTTCCGCTTTCAAAATTTTTTTCTCTTAAGAAAGAACTTTCTGTTCCAACAATTAGTCCTCCCATATAATTATCTCCAGTTGCAAAAGGAATAACTTCTTTTACATCTTTATTGTTTTTTAATTCATCATATATTTCTTCATCAATTGTCGTTGTTGCTGTACCAGTAAAAAACATTGTAGACATTACTAAATCAGTTGAGCTTGTATCAGCCCCAACAACAACATCATAATACGAAGCTGTTGATATTATCCCATCATTTAATTGTCTTGCAAGGTTATAACTAAACATTATTATCAAAGTAGAGATTATTATTGCAATTGTTGTTATTAAGAATTTTGATTTTCTTGTAAGAAGGTTTTTTATAGCAAAATTAATCATTAGCATCGCCTCCCTTCACAAGGATATCTTCAAATTTAATTGTTTTGTCCGCATATTCTGCCATTCTATCATCATGAGTTACAAATATCATAACATTATTGTTTTTATTATGTACTTTCTTCAAAAGTTGCATTATCTCTTTTCCTTTTTCGTAATTTAAACTTCCTGTAGGTTCATCTGCAAGTATTATCTTTGGAGATTTCATCAAAGCCCTTGCTATAGCTACTCTCTGCTTTTCTCCTCCTGACAATTTTCTTATTTTTTCTTTTAATTTATTTTCAAGACCCACTTGAGCTAACATGCTTTGTATATCTTCGCATTTTATTTTCTCGATTTTCAATATTTTTAAATTATCTTCTACAGTCATATCTTCAATCAATTTAAAGTCCTGAAAAATGTACCCAATATTTTTCAATCTAAAACTATCTTTCTCTTTTTGTGTAAGTGCTGTAACTTCTATATTATCAACAAATATCTTTCCGCATGTTGGTGTAACTATCCCTGCTATCATGTTTAAAAGTGTTGTTTTTCCAGAGCCAGATACTCCCAAAATAGCATATGTTTTTCCATTTTCAAATTTCAAATCTTTTAAATGAATTTTTGTATCTTCATTAAAATCTTTTTTTATATTTTCTATTCTTATCATATTTCCTCCTAATAATTTTTATTTTAATATGATAAGAATTTTTATTCATTCAATCGCACTTTCATTAAAAACGGATTGCCAAAAATATTGCATTTTGCAATCATATTATTCTTAATAAATGTTTTTATAACAACTATTAGCTTCCTTACAATTTCTATCAAAAATATGCTTTTTAATATGCTTTGTATATTGTATATCATCAAACATTGACTACATTCTAAACTTTTTGATGTAAACATATGCGTATTACATATCATAAGAGATGACTGAAAAAACATAAGCAGTATTATCGCACACATTATTTTTGAAAATATTCTTATCGTTTTCTTTTTCATATAATCCCTCTTCATAAGTTAGTCTATATATAAATTCTAATCCTTCAAAGTCTTAAAATCAATTAAAAAAACTTTCCAAATTGAACTTATCTAAATTTTAAATCACTAAATTAAACCACCGGATATTCTTCTTCATCGGAATAGTGCCACCACTCGCCGGCATATCCTTCGAAACCTGCCTCTTCCATTACTTTTTCTAGTAATTTTGCATTTTCTCCTGCTTCTTTAGATACATCGCTATAGTCTCTATCTGCTTTTTTAGTAAAATCATCAAAACCTGATGGCATTTCTACTTTTTCTCCACTTAGTGATACGATCGTTATATCCACAGTGTTTCCTCTACTGTGCTTTGAAAAACCTTTGTTAGGATTTGCTACATATATAGGATTTGGGCAAATCTCCCACAATTTAAATTGAGCCTCTTTTGCGGAATGCATCGCAACCTCTTCTACACTATCTGCTTGAATTTCTGTTGTTTGCATTTTCACATTGTCTATCTCAATTCCAAGCGGTTCTAGTATCTGTTTTGCACTCATAACCTTTGCCCAATTTCCTGTTACATATGTGATTTTTTTCATCTTCTCATCTCCTTTAAAAGGATTATATCATAATATATGCTATTGCTAGTAAAATTTTTTCTTTTTGTTATGCTTTGATTTTAATCTATCACAGGACTTTTCACAACCTACTAAGCGT
>DHKI01000034.1 GCA_002404755.1 Clostridiales bacterium UBA4698 | reverse complement strand
GACCTCTAGCGTGACAGGCTAGCGCTCTAACCAACTGAGCTATCAGGCCATTGTATTTTATCACGCGTTTTATGCATGATTTTAAAGAAAGTGGTGGGCACTATAGGGCTCGAACCTATGACCCCCTGCTTGTAAGGCAGATGCTCTCCCAGCTGAGCTAAGCGCCCACTTCTATATTGCCTTGCGACTTCTTAAGTATACTTTATAGTAAGTATTTTGTCAATAAAAATTTTTATTTTTTTTGACTTTTTTCTTAAGAGGTTTAGGAGAAATCTTTTCTCCCTCTCAGCAAGTTAAATTGTAACATTTTTGCTATACTTAGTCAAGCAAATTTAAAAATAATTCAAAAAGAATTTTTAAGTAGCTGCCACTCGGCCTTGTGCGTAGGGCTGAGTGGCAATTTATCCTTTTATTTAATCAAGTTTAATATTTCTTCTTTGCTGAATTTGTATTTTTTATTGCAGAATTGACATGTTAATTCTGTTTCTTCATCTTCTGCTAATTCCATTATGTCTTTTTTGCCTATGCTTATTAATGCTTTTTCCATTCTTTCTCTTGAGCAATCACATTTATATTTTGGATGTAATTCCTCAACTTCATATGTTGCTAAATCATCTGATATGTATTTTGCTATTTCTTCTAATGTCATACCTTCTTCTAGCATTTGTGTTATTGATTTTGATTCTTTTAAGCGTTGTTCTATAAGACTTATTATTTCATCTGGTGTATCTGGCATTATTTGCAGTACGTACCCTCCGGCCTTTTTTACACTTCCATCCTTTTCAACAAGTACTCCTAAAGCAACTGCTGATGCCGTTTGTTCTGACATTGCATAGTAATATGCGAAATCTTCTGCTATTTCGCCTGTTTGTAGTGGAACATTTCCTACATATGGCTCCTTTAATCCTATATCTTTTATTACATTCAATTGTCCTTTTCCAATTATCGCACTTACATTTAATTTTCCATTCGGCTTTAGTGGTGCTTCTGCCATTGGGTTAGCTATGCATCCTTTTACTTCTCCGTTTTTATTGCATACTGCTAATATTTGTCCTGCAGGTCCATCGCCTAGTATTTGTATGGTTAATTTATCTGTTTCATTTTTCATCATTGTTCCCATAAGTACTGCCATTGTTAATGTTCTTCCAAGTGCAGCTGTTGGCGTTGGGTTAGTTTGATGTATTTTTCTTGCTTCTTCTACTAGCTCTGTTGTTTCTACGCATGATATTTTTACCATGTCCACATGAGCCATAAATTTTTTTAATTTGTCCATTATTATTCCTCTTCCTTATAAATGATTTTTCAACGATTATAATAACACATTTAGACTTCTATTTCAATCAAAGACGAATTATGTTTTGTGTCTACTTTCTTGGCATAGTACAAACAAAAACGCAAAAACTTGAAAAGGTGTAAAATATGTACATAAAAAATCTTGAAAAGGTGTAAAATATGATTGATAAAAACTTTGAAAAGGTGTAAAATATAGATAACACATAACACGGAGGTGCTATATATGAGGAGAAAATTATATAATAAGTTGCTTGAATGGAAGAGTGAAAGTCAAGGGAAAACAGCCCTTCTAATTGAGGGGGCAAGACGTGTTGGCAAAAGTTATATTGCCGAAGAATTCGCTAAAGAAAACTATAAATCATATATCATAATTGATTTTAGTAAGGTAAATAATAATGTAAAAGATTTGTTTGAACAGTATTTAGATGATTTAGATACATTTTTCATGTTGCTCTCTGCATATTTTTCTATTGAATTATATTCTCGTGAAAGTCTAATTATTTTAGATGAGGTTCAACTATTTCCAAGGGCAAGGTCTGCAATAAAGCATTTAGTTGCAGATGGCAGATACGATTATATAGAAACCGGTTCTTTGATTTCTATAAAAGAGAATATAAAAGATATTTTAATTCCATCGGAAGAAGAACACATTAAAATGTATCCTCTCGACTTCGAAGAATTTTTATGGGCTATTGGTGATACAACACTTATGCCAGCCATCAGAAAAATGTTTGAAAGCAAGAAACCACTCGGCCAGTTGTTACATCGAAAGGCAATGAATATTTTTAGACAATATATGTTAGTTGGTGGAATGCCACAAGCGGTGAATACTTTTATCGAAACAAAAGACTTTAACAAAGTAGACAAACAAAAAAGATTAATCTTAGACTTATATAAAGAAGACATCGCTAAAAATGCTGGAAACTATTCTATAAAAGTTAGTAATGTATTCGACCAAATACCTTCTCAATTGCAAAAACATGAAAAGAAATTTAAGTTATCTTCTGTCGAAGAAGGTGCTAAATTCAGAGACTATGACGATGCAATTTTATGGCTTAATGATAGCATGATTGTAAATAATGCTTTTAATACAACTGAACCAACCATAGGTTTAAAAATGAACACCAAATTAACATCAATGAAGTGTTACATGGGTGATACTGGACTATTAATATCACACACCTTTGATGCAAAAGGAATAATGAGTGAAGAAATTTATAAAAAGATATTGTTTGACAAATTAGAGTTTAATGAAGGTATGTTTATGGAAAATATAGTTGCACAACTTTTAGTTGCATCAAACAACAATTTATATTTTTATTCAAACTCTTCTAGAAATAATTCAGAAGATAGAATGGAAATAGATTTTTTAATTCAAAAAAGCAAAATAACAAATAGACACAATATTTCTCCGATAGAAGTAAAATCTAGCAAAAATTATACAACAATTTCTTTAAAGAAATTCATTAAAAAATATGCAAGCTTTTTAGATATGCCATATATAATTCACACAAATGATTTTGAAATAAAAGATGGAATAACCTATTTGCCGGTATATATGACTCAATTATTGTCTGAGTAAATGATTATTCACAACCTGCTTATGTTATTTTTAGTCAAACAAAAGCTCACTAACTTTTTGCTAGTGAGCTTGTTTTGGACTAATCTATATTATTAAACAGTTGCAACTGGTGTTACGTTAGCTGCTTGTGCACCTTTCATACCATCTACTATATCGAATTGAACTTCTGCTCCTTCTTCTAATGTCTTATAGCCATCCATTGTGATTGCTGAATAATGTACAAATACATCTGATCCTGATTCTCTTTCGATGAATCCAAATCCTTTCTCAGCATTAAACCATTTTACTTTTCCTCTTTCCATCTTTCTTTCCTCCTACTTTCTTTAGTACTTTTTGTTGTTTTATCTTTTGAATTTCGCTCAATGTATAACAACTGCTTTTAGTTTATCATAGTGAATTATGATTGTCAAAACAATTGCATAAGTTTTTGTATTTTTTATTTTATCAATTTTTTCATTTCTTCTATTGCTTTATTTAGTTGTTCATCTTCTTCTGTTTCTTCGTTTTGTTCTACTTTTACTGTTGGCTCTACACCTTTTTCATTTATGCTATTTCCGTTTGGTGAGAAGTATTCACTTATAGTTACTTTTACGTATGTTCCATCTCTCAAGCTCTTAAATTCTTGTACTAATCCTTTTCCATACGTTGTTGTTCCAACTACTTGCCAACCGTAGTCTTTTAACGCTGCTGCTAATATTTCTGATGCACTTGCTGAGTTTTCATTTACTATTACTACTATTGGCACATCTATGAAGTTTGAATCTGAATACAATGTTTCTTCGTTTCCATTTTTATCTACGGTATATACTATTCTTCCTGTTGGCAATAATTTGTCTGCAACATCTGCTGCTACTGATAATAGTCCACCCGGATTATTTCTTAAGTCTAGTATAAGTCCTTTTGCCTTTTTCTTTTTGAATAATTCTTTTGTTGCTTCGTAAAATTTTTCCGTTACATTTTCGTCGAATGAGCTAAATGAAATATATCCAATATTTCCTTCTAGCATTTTGTATTCAAATGATGTTAATTCTACTTTTCTTCTTGGTAATTTCTTTTCTATTATTTCCTCGTCACCAGACGCATTGTATCTTACGAATTTTACATCAACTGTACTACCTGTTATTCCTTTTAGTCTTGATGCTACTTCCTCTAATGAGACTCCAACAACACTTACTCCATTTATTTCTGTGATATAATCACCTGGCTTTACACCTGCTTCTTCTGCCGGAGAACCTTTTATTGGGCTTAGAACTATTACTGTGTCTTTTTTTGTATCAATTGATATATACATTCCAACGCCTTCATAATCCCCTTCTGTTTCCATCAAAAATGATTCTGTTTCGTTTTTATCGAAGTATGATGTGTATGGATCTCCAAGTGCTTCTAGCATTCCCTTTATCGCACCTTCTTCTAGTTTTTGCATATCATATTCTTTTAAGTAGTCTCTTTCTATAACTCCCATTACTTTTTTTAGTTTTGCAAATTCTGCTGTTGATGATTTCAAATCATATAATGTGCTGTAATATTCATCATTTTCTAATGCATCCTTTGCGTACGAGTACGACATTACTATATATACAACCGCTGCAGTTATAATCATCCATAATATTGTGTAACCTATTGAACTTTTTGTTTTATTTTCCATACATATTCTCCTTTATTTTGATTTTTTTCTTTCATTACCTATAAGCACTCCACTCGCTAGTGTTGTAAGTGGAATTGTGCATATCAATCCAATACTTCCTGCTATTGCTCTTAGAATTTCTTCTGTTATTATTTCCTTATTTAGGACTTCGTATATATCTAAATTTCCAACTGCAAATATTAGAATTGTTACCAACGCACCACCTGTGTATGCGAGGATTAACGTATTTGTCATCGTTCCTATCATGTCTTTTCCTATGTTCATTCCCGATTTTATAAGACCTTTTATTGTTATTTCTGGCTTTTCAGTTTTTAATTCTTGAAGTGCTGATGCTATTGACATTCCAACATCCATACATGCTCCTAATGCACCTATTATTATTCCCGAAAATAATATTCCTCTAAAATCAAATGTTTTTGCAACATCCGATAAACCTGCAAGAAGTCCTGTTTCTTCACACATTCCAGTCATATTCATTAGGTTTCCAAATATTAATGCAAATACTCCTGATACAACTACTCCACCTATTGTTCCAAGCATAGCTGCATACGATTTTCTATTGAATCCTGCTATTATCAAGAATGTCACTATTATTGATGCCATCGATATAAGCACTGTTATCATCAGCGGGCTCTTACCATTCATTATGCCCGGAACTAAGATATAAAATATTCCGATTATCGTAACAATTAAACTTATTAATGATTTTATTCCTTTAGTTCCACCTATTAACACAACAGCTAAAACAAATGTAACAACTATTGCTATTATATAACCGCTGTTATCTCTGTATGCTATTTCTGTTGCAATTATTTTGTCATCTCGGAAAGTTGTGTAGATGTACACCTTGTCACCAACTTTAAACGGTTTTGCATAATTTATTGTGTCTGCATAAAATGTCATTTTATATGTGATTAATGATGTGGCCCTATGTCCTTTATCATTTATATATACTTTTACATCTTGGCATCTTTCTTGCATTCCATCATCCGTATCGTACGGTTCACCTGCTTCTATTATTTCTCCTTTTAGTGTTTTAAACACAAATGTGTCTGCTGTTATTTTATCTACATTCTCTATACTTTCACCTGAACTATCTAGTATTTCCACTGGTCTTGCTTCTATATTTTCCGTATTTTCTACTGCATATGTAAAACTAAACATGCATAAAAACATACACATGCATACGATAACTTTCTTCAATTTTTTCACGCATAATCTAGCAGTTTATTCTGCCAAATTATTTCTCCTTTCTATTTGATTTTTATATAGTTTAACTCTTTTTTATTTTACTACGTGTAATTTTTAAAAGCAAGAAAAAGGGAATATGTCACAGAAAATTCAATTATTGTTTTTTGCTGTTTTATAGCATTGCTTTTTCTAAATATAAAAAATCACTCTCTTGCAATAATTAACTAAATCTAAAAGTTTTATCTTTTCAAATTCCATTAATCATATTTCAAGAAAGTGATTTTCGTTATTTAATTTTATAAAATCTTTTTGTGTTTTCAACTGTTATTTGAGCAAACTCTTCAAAATTCATTTCTCTTATTTCTGAAATCTTTTTAGCCGTATTTACTACTAATGCCGGCTCATTTCGCTTGCCTCTAAATGGTTCTGGTGCCATATATGGGCAATCTGTCTCTACCATTATTTTTTCTGTTGGAATCAATTTTGCAACATCTATCAAAGAGCGTGCATTTTTAAATGTTACCGGTCCTGCAAGTGATATGTATGCATCTAATTTTAGCAGCTCTTTTAATACTTCAACACTTGATGAAAAACAGTGCATTACAAATCCGTTTTCTATTTTATTGTTTTTTAATATTTCTAACATGTCCATGTCTGCATCCCTAGAATGTATTACTACTGGCAATTTTAATTCGTTTGCAAGTTTTATTTGATTTACAAAAATCTCTTTTTGCAAATTTTTATCAAAACCTTCATAGTGATAGTCTAAGCCCACTTCTCCTATTGCTACAACTTTTTTATTTTTTGACATTTCTTTTATGAAAGTTATGTCTTGCTCTGTTTCTAATTCTTCTGGATGAAGTCCAATTGTAGCATAAATAAAATCATATTTTTCTGCTAGCTCCATCGCTTTTTGTGATGTCTCTTTGTTATAACCTATGTTTATAATTTTAGTAACACCGGCCTCTTGTGCATTATTTATAATTTTCTCTACTTCTCCGTCAAACTTTTCATCCATTAAATGTGCGTGTGCATCTATTAAATTCATTTTTATACCTACCTTTTCTATATTTTAAAAATAGTCTGTTCTCACATAAATAGTGAAGACCCCTACGAAGCTGCATATTCGTAGGGGTTTTATTGTGATTATCTTGCTAAAGATATTATGACTATAGTCTACACTTTTTATTCAGTTTTATCAAGTGGTTTAATGTATATTTTCTCCTTCTTTTACCAAGTCATCTACAATTAGTACTTTTACTGTTTCTCCATCTCCGGCTGCAAGTAGCATTCCCTCTGATTCAATTCCTTTTAATTTTGCTTTTTTCAAGTTTGCAACCATTACAACTTTTTTGCCTATCAGCTCTTCTGGCTTATAGTATTTTTGCAATCCTGCTACTACTTGTCTCTTTTCGTCTCCTAATGAAACTTGTAATTTTAACAATTTTTCTGATCCTTCAACTTTCTCAGCCTCTAATATTTTTGCAACCTTTAGACTTATTTTGTCTAAGTAATCAATTGTTATTTCTTCTTTCTTTTCATTTTCTTTTTTCTTTTTCTCTTCTTCTTTAGCTAGTTCTTTTTCTTTCTTTGCTCTTTCTTTTGCTTCTGCCTCTAATTCTTTCGCAATTTCTTTTTCATCAAATTTTGTAAATAAGATTTCTACATCATCTAATTTTATGTGTGGTTCTACTTTTATGCTATTCCATGTTGCCTTTTCTATGTTTAATATCTTTCTTATTTTTTCTGATGATGCAGGCATAAATGGTTCCATTATGTTTGATATATTTGCTATTAGATTAGCACATGTATAAATTGTATCATTGAATGCGTTCATGTCTTCTTTGAATTGTATCCATGGTTTTCTCTCATCATAATACTTGTTTGCTTCTTCTATTAGTCTTATTGCTTTTTCTGTTGCATCTTTGAATTCTAGCTTTTCAATTGCTGCTCCTATTTCCACATATGCATCGTTTATAAGTTTTTGCATTTCTTCATCCATTTTTCCTTCTGGTATTTCAGAAATGCCTTTGAATTTTAATGTTCTATTAACAAAGTTTCCATATTTGTTAGTTATTTCGTTATTATGCGTTGTTACATAATCCATTACGCTGAAGTTTGTATCTTTTCTTTCTGGTCCATTGTTTATCAAGTGGAATCTTATTGTGTCTGAATTGTATTTTTCAAAGGCTTCTTCTGCTGATATTGCGTTTCCTTTGCTCTTTGATGCTTTTTCGTTGTTGAAATTTAAGTATTCTGATGAAACCATTATATCTGGCAATTTGTATCCTTCGTTTATTGCAAGTAGTAACCCTGGGAATATTATGCTATGGAATACGATATTATCTTTTCCATGCACCATGTATATCTTATCGCCTTTTTTCCAGTAATCTTCCCAGTTTAAGCCTCTCTCTTCACATATTTTCATGCAAGCTGTTACATATCCAAGTACAGCATCTATCCATACGTATAATTTTTTGTTTTCATAGCCATCAACTGGCACATCGATTCCCCATGTCAAATCTCTTGTAATTGCCCTATCTCTAAGACCTTCTTTTAGATATTTTAAAGTTTCGTTTTGTGCATTTAATCTCCATTTGTCTTTGTTTTCTTTTACGTATTCTTCAATTTCTGGTTGCATTTTTGAAAGTGCTATGTATAAATTCTTGTTGTCTCTTTGTACTACTTTCTCACCACATTCTCTACATGTTGCATTTAGTAAGTCTTTTTCTGTTGGTACATATCCACAGTCACATGAATCTCCTTTTGCCAAGTTTCCGCATACTGGGCATACAAATTGAAGTTCTCTATCTGCCATGAATTTTCCGCATTTTTCACAATATGCTTGTGGCTCTATTTTTTCATATATCATACCGTTATCGTATATTTTTCTGATTATTTCTTTTACTTTTTCATGATGATATGGTGTGTCTGTTAATGTATATAAATCGTAAGAAAAGTTTAACCCATTAAATGCTTTTACAAAGTTTGCGTGATATTTTTCACATACATCCTTTGGTGTTATTCCTTCTTTTTTAGCTCTCTCTATTATTGGTGTCCCATGACAATCTGAACCTGAAACATATATTACATCATCGCCTTTTGCCCTATGATACCTTGCTAATACATCTCCACCAACTAGTCCAGCTATATGACCTAAGTGCAATTTATAGTTTGCGTACGGCCATGCTCCTCCTATTAAAATTTTCATTTATATTCCTTCTTTCTTTTTAGTTATATTCATTTTTATAGCATATTTAAGCTATCTTTTGGTGCAGTGCATTTCGTTTTTTATAAACAAATTTACACTACCATTTTTATTTTTCAATTACGACTGTTGCAATTGCATAATCATCATCATGTGATAGACTTACATCTATTTTTTCATCTGATATGCCTATTTTGTTTGCACAATCTTTTATTTTTCCATTTAACTTTATTATTGGTTTTCCATTTTCCATTCTTTTAATTTCTATGTCTTGCCATGTTATATCCTCTGATGTTTCCGGAGATATGGCTTTGTACACAGCTTCTTTAGCAGCAAATCTTGCTGCATAACTTTGATATTTGCACATTCGACGCGACTCACAGTAGTTAATTTCTTGCTCTGTATACACTCTTTTAGTGAATGTCTCACCCAATTTTTCTATTGTATCTTTTACTCTTGATATTTTTATTATATCGTTTCCACAAAAAACAGCCATATTTACCTCCTCTCATGTTTTTCAAGTTTACATTTTATCATCTTTTTAGCTAAAAGTCTAGCTATTTTCATGTGTACAAGTCTTCTCTACACACATTTTTTATTTTCTAGCATATTATATCGTATGCTTTGCATATAGTTTGTTAGGAGGTGTTCTTTATGAATAATGAAATGCTTTATAAATTATTTTCAAACAGTCTTAGCAAAATGAATGATGATGAGCTTGCGAAGAGTTTAGAAAAGGCAAAACTTATGCTTAGCGAAGATGATTTTTCTAAACTTGTGGAATTTATCAATATGGAAAAAAGAAGGCAAAATAACTAAGTTTTATCTTTAGGGGGGATTGTTCATGAGTGATATGCCAGATTTATCTGCTCTTTTTGAGATGTTAAATTCTAAAGGAATTAACGGAAGTGAGCTTATGAAAAATCTATCAAACAATGGCTCTAATTGTGGCAGTAGCAATTCTACTCAAAACTCTTGTGATAATTCTTCTACATATTCAGGAAATACCATTTCTACTCCAAGTGGTTCTTTTAGTAGTAACGACGGCGGGATGCCCGATATGGAAACGATGATGAAAATCGCTAAGATTATGAAGGCTATGAATTCAAGTAATAACAATCCAAGTGCTGATTTGCTTTATTCTTTAAAACCTTTTCTTAGAGATTCAAAAAAGGAAAAAGTTGATCAATACATTAAATTTTTAAAAATGTCTTCTGTTATTTCTGAAATGAATAAGCCGGGAGGCGACTTAAAATGAACCTTCCGGCTGATTTTGATAATATTTTAATATTAACTATTGCCCTATTTTTATATAAAGAGGGGGTTGAAGACATGACTACATATATTGCTTTATTTCTAGTTTTTCTTGCGTAAGCCATGTCTTCATTTAGATTAATATCGATTGGCTTTATTATTGTTTTATCGCTTCTTTCAAAGCTTTCTTTTTGTCTATGTATCCTGGAAAAATATCTGTCTTATCATTAAAACCTGCTGTGTTAAATACATAGTCATGTTCATCTAAAATGTTATAAAGCATTGTATTTGTGTTATACACTTCATAACAATTTATTATTTTTAAGTCATCATACAGTGGTGCTATTTTATCTTCTATATATTGATTTATTTCTTTTACAAATTCAAGAGTGCCCTGAACGACTATTGTTACCGGATTTGTCTCTTCCGACATTTCCAAAACAAATTCATCACTAAGCCATTTTATATCATCTAGGCCTTTCTCATTTTCAAAGCGAATATTTAATTTTTTCACTAACTGTTTCATCCCTTTTTCAAGTTTATCTTGCGATATTACCATTATTTTATTCCTACATTTTAATTCTTCTCTTATATACGGTAATAATGCTGCAAACAAATGCCATTCACTTACATAAAAATTACAAGCTTTAATCATTTTTTGCATTATTCTTCCTCCTTTATTTTTGTCTGAAATCATATTACCATATATTGCCAATTGTGTCAATTTATTTTTGCCATATTTTGGTATATATTTTTTCTATTTGTTAATCATACTTTTAACATTAAGAAGTTTCGAAAGGATTTAGTAATATGAAAAAAATATTTTTGTTTATTGTTATATTATTTTGGTGGTGTTTAATGTTTCCAAGTAGCTCATATACTGCTTACAATCATTCTTCTTCTAAGGATTCTTATTCGATTATGATTAATGATAAGAGGATTGAATTTAAATTTTTTAATTTTCTATGCAAATAATTGGCATAAATATGTCATTTTAAAAAGATTTTGCTCGATGCTATGCCATATTTTTTGCAAATGAATTCTTGTCTTATCTCTCCATATATGATATAGTTTTTACGGGAGTATATATTTTAAGTTATATTGTCTCCCTTTTATTGACTTTATACGATTATTTAATTTACGATTTTTAAAGTAAAGTACTTGGTTTTAATATATTTTTAGAAACGAGGTTTATATATGGATAAATTACTAATTAAAGGCGGTACACCGCTTCATGGAACAATATCAATAAATGGTGCTAAGAACGCTGCTGTTGCTATTTTGCCGGCCGCTATTTTGATAAATGGCAAGTGCAAAATAGACAATCTACCAAATATAAGTGACGTAAATTTATGTTTGGAAATATTAGAAAGTATTGGAGCAAAAATTGACCGTATCTCTAAAAATGAAATTGAGATTGATTGTTCGAATATCAATAAGACTGATATTCCTTATGATATGACAAAGAAATGTAGAGCTTCTTATTATTTTATCGGCTCTCTTCTTAGCAGATTTAAAAAATGTGATGTTGGTTCTTCTGGCGGTTGCAATATTGGTGCTAGGCCAATCGATCAACATATTAAAGCTTTTGAACTTTTAGGTGCAAAGGTTGATTGCGAAGGTGTTAATATCCATGTTGTTGCTGATGAATTGAAAGGTAATGAAATTTATTTTGATATAGTAAGTGTTGGTGCTACAATAAATGCAATGCTTGCAGCAGTTCTAGTTGAAGGCACTACCGTAATTGAAAATGCTGCGAAAGAGCCTCACGTTGTTGATGTTGCTAACTTTTTAAATACTATGGGTGCAAATATTCGTGGAGCTGGTACAGATGTTATAAAAATTACTGGTGTTTCAGAATTAAAAGGTGGAACTTCTTATTCTATAGTTCCTGATCAAATCGAAGCCGGAACATTTATGATGGCTGCAGCAGCTTCAAAAGGTGATGTTACTATTACAAACTGTATCACTAAGCACCTTGATTCTATTTCTGCAAAGCTTATAGAAATCGGTATCGGTGTCGAAGAAAACGATGACGGTGACGAAATAAGAGTTCATTATATAAAAAGACCTACTAAAACATCAATTAAGACTATGCCTTACCCAGGTTTTCCAACAGATATGCAACCACAAGCTGGTGTTTTACTTTCTCTTGCAGAAGGTACAAGCTACATTCACGAAGGTATTTGGGAATCTAGATTTCAATATACTGAAGAGTTAAATAAGCTTGGTGCAAAGATAACTGTTAATGGCAAAACTGCTGTTTTTGAAGGCGTTGAAAAATTAGTTGGGTGTCCTGTTTCTGCATGCGATTTAAGGGCTGGTGCAGCACTTATTATAGCAGGCATTGCAGCTACTGGTACTACTGAAGTTTCTGGTATTGAATATGTTGATAGAGGCTATGAAAATATTGAAGAAAAATTCAAGTCTTTAGGTGCTGATATAACGAGAATTCATGAATAGGTTTAAATAATTTTGCATTTTCAGGTTATTTATGAGGTTGGTTCATTAGCCTTTTAAATAACCTTTTTTAAGGAGATACATATGATTAAATTTTGTAATTTATATAGTGGAAGTAGCGGAAATTCAACTTACATTGAGTCTTCTTCTACAAGGTTATTAGTAGATGCTGGTGTCTCATGTCAAAAGATATTTAAAGCATTAGACGAGTTAGGAAGTTCATTAAATTCAATAGATGGAATTCTTATATCTCATGAACATTCAGATCATATAAAAGGGATTGAAGTGATTTCTAAAAAATTTGGAGTTCCTATTTACGCGACTAAAAAAACTTGGGAGGCTATGCAGAATTTAAAAGTTGCTGATGATCTAAAAAGATTTTTTGTCCCAGAAGAAGATTTTATGATTGGGGATATTAAGGTTTTAGCTTTTTCAATACCTCACGATGCTGCTGACCCTTGTGGTTTTAGTTTATTTAATGGAACTAAAAAAATTACTATTGCTACCGACATTGGTCATCTTGATGAAGAGTTAATTAAAAAAATGTATGCAAGCGATATACTTCTTATTGAGTCTAACTATGACAGAGACACTTTGCTTTGCGGACCTTATCCTTATATGCTTAAAAAGAGAATTCAAAGTGATGTTGGTCATCTTTCAAACGAAATGACTGGAAAGGCCGTAAAAGAACTATATGAAAATGGTGTTAGCAATATTATTTTAGGACATCTTAGCAAGGAAAATAACTTCCCCGAACTTGCATACCAAACTACATTAAATGAATTACAAACTTCTTCCTGCAATCTTCCTTTTTCGCTTTCTGTTGCAAAAAGAGATGAAGTTGATGATATGATAACATTATAAGGAGTGTTTTATGAATATTAAAGTTATTTGTCTACGGAAAAATCAGAGAGTCTTCTCTTAATGATTTAATAAATGAATACAAGAAAAGAATTTCTAAATATGCTAATTTTGAAATCATCGAATTTCAAGATGAGCCTATACCTGATTCTTGCTCTTTAAAAGAAGCTGAAAATATTAAAAAAGTAGAATGTGAAAAAATTTCAAAAGCAATAAAACCAAATGACTTCGTTGTGTCTCTTGATTTAACAGGTAAGCAACTTTCATCCGAAGAGCTTTCTAAAAAAATTCAAGATATAACCTTAAACGGTTACAGCACAATTGATTTTATTATTGGTGGTTCATTAGGGCTTACAAGAGATTTTGTTACTAACAGTAATTTGGTTTTATCGTTTTCTAAATTAACATTTCCACATCAATTGATACGTTTATTTTTGGCAGAGCAAATTTTTCGTTCTTTTAAAATTATCAATAACGAAAAATATCACCATTAACATTTACCTTTTGCAAATAGAGTATTTCTCTATTTGCATTGGCACTGATTGCTTGCCTGTTATCGGCAGTTCGAATTCGTAATCATATCCTATTTTTAAATATATTTCATCACCGTACTCAACAACCTTTTCAGTATATTCTAACGAGATTTTTTCTTTTTCAAATCCTTGTTTTTCTAACTCATCTAACAAATTTAATGCTTCTTTTTTTGTCAAATATCCGTACTCTTCAATTACAAAAACATATTTCAAACATGCACTTGATAATTTTTCATACCAAATGTACGGCACAAGAATTTTTATAGAAGTTACTATTAACACCGAAATTAGTACAATTCCTATAGTTATAATTATTGGTGCGGTTATTATTGAATTACCATTTTCTTTTTTACGTTTCACTTGCTTAATTTCCTTTACTTTATTTTTACCATATTTAGATTGACATCTTCATGTATTGTGTATGTGAAAATATCTTCAAATACATTCTGCATTATTACAGGTTTTATTTTCACTTTCACAACTGTATGTAATGTAGTATCATCGCATCTTGCATTTGTATAACCATCTTTTCTTTCTTTTTCCAATATAATATATTCTTTTATTTCCAATTTTCTTATAAGATTATCATTGTTTTCAAAATTATCATTTAAATCATAATTCTTTTTTAACATTTGTGAAAAATATCTTTTGTATTCTCTCTCATCGTACTCAAACTTATCTACATTTGCTTTATTTTTGTTTACCGCCATTATGGCTGATTTGTTTATTGTATACATGTCGGTTTTTACACTATGTAAAATACTGTTTACATTACTCATAAAAACAGCTGACACAAACAATAGCACAATCATAAAAATTCCAACAAAAATCATTGCGATTATTACTACATTACCATTCTCTCTTTTTATATTTTTCATTGTTCTTCCTTACTTTACATACTTTGTTAAATCTCTATTATATACTGTATTCCATGCTTCGAAGACATCTAATTCTTTTTCCTTAGTTACTATTCCTATTTTTGATTTTGCTTTAACAACTAAGGCATATGGTTTGTCTATCCTATCAAAAATTTTACTTTCATCTATCGAAAAAGCATTCCTTTTTTTTTCTCTTAGACTTGCCCATGATTCAAGAGTTTGCTTAGTGCCATACGGCACAATATAAATACAAGTAAATGTTCTTTTACCATTTTCAGAGCTATCTTCAGTTAATAATTTTATTGGCATATTATATGATTTTTTTAATGCTTGTAATGTTTTGTATCTTGTTTTTACTCCTCGCATCTTCGGCTCTGTCCATTCAAATTTTTCTGTTAAATCATCTAAAGTTATCATGCTCTTGTCGCCTGCAAATTCTAACGTTACACTTTCTGTATTATTTAAAGTTGTAACTTTTACATAAATTACTTGACCTGCTAAGATAAACTCCTTATTTGTTTTCAAAGCTTTTGGTAAATCGACATATATTTCATTTCCTTTCGAATCTGACGTTACTCTTTTTATTTCTATTGATGCAATTTTAGGTTTGTCTCCACTTTCAAATCGTTTATTTACACTTTCAACAAACACATTTTGTTTTTCTTCATCTAAATGTATTACTATTACTTCTTCACAATTTGAATACATAGGAGTATCCAAATTGAAATATGTTTCTGCAACAGAATTACACTTAACTACGATTTCTACTGTGCCATTATTTGAATAATTCTCTTTTTTGAAATTCAATATATAGTTTTGATTAATACTAAATTCTTCTTTTTTACTTATTGAACCTACTCTTTTTCCGTCAATATATAATTCGGATTTTATATTTTTAATGTCCTCTTTTGTTACATACTCAGACATTTCTTCTATAATTGCTCCAAAAGATATTGGTATTTCCAAAACTTCTTCATCTGGCCTAAGTGTAAAATTGTTTCCTTTAGCAAACTTTAAATTACTTTTTAATTTGGCATTTGCAGCCATTGGTGGAACATTAAATGTTGCAACCCATATTCTATTGTCTTGTCCAATTTTCTTCGTATATATGCTTCCTGACGTTTTCCATGTTGCATAATTCTCAAGCCTTGCTTTTTTCGTACCTATCATTTCAGCATTAATTCCATATGTTTCTCCATATCTGCTTAAATTATGTTTTAACATATATTCTTTTTGCTTTTCTGAATGGTATGAAGAGTTGTCAAGCCATGATTCTTCTGCATCAGCAATTTCTATGTAATTCCAGTCTAATGGTGAAGTGCCCGTGACGTAATCATCTGGAAATATTTCGTTATGCACCTCCTTTCCATCCACATTTTCGCCAAGTATCCAATATTCTCCTCTTCTTGCTTTTATATTATTTTTAAATATTCCTCCATTATATGTCCATCTTCCTTCTTTTACGTCTTTCCACCTTTGTCCTTCTTTTATTTTTAAAGGACTACCATATACTAAAAGGTTGTATGCATTATATATTTCTTCGTTTATTAGCAATCCACTCGTATTTTTTTCTGATATTTCTAATGTATCTAACATATATTTAAAATCTTCTGAATATGCATAAGATATAGAAGACATAACGATTATCATTAACAATAAAGATATTATTTTCTTCACTTTTTTCTCCTTTCTTTTAATTGAAATGTAGCCGCTTAGGAAAGCTACATTTCAATTTTTATATACATCACTAAATATTTATTAAAATTTTTAGTGTAAATGTGAAATCTATTTTACTCTTTTGAAATATAAAACTTTTGCATATCTCCTGCTTTTTTATAATAATTTACTGTGTACTTTCCAAAGTTTTTTATTTCTAATATATCTTTATATTTGTTGTCATCCTCAAATTTTTCTTTATACTTTTCTATCATATAATCCAATATTCTTTCTGCATTATCTCTTCCAAATTCGACTTCTAGTGCTTTATATAATTTTTTCTTTTTATATTCATCAACGATATTGCCTTTTTCAAACTCAGCATACTCATCCCATAATTTAAATAATTCTATTTTCATGTAACATTCTTTTGAAAACATTTGATTATTACTAATTCTTTGTAATTCATATGGTTTATTTTCGTAATAAGTTAAAGAGAAATTTATGTTCCTATAATGTACATTCATTTCATTTTCGCCATAAAATATTATTAGTTGATTTATCAATCCTTCAAACGGGATATATGCTACTTCTGTATATGAATTTTCATCCACCAACTTCTTTATTACTTCTATGACATTTTCAACATCTATGTTTTTATTGTCCACTACGTATCCTTGAAGCTTTGAGTATCTTCCGTTATCGTATATTATTATTTTTCCGTTTTTAATTTCATATCTTGTTTTTTCAAAAACGCCATTTACGTTTGCGTCCTTGTTTATGTTGGTAAGTTTAATGCATTCATCTATATTATATTTTCTACTACTTATTAGCTTTTTTCTTACAGATGTCGCTCTCCTTATTATTGTAATTGCTTCTGCTCTAGTTACATTCTTTTCGCCCTTATATGTACCATCAGCATAACCATTTATTACACCTAGCTTTACTAGCCTTAATATATCGCTTTTGTACTCTGAATCTAAATCATCAAATATATTTTTAGCTCTTTCTATATTATTCACATTAATATATTTTGCTGTTATTCTAGCGATTTCATTTCTTGTTATTTTTTTATTATAATCTTCAAATTCATCTTCTAATACAAGTCCGTTGCCTTTAGCCGTTGATATATAATAGTCTGGCCATAAACTTGTACCTTCTTTTACTAATATGTATTTGCCTGATTTTATTACCATTTTTAAATATTCTGCAATTGTTATTTCTTTTTCTGGTTTAAACGTATTATCTTTGTATCCGTCTATTACTCCATTTTTTATTTCTGCTTCTATGCTTTCTTTCGCCCAATGCTTTTCTATGTCTTTAATTTCTGACGCATTCACATTTGATACTACAAGAAGCAATAATACACTTAATATACTTATAATTCTTCGCATTTTCTTTTCCTTCCTATTCAATATTTACACCGTTAGTTACTGCAATATTCTTGAAATTCTGTCTGCTATATATTCATAGTTTTTCATGTCGTCATATACAATATCAATTGTGTTTAAATACTCGGTCATCTTGAATATACTTTCCTTATCTTTTCGATTTGTTATTATTATCAAGTTGTTTACTTTTTTATATTCATCGTAATTGTCATTAAAATCAGTTGTTATCACTATATCTGACTTGTTAATTCGACCATTTATATTTTCTTTATAATCAATTTCTTTTTCTGTTATTTCTTCAATTCTTTTCTTTATGCATAGGTTTTTCTTTTTCTCATCCACAAAATATATTTTCATATATTAAAATTCTCCTATTCCTGTCACATTGAATACACCAATATCTTTTAATAGATTTATTTCTTTCGCTTCGCTCTCTGTAACAGCTATCATAATGGTGTCTATCACTTTTGTGTCGCTTTCTTTTATTCGATTTCCATCGATATCGTATGTTTCTAAAATTGACACATTATCTATCAATTTTATTATTGTGTATCCATCATCTTTTTGACCAATTACTAATCTTTCTTTTTCTTTCAAAAAGTTTTCGGCCATATCGTTTCTCAATGTTACATATATATTAACTTTTGAGTTTTCTCTTATAGAGTATGAAACTCCATTTTCAGAACTTTTTATTTTCAAAGATACTTTTTCTTTTCCTTCTTCGATTTCATATATCTTCAAATTTTCTTTCGTATCAAACTGCTTTTCTATTACCAACTGACCTTTGCACATGTTGTCTCTTGCATATAAATTTTCTATTTTAGAAAAATCTTGAACTATCTTTGTGTTTGCAACTAAAGAAATATCTATATCTTTTAATACAAATTTTTCTTCTTTTGCAAGCTCGTTTGCACTTATATCATCTGCTAGAAACAAGCATTTTATTTTTGGTTCATATTTTATTAATTTTCTTTGTGCAATTGTTGATACAACAAACAATATGGTCGCTAATGTTATAGTACCAATCAAAATCAATATTTTGTTTTTCATTACTGTCCTCCGCTATTTTAAAATTTCCAGTGCATATTTTCTTTAACAAATCAATTTTCTATACTGTAAATGGCTTGCTTCCTGTTGTTTGAAACCAATCTGTCATTGTTCCCATAACTTCGTTAAATAGACCTTCCATTTGAGGATAGAAAAGGGTTATTATTAAAACTAATAATATTCCTGATATTAATACAACTTGTAGTATTTCTGCTCCTCTTTGTGATTTTAAGTTTAGTTTGATTTTCTTTTTCATTTTTTCTTTCCTTTCTATCTAAATATTGTATTAAATCCTTGTCCTATTGATATAAACATTGGATAGAATATTATTAGTACTATATTTCCTAGTGCAACTATAACTCCACATGTTATATACAATACTTTTTCTCTTGTTGTTTGTTTTAGTTTTTCTATATGCTTTTTTCTCAGCATTTCTGATAAATTATCTAACACCTCCTTGATGTTTTCCACTTTGTTGTATTCTTTCAATGCATTGCAAAACATGTTTATTTCTGTGATTGCAAATTTTTCTTTTAGCTCTTGTATTGCTTTTTCCACACTTAATTCAGATAATTCATATTTAGTCGAAAATGCAAGCATTGCTTTTTTGAAATCTTTGTTTTTACATATTTCAAATTGTCTTTTTAGTGAATCTTTCAGCGTGATATGTGCTGATAATTGAAGTGAAATTGAATTTACGACATTTAATAAATCTGTGCAGATTTCTGCGTCTCTCGTTTTTTTATTTACTAAAATGTATAAATCTATTAGAAAATATCCTATAATAGAAAAAATAATTGTTAGTACTTGATTACCATAATTAATCCTTGCTGACAGCATAAAAAATAATGCTAACACAAGTTTAACAATGTAATAAGTAAATATATTTAAATTTAATGGGTAACCTTGTTTCGAAAGAAATTTATCTTTGTGTTTGAAATAATTAATTTTTATCAAGAAGTTTTTTAGATTTTTTTCTTTAGAAGATAATTGTTTTATTCTGTTTTTCTTTTTATATTTATCTGCTTCTTTTTTAGTTATGTATTGATTCATTATGATAAATGATAGAATTAAAAACAAAATTATTAACAAGCAATTTATCATGTTCTTCACATCCTTAATTTTGTTTAATCAAAATATAACTAGTTTTTTGTCATTTTGTCAAACATTTTAGATAGACATTTTTCGACAAAAAAGAACAATCACTCTTTGTTTTTGCTTATTTATTCAACATTTATGCCATATGTTTTTTCAAACATAAATGTAATTTTTTTGCGACATCTAGTAATTATTTTACATTTTGTGTCAAATAATTACTTTTTATGCTTGACTTTTTATTTTATTCGTGATATATTGTATCAAGAATTTTAAAGTCTGGGAGGTATGAGATATGAAATCAACAGGAATCGTAAGAAAAGTAGACGAATTAGGCAGAATTGTTTTACCAATTGAGTTAAGAAGAACTTTAGATATCGATATCAAAGATTCTCTTGAAATATATGTAGATGATTCTAAAATTATTCTAAAGAAATACGAACCTACTTGTGTTTTTTGTGGAGAAAGCAAAGACGTTATTACATTCGGTGAAAAGAATGTTTGTAAAGATTGCATCGAAAAACTTAAGAATATGTAGTTTTTTAAAAGCTGGTAATTCATATCGAATTTACCAGCTTTTTGCTTCTATTAATCCATTGTATAATTCATGCTTCCATCATATTTAAGTCCTTTAACGTAAAACACATCCCATTTCGCATCAAATACAAAGACATCACAATTTTTATCTCCAAATTTCAACGTGTCTCCCTCGTTAAAGTTTTTGTATGCTTTTCCGTATTCTCCGTCGTCGTATCCTATTTCTTCTAAGCTTATTAAATAACCATATGTAGGTTCATAAATATCTCCAAAACTTTGAAAATTTGTTGGTGCGTCTTCTAAATATACTTTTGTAAAACCTACTGTTAATTTTTCTTCTGTTGTTCCTTTTCTTGCGTTCTTTATTTTTGCATTATCTACTCCTGTTTGAACATTTTCCATGTCGTTTACGTATTTTGAATAATTTGCTTTATCTGGCAAATCGCTTGATGTTGCTATTGCTAGCGTCGTCAATATTATTACAACTATTATTGTTATTATTAAAGTTATCATTGAAAAACCTTTTTTATTTTTCATTCTTTTTTCTCCTTTTTCATAAGTGTAAATTTCGTTTAAAAAATTTTAAAAATTTTTGAATATTATTTTTTAATTTTCATATAATATGATTAGCGGATCAATACAGGTTGAGTTAAGAGTGTAATCAGATTATTATCGATGTAGTTTAATTATATTCGAGCAAAGATAAACCTTATTTCAAGTAAGCCTTGGAGTATTGTTTGCCGGAGTTAAGAGTGTATATTGTGTGAAGCATGCTACATCGTTTGGTTTTTATATGTGGTGTGTTAATATAATATCCATTTGAACTAAGATTATTCTGAGTATCGCAGGATTTCAATACTTTTGACTAAGCTATTCTATTAATTTAGGATAGCCTAGTGAAAAGCACATTTCTAATGATTTGTTTTGTCCCACGCGGACAAAATGGGTCATACAGATATTCTTTATAGTCGCACAAAGATTGCATGTTGTTGCGTAATGTTTTAGCATTTCGAAAGAAATGCTGAGATGTGTAGCTATAATATGTTGTCGGCGTTAAGATTTGTATTTGGTTCCTACGTAATTCCCATCTGGACGATTTACCTCTCCATGGGAATTATTTATTTTTCTATAACTATTTCTCCTAATTTTATGCTTGCCATTTCATATGCATTACCTACATCTTTTTTATCTGAAACATTTTTCATTATTATATCTGCAATTCTTAATTGAGTAGGATTTATAGAGTTTGCGGCTATAAATGCTGACCTATTTCCTTTTGCACCTGCATGTGCGAACCCTCTTAAGTTTCCTAATACAACTATGTTTCCTTCTGCAATCAATTCTGCACCACTATTTACATCTCCAAGTACAACTAAACTTCCTTCAAAGTCAATTCTTTTTCCAGATCTAATTGTTCCTGTAACAACTTTAGTTTGAGTTATTGTAGTGTCTTTTGTGAATATATTATTTATAGTTGCAAGCCCCATTTGTTTTGGTCTTTCTATCTCTATTTCTTGTGGAGTTCTTTCATTCAACATGTTTGTTATCTCTATTTCTTCTCCATCTAAAAGTCTTTTTCCTTTTACTATAATCTTTCCATCAACCTCATCAAACAAAGTATTAGATGACTCTAATATTTCAGCCAACTTTTCTTTGATTTCTTTATAACTTGCATCTTTGTTCAAAGTTATTATTAATTTTTTCCCTTTCGTTTCAAATAAAACATCTGTATTCATATACAATCTTTCCTTTCCACTCTTTCTAATCTAGTATCGTTTCGTCGAATGTTCTTATTTTCAAGTCTTCATCTATATTATCATTATTATATCCGAAATATTCTGCCATTACCTCCTTAACTACTGGTGCCGTGTATCCGCCATGTCCACCATGTTCTATTACACATACTACAGCTATTTGAGGATTATCATATGGTGCAAATCCCACAAACCATGCATGGGCTGAACCACTGCTAGCTGTTGCTGTTCCTGTCTTTCCTGCCACTTCTATAGGGAATGTTCCAAATGTACTATATGCTGTTCCACCTCTATCACTAGTTACCGATTTCATTCCCTCAAATACCGTCTTTATTGTTTGATTTGATATGTTTAAATCTCCAGTATTAACATCTGTTTTACCAATTTTGTTTTCTACAACTGTTTTTACTATATCTCCACTAACTTGTTCTCCGTCAGAATTTATGACTTGCTTTAAAATTGTAACTTTGTTTTTTATTCCTCCATTTGCTAATGTTGCTATGTATGATGCCATTTGTATAGGAGTAAAACTATTATACGATTGACCTATCGCAGCCGATAAAGTATCTCCTATCATCCATGTTCTGTTCTTACCATCTCTTTCAGATAATTTATTTAAATACTCTCTCGATGCTATTGTTCCTGATACTTCGCCAAGTAGTTCTATTCCAGTTTTTGAACCCAATCCAAACATTTTAACATATTCAGCTAATTTGTCTATTCCCATTCTGTATGCAACTTCATAGAAGAAATAGTTACATGATACTTTTAATGCTTTCTCTGCGTTTACTTCACCATGTGAACCTCTATAATCATTCCATATCCAGCATGCCGGTTTGTGCCCTTTATCATATTTTCCTTTATCATATATCGTTTCATTTTGTCCAACCGCACCAGATTCCAAAGCTGCTATTGCCGTTATCATCTTGAATGTTGATCCTGGCGAATACGTTCCTTGAATTGCTCTGTTAAACATTGGTCTATCTTTATTACTAAAATATTTTTCGTATTCACTATTGCTTATTCCATCTGTAAATTCTGATGGATTATATCCGGGATAGCTTGCCAATGCAAGAACTTCAGATGTCTTTACATCCATTACTACAAGTGCTCCAGAGTGTGCATCTTCACATTTGTCTGCAAAGCCACCAGTCTGAATTTTCTTTATGTACTTTTCTAATACTTCTTCTGCTTTTTTCTGCAAGTCTAAATCTATTGTTAATACGATGCTACTGCCCATTTGGCTTTCTTCTACTTCTTCTGTTCTTGTTATTCTTCCTTTTGAATCCATCTCCAAACGGCTCTTTCCATTTTTTCCTCTCAAAAGAGCTTCGAACGTTGTTTCAATTCCGCTTTTTCCAATCATATCATTTTGAGAATAACCTTCGTCTTTTTTTGTTTTATATTCATTACTGCTTATTGCTCCTATGTATCCTATGATATGTGATGCTATGCTCTCTGTTAAGTATTTCCTTACTGGATACTTTGATATATTTATCCCTGAAAACTCGTTGTTTCTTTCTTCAATTTCAAGCATACTAGCCACTGATATTCCTTTTGCTAATATTATGCTCTTATAACTCGTATAGCCTTTTGTAGCTATTTCATATCTTAATGGTATTATCCTTGATATTTCTTCTATGTTGTCTGTTTCTATTTCATATTTTTTCTTATAGAACTCAATCACGTCCGCAACAGTTGCACTTTCTTTTATGCCATTATTTTTTTTCCAAGTTTTTATGCTTGCTTCACTTTTTAAAAATGTCATTGTAGAAAAATCCACAGGAAAATTATTGTAGTATTTATCTTCGTTTTTTTCTAGTATTTTTGCCACTTTCAAAAGCATATTATTTAATTCTTTTTTTTCTATTTTGGTGTAATAAATGCATAAGTCATATCCTGTTTCATTTGTAACTAAAAGTTTTCCGTATCTATCGTAAATTTCCCCTCTTGGGCCTTGAACTGAAATTTCTCGTACCAGTCTTTTTTCAGATTGCTCAAGATAGCTTTCGCCATTTACAATTTGCAAATCGTATAATTTTACGATAAAAGCTAGACCTACGATACATACAAAAACAATCAATACATTAAATCGACTATTCGCCATCTCTCACCTCTCTTTTTATAACAAATAATAACTATTCTTTGATTTATTAATTATTTCAGCTAATAGCAACATTGGTTTAAACAAAATTCCTGCTATAATCAAATTGTATATGGTTTCTTTAAGTATTGTGAAAATTGAATACAAAAATGATGTGTCATAGTCGTATACCATTCTCGCTACTAGCAAAAAAGCTAAATTAAATAAGATGCCACTTACACTTACCATCATTATCATGGTTGTTTTATTTTCCTTTGAAAAACCTTTTCCTATTTTGCCAGACAAATAACCAGTAAGCATGTATAGTAGCAAATAAATTCCTACTGCTTTACCAAACACGATATCACATAGTAAGCCATACATTCCACCAATTATTCCGCCAACTTCTTTTCCACACATGAGCCCAATTCCAGTTGTTAGAACAATTCCAATATTAGCGGCCGTTCCAAAGAAAGTCACAACACTAAGCAAATTTATTTGCACAAGCATTGCCACTATTATAACTATAAATATAATTAGACCAACTAAAAACTTTTTCATTTACCCTCCAACTTTACTCTTGTGAAATACAAATTACAGCTACTGTTTCTAATTTATCAAAATCAACATATGATTCTATTATCGCTTCATTTTCTACAGGATTACTTTTTTGTTCAAAACTTCTTACTTTTCCTATTAAAATTCCTTTAGGATAAATTCCTCCAAGCCCAGATGTTTCTATTTTATCTCCTTCGATTAATGAAACTCCTATAGGTATATTAGTTATTCTCATTTGTCTTTTTTCTGCAAGTGATAAACTTCCTTTTGATATCACAGTATCTCTTGTTCTTGTAACTCTTGCACTAACTGCATTTCCAGCATCTAATATTGATACTATTTTTGCTGTGTTTGAAGTTACAGATTCAATATATCCAACTAATCCACTTTCTGCTATTACTGCCATATTAGGTTCTATTCCATCTTTGCTTCCTCTGTTTATTGTGTACGTATACTCCCAATTGCTTGTTGCAGCAGTTATTATATCTGCCACAATGATTGAATAATCCGGATACAAATTTGCTAATTTAATATGCTTTTTTAGTAATTCATTTTCTGCTTGCAAACTTTCATAATCAAGTAGCTTTTCGTTTATTTCTTTTAATTCTTGCGTCAATTCTTCATTTTCTTTTTGTAGTCTTTCAACATTAGAAAAATATTCGTTATTTTCCGAAGTATAATTTTTAGCATTCACTATAAATCTCTGTGGTAACGATATTAAATTTGTAACCACATTTTCAAAAATAGTGACTTTTCTACTGTTCCCATTTGTGTAATTTATTAAAATAAATATTGCAATTATAAATATAATTTTTAAAAAAATCTTTACTCTTTCTCTTTGCAAGAATTTATCCTCCCTTACACAAATTTAATTTTTCTATCTTCTTCTTTTTGCGTTTATAAATACACCTTTTAAGTTGTCTAAATCATCAAGTACCTTTCCTGCACCTTTTACAACACAGTCAAGTGGTGTTTCTGCAATATTTACAGGGATACCTGTTTCCAACGCTAGTAATCTATCAAAGTTTTTTATCAAAGCTCCACCACCAGATAGCGTTATACCATTTATCATTATATCTGCTGCAAGTTCTGGAGGTGTTTTTTCTAACGTCATTTTTATTCCGTCTACAATTTGCATTATTACTTCTTTCATTGCTTCTTCAATTTGAATTGATGTTACTGTTATCGTTCTTGGTAGTCCCGTTGAAAAATCTCTTCCTTTTACATCCATCTCTTCTGTTGTCATTGATGGATATGCAGAACCAATTGACATCTTTATTTCTTCTGCCGTTGTTTCTCCAATTGCAACGTTGAATTTTTTCTTTATATAATCAACAATAGCTTCATTCAATTCGTCTCCAGCTATTCTTAGTGATTTACTTGTAACAACTCCTCCAAGTGAAATTACGCATATTTCACTTGTTCCTCCTCCTATATCTACTATCATTGTTCCGCTAGGATCACCAACTTTTAAACCTGCCCCAATTGCTGCTGCCATTGGTTCTTCCATTAGGTATGCTTCTCTTGCACCAGCATTTAATGTTGCCTCCTCAACGGCTCTTTCCTCAACTTCTGTAACTCCTGTTGGCACGCATACAACAACTCTTGGTCTAGCAACAACATATCTTTGACAAGCTTTATCTACAAAATATTTAAGCATCATTTTAGTTGCAGTGAAGTCAGCAATTACACCATCCTTTAATGGTCTAATTGCATCTAAATTTTCAGGCGTTCTTCCGAAGCATTTCTTTTGCTTCCATTCCAACAGCAACAACTTGTCCTGTATATTTATCTACAGCAACAACAGATGGTTCTCTTATTATTATTCCCTTTCCCTTTAAATGTACTAATGTGTTGGCTGTTCCCAAATCAATTCCTATATCCTTCGCAAAAAAGCCCATTTCTTCCACTCCTTTATTCTTAAAACTTCTTCATTCTTTTTAAACTACTAAATTCTCCATCACCTATTATTATGTGATCTAAAAGTTCTATCCCTATTTCTTCACCAAGCTTTGCAATCTTTTTTGTTGTAAGTATATCGCTAGCACTTGGTGAAATATCTCCACTCGGATGATTATGAACCAAAATCATTTTTATTGCATTTGCCTTTATTGCCTCTCTAAAAATTTCTCTTGGTTCAAACTCTGCTCGAATACTTGTCCCAATATTATTAGTTATGATTTTTATTATCTGATTATGACAGTCCAATAAAACTGTTTTAACATGTTCTTGTTTTTGATATCTCATACTTGGCATAAGTATTTCTGCAACTTCATTCGGTGTTGATATCTTTTTCTTAAGTATGTTATTAGGTTGCACTGCCCTTGCAGCTATTTCAGCAACAGCTTTTAACTGTATTGCTTTAACTCTTCCTATCCCTTTCTTCTCTTTTAATTGTTCCAACGAAATATCTTGCAAAAATGTTATGCTGTTTTGTTTTTCAGCATCACTTAATAATTCTTGTGCCACTTCAACAGACGTTAGCTCCCTTGTCCCACTTCTTATAATTATTGCAATAAGCTCGGACATAGTTAGAGAATTCGCACCATGCAATTCTAATTTTTCGTATGGTCTTTCCATTTCGGGTAGTTCTTTTAATTTCATTTAACCTCTCCTTATTTATAAAAGATTGGTCCCTATATTTTTTTATATACAATTATAGCGATTATTATTCCTATAATGCTTGCAACATTTAGATGTATCATTACACTAAATGTAAGTTGTAAAATTGCTATGTCTAGTACAAGTGGCTCTGTTAAACCAAAGCTTTCCCCATATCCAAGCCACGAAAGCCAAGACACACTTTTTGCGAGTTCTCCAAGCAACCCCCCTATAATAATTCCCGAAAATAAAAATATTAAAAATATCCAAAATTTTCTGTCGCTCATAATTTATTTCCCCTTTTCTTTAGTATCTTCTCACTAAACAATTATATATATATATAATATTGTTTTCAAGTGTTTTTTGTGCTTCCGTAATATCTTTACGGCTTTTCTTTTAGACAAAAAACAAGCATTAACAATCAATTTTATTTGACCATTAATGCTTGTTTAATTTTATACTTTATTAAATGATTCCATATCTTCTCGAAGTTCCTTTTAGATTGTTCACACAATATCTTTCCCATATTGCATACTCTGTTGTATCTTTTCTTATTATTTCTACACTATACTTCGTTTCATCATTTTTTAATATTCTTACTATATCAATCTCATCTAGATCTAATCCCTCTATAACTTTTGAATATATAGAAATACTTTTTCCGTTATTGCTAAACTTAGCTATATCGCTATACTTTTCACCATTTTTATTATCCAATATTTCTAACTCTACGTCTTTATCTTCATTTTCAGAAACATTTAAAAACTTCTCAACTAATGTTGCCAAAGATTTTGGTAGTTTTATTTTTCCTTCATCTGCTCCCGTTTTTGCTATCTTACCTGCTTCAACAATTAATGTTGTAACATTCTCTGAATTTATTTCTTTTACATCTTTTATTATTTTAGTTTTCTTATTTTCATTTTCTTGAACGTCATCATCTTTTCCTAAAAGTCTTTTCAAATCTTTTTCTGTTTTTGTTGTTTCTAGTATATCTTTCTTTGCTTCTTTTTCTACTTCTAATTCTACATTCTTTCTAAGCTCAATTCCATCATCGAACTCTATATCCACATTATCCAAATCATCTACATTAAATAAGCCTAGGTTTGCACCTTCATCATATACTTGCTCACCAATTGATTGTTCTTTATTTCCGTACAATTCGCTTATGCTTGGTATCTTTCTATCTATAATTCTACTTAATATTTCGCCATTCTTTGCTAATAAAATTATATCTTCTCTATCAACCGTTTTGAAATTATTCGCAGTTCCTTGCAATAATTGATTTTTGAAAATTTTGAAGCTATCTTTATCTTCCTTTGAATATTTAATCTCTGTTATTAAGCAAATATTTTCTAGCAAACCTCCTTCAGAAAGCTTGCCACTGCACAAATAAACATAAGAGTCGTTAGTACTTGATTCAAAAACATAAATTCTTGTTTCAACCTTATCTTCTTCTTGATTAACATGAATATTCAAGTCAACTCCAATCGATAGTAGTTTTAACAAAATATCTTTTGAAGTATTTTTTCTATCAACACCAATTAGCATATGTACTTTTGTACCATTGCTTACTCCTTTTTCGATACTTTCTAGTAGATACTCAATTCCAGAATCTTTTACAATTCCCGAAATAATCCATGCATCATCAAATCTTTCTTCTAGCCTTTTTCTAAGGATATCTCCCATTTTTAATTCTTTAGGTTGATTAATAAATTTTATATCCATAAGCATACTCCAATCTCTTATTTAATATATACATCTCCTTAAATTTTAACATATTTTGACTTAAAATGCAATATTTCAATTAACATAACGTCCCCTTGTGCATAATATATACTATGCCACCTATATTTTGGAATAAAAATCTTATTTTGCGGAAACAATTATATTACACATAGAAATAGAGGTGAGTTATTTGACTATTAAAAGAGGAGATATGTATTATGCTGACTTAAGCCCTGTTATAGGTTCTGAGCAAGGTGGTATTAGGCCAGTTTTAATAATTCAAAATGATGTTGGAAATAAGTTTAGTCCCACTGTAATCGCAGCTGCAATTACCTCACAAACAAGTAAAAATAGGCTTCCTACACATATTAATATTAATTCGAAAGATTATGGGTTAATGAAAAATTCTGTTATTTTAGCAGAACAAATACGAACCATTGATAAATCTAGACTTAAAGAAAAAATTGGTCAAGTCGATGAATCAATTATGGGGCAAGTAAACAATGCTCTTGGCATTAGTTTCGGTTTGCAAGGTTAAAAAAATAAGAGACTAAATTCTAGAAAAAGTTATCTTTTTCTTTTGAGATTATGTTTGATTTGATCTCAATTATATTTAGTCTCTTTTAGTTTTTTCATTAATTAACATTTCATACTTCTAAAGCTAATTTTCAAGAATAAGTTCGTTATGATATATTCTGTATCATATCTTTAAGTTCTTCTAGCTCGTCTATTTCATTTACTCGCTTTCTTATTTCAGCAGCATTTGCAAATCCTTTTATGTACCATGCAATATGCTTTCTCATTTCTCTTATTGCAGTATATTCGCCTTTTTCTTTAATTAACATTTCTAGATGTTTTTCTATCATTTTCTTAACATCTTCACATGTTTTATTTACCTTTTGACCTAAAATTATTTCTTCAAATATCCAAGGATTACCTAGACTTGCTCTTCCTATCATTATTGCATCACAGTTTGTTTTTTCAAATATCTCGTTTGCACTTTCTACGCTAGTTATATCGCCATTTCCAATCACAGGTATAGACACAGAATCTTTTACTTCTTTTATTATATCCCAGTCTGCTTTACCCGAATAAAATTCTTCTCTAGTTCTTCCATGTACGGTTATTGCTGAAATGCCATTTTTCTCGGCTATTTCTGCTATTTGTACTGCATTTACGTGCTCTTTGTCCCAGCCTTTTCTAATTTTTATTGTTACTGGAACCTTCGACTTTTCAACCACCTTTCTAGTTATTTCATCTATTAGTTCTGGATTTAGCATTAATTTTGAGCCATCTCCATTTTTAACTACTTTCGGTGCTGGGCATCCCATGTTTATATCTATAATATCGGCACTATTACTTATTTCTTCTGCAACTTCTGCCATTATATTTGCATCTGAGCCAAAAATTTGAACAGCAAACGGAGCCTCATTTTCCGCCTTTTTCATTAACAGTCTTGTTTTTTCGTCATTATAATACATTCCTTTTGCACTTATCATTTCGCTATATGTAAGTCCTGCTCCAAATTCTTTGCAAATACTTCTGTAAGGCACATCTGTTATTCCTGCCATTGGTGCTAAAAAAACATTATTATTTATTTCTACATTTCCTATTTTTATTTTGTGTATCATTCTTATTTCCTAATTAATTTATTTAGATTTTGTGGATATATCTATAAACCTTTATTCAAACATTTTTTTATTTCTTCTTCCGCTAACACTAAGCAATAAGCCAAGTCCTGCAAAGTTTGTTAACATGGCACTTCCGCCATAACTTATGAACGGTAAAGGAATTCCTGTTATAGGCATAAGCCCTATATTCATTCCAACGTTTTCTAAAAAGTGTGCTAAAAACATTCCTGCTACGCCAACTGCAATTAATGCACCATAATCATCTTTAGCTGTTTTACCAACATATATACTCTTACATATTAATAGCACAAACAATGCAACAACTAAACTCGAAACAACAAATCCCATTTCTTCACTGATTACTGCAAAAATAAAATCTGTTGTTTTCATTGGTAAATATCCAAGTTGTGTTTGGTTTCCATTGAAAAGTCCCATTCCCCAAGTTTGTCCAGAACCAACAGCCAATTGCGATTGAATTATATTATATCCAGCACCACTTGGATCCATCTCGGGATTTAAGAATACTGTTATTCTGTTTTTAGCGTAGTCAGGAAGTACATACTGATATGCTAAAAATACACTCACAACAACTGTAACTATCGCTCCAACAACATACCAAATATTAATACCGGCAATAAATATCATTAGTGCAGATACTACCAAAAATACCATCGCAGTTCCATAATCAGGTTGCATTGCAAGCAAAACACACGGAATTGCGACATACATCAAAATAGCAAGAACGGATAATGGCTTATTTAGTGTTTTCTTTTCTTTAAAATATTGTAGTAACTTGCCGCAAGCCTATTATCAAAGTTATTTTTGCAATCTCGCCAGGCTGTATGCTTACACCTCCAAATTGAAACCAGCTAGTAGCTCCATTTATAGGTGGCGTAAACAAAACAGCAATAAGACTCAGTATTGTTAAGATATATATTGGTATCCATAGCTTACCAAGTAAATCATAATCTATCATTAGTACCACTATCATTCCTACAATTCCTACAAGAAACCATACTATCTGCTTAGTAACTTCCGACGTATCGCCATTTACTCCACCATTTGCACTATATAGTGCAACTATTCCTATTCCAAACAATAAAATTGAAATTATTATTATCATATAATCTAATGACTTTAATATTTTTTTCACATATCTACCTCCTTCTATATAACAAAAGCCCATATACCTGCTGAAATTCGCTATATATGGGCATCTTTTATTTTTTAGTTTCTTTTTTTGTTTTCGAAGTTGTAGTCTTTTTTGATGTTGTTTTTCTTGTAGTCTTTGTAGCTTTCTTTTCTGTTTGTTTTTTCGTCTCTTCTACTTCTTCTTTTGGTTGTTCCTCTTCTATCTTAATTTCTTCTTTAATTTCAACTTCTTCTGAAATTTTTCCTTCATCTTTTGCCTTATTCATTATTTGTTCGGCATGATTTAAAAGTTTTTCTGCAACTTCTTCTGCCTGTTGCTCTGTCATCACTGGTGTTGTATTTTCTTCTTCATCATTTTCGCTCTTAGGAGCTACAGGTTTTACATTCTTTATAGGTATGTTTGCGTACAAAGCTGGTCCTTCAAGTCCAACTTCAACTCCTCTTGTAAGTTCCACCTCCAAAGATTCCTCATCAATTTCTATGTATTTCTTTATTACATCTATTATTTCTTTTTTCATCATTTCAAAGAAATCTGGTGAAACGCTTGCTCTATCTTGCATAAGAACCAATTTTAATCTATCTTTTGCCGCTTGTTTTGATGTTATTTCTTTATCCTTTTTTTGAAAATTTTTAATAAAGTTTAAAACTGGCTCAAAAACTTCCCTCAATTCCATAATATGTGCCTCCTAATCTTATACATTCAAGTCAATCTAATCGGCTTTTAATGTTTTGTCCAAAATGCTTTAAACTTTTTCCAAGCTCCTTCTTCTTTTCCTGGTATTGTTACTTCTATATCTTCTCCTAAAATTCTTCTTGCTGTTTCCATGTACGCTCTTCCAGACATTGATTTTGCGTTTGTTACAGATGGTTCACCTTTATTAGTTTGGATTATAACATTCTCATCATCTGGTATTGCACCAATTAACTTTATAGATAATAGCTCAACGATATCATTTGCGTCCATCATTTCGCCTTTTCTAACCATTTTTGTTCTTATTCTGTTTAAAATAAGTTGTGGCTTTGGAAGGCTACTTGACTCAAGTAATCCAACTATTCTGTCTGCATCTCTAACTGCTGATACTTCTGGAGTAGTAACAACCAATGCTCTGTCTGCACCAGCAATAGCATTCTTGAAACCTTGTTCTATTCCAGCTGGGCAGTCTATAATAACATAATCGAACTCGATTTTTAAATCTTCGCAAATTTTCTTCATTTGTTCTTCATTAACGGCATTTTTATCTCTTGTTTGGGCAGCAGGAAGTAAGAATAGACCTTCATATCTTCTATCCTTTATTAGTGCTTGTTTCAATTTGCAGTTTTCTTCGACAACATCAACGATATCATAGACAATTCTATTTTCTAAGCCCATTACAACGTCTAAGTTTCTAAGACCTATATCTGTATCTACTAAAGCAACCTTTTTTCCCATCATAGTAAGTGCAGTTCCTAAATTTGCAGCACTTGTTGTTTTACCAACGCCACCCTTTCCAGATGTTATTACAATTACTTCTCCCATAAATATCCTCCATTCTAGTGGCTTCCTTGAAAGCCGTTCCTCCGTACACAATTATGATATATATTATTGGTTAAAAAGTCAAGATTAACATGGGGATTTTTATCTTTCAATCTCCTCGTCTTTCTTTTGTTTTTCCTCTCCTCTGCGATTTTGTCTCCAGTTTATTATGCGTTCCCACAATTCCATAAAGACATTTATTCTCTCGTTTTGCACTTCTTCAGTTAATTCATCTAAATCTTTTTCGTTGAATTTTATCTTGTTTTTAGTGTTTACATCTTCAAACTCATATTTTCCTTCTATTTGTTCTAATTCCTCTTCTGATAATGGTTCACCATATACGTCTTGTGTTTGTCTTTCTCTATTTTTTAATTTTTGCTCCTCTTTTTCTATATCAAATGTACTTTTTTCATATCTTTCGTTGTATATATTTCTTTTCTTTGATTCAAACAACATATCTAAAAGTTCATTTTTTTTTCTTCTTCACTAATCTCTTGTTTTAAGCAGATTTTTCTGTATTTTTTTAATAGTTCTTCTTCTTTTGGTGTAAGTTCTGATTTTCTTTCTTCTTTATACCTTACTATTCCAATTCGTCTTGATATATCTACAAAGGCTATAAAAAGTTCTATGTTTGCTTTTAGTTCTTGTAAAGCTATTGTTCCATTTGCTAGCCTAAATTCAATCGTATTTTTACCAAGATTTAAATTTGTAAAATTGATTGAAAAATATCTTTCATCTACTACAGACTCTTCTTCTGTTTGCACTTTCTTCATCATTTCTTTATATTGATAAACATTCATTTCTGCATCATCACACTGAAGCATTTTTTCTATTTTTGATGCTATTGGTTTTGCAAATTCAATTCCTCTGTGTTCTTCACCTGCACGAGTTGTAATTTTATACATTATTTCTTCGCAATTTTTCCACATCTCTAGGAAAGATTTCCATACAATTTTTGTAGCTTGCACATTTGCCTTTCGTTCGTCATCTTTTACATCTAGATACTTTGACCCTATATGTATGTGTCCTCCACAGCTTTTATTTGTGCTTTGACCAAGCATAACCAATTGCTTTGCTACGCCCAACACATCATCTATATTATTACTTTTTAATATTGGCGATGTAATTTCTACTCCTTGGTATCTCACGTCCTGTATTGTACTATCCCTATCACCGTTAAATCCCTTTATTAATGTGCCATATAAGTAATCGCTCGCCGGTCCAATAATTTCGAGCTCTACTCCGAGTGTCATTTTATCTGGCATATCTATGTGTCCTTGCTCTTTTATTGTTCCATCAATGTCGGTTAAATTTTTTATTATTACGTATTTCTTTAATATCTCTTCTCGCAATTCTTTTTTACCGAGCAAATAGTTTTGCATCTTTCAATATGCTTTCAATTCCGTCATTTGCCGAGTTAAGTATAATTAAGTCGGCTTCGTCACCTTTTAAGTCACCATATTGTCCTTTTATTATATTTTTTATCACATCAATTGAACATGTATCAGAGAGAAATAATAATTTCTTTACATTTTCTTCATCTTTGAAAATCAAACTTGCCACCGGCACTTCTCTTCCATTAGAATCCTCTAATTTTTTCTCTAAAATCAATTCCTGCAAATACTTATTTTTTTCATCACATATAATTTTCAGTATTTCTGCCTCTGGCACTCCGTACTTTCTTATCTTTGCAAATCTATCACTGCTATTTCCTTCTGCTTTTAGCAATGCTTTTATACCTAAAAAATTTGACAAAACATATATTTTTGAATATTCACTTAATCCGTACTTTTGTATTCTTAATTCTCCGTTTTCGTCATACTCTAAAAGTTTCTTCCTTTCGTCTTTAGTCATAGCATTAATTGTTTTTATTTTTTGATACTCTTCTAATGCTTTATTTTCGTGTTTTACTAATGCTTTTAGTAAAAGCATATTAAAATAATTTTCATCTCTTATTTCACTAGACGTTTGAATATAATAATCTACATATGGTACTCTGCTCAACAAATTATTATATGCCTTTTCCAAATTCGTTAGGAATCTCATTTATTTTCACCACCATTTTGATTTTTGTATATTCTAAGAAGTTCTTCTTTTGTATTTTTTTCCACACTCTCCTCATTTATCCCCTCTAAGTCTTTTGTTTGACCAATATAATTTTTGTAAAGCATTGCGATAATGCATTTTGCTATTTCGCTAATTTCTTGGTCCCTCAACTTCTTTGACCCATCAAGCACAACTCTATGCGTTTTATCTGCATTTTGATTTAAAAATTCTATAATTTTTCTTGGAATTTGCCTTACTAATCTTCTATCTGTATATTCTAGTACTTCTAATACTTCTTTAAAAGCCTTCCTGTATTTAATTTCCATACTCAATCTCTATCACCTCAGTTTCTCTCAAATAATTGTCGCTTTCGTTTTTAGACACAAAAAATGAGAGAAAGATTTTTCTTTCCCTCATTATACTACATATTTTAAATTATTCCATAAAAACTTTATATGCTCTGTAAGACATATATACATCGAATTTACTTGTCACTTCATATGGTGAATGCATTGATAGCACTGGTGTTCCGCAATCTATAACATCCATTCCTTTGTTTGCTAAGATGTATGCGATTGTTCCACCGCCACCTTCGTCTACTTTTCCAAGTTCACTTATTTGGAATCTAACTTTGTTATCATCAAATAATTTTCTAAGCTCAGCAACATATTCAGCATTTGCATCGTTTGCTCCAGATTTTCCTCTAGCTCCTGTATATTTATTTAGTCCTACACCCATTCCAAAGAATGAAGAGTTTCTCTTTTCTGCCACTGATGCATAAATTGGGTCAAATGCTCCATCAACATCTGCAGATAACATCTTTGAATTTGCAAGTGCTTTAGCTATTGTGTTTGGTGTTTTTTCTTCTCCTCTTAAAGCAATCATTTCAAGAACGAAGTTTTCAAATGCTCTTGCTTCCATTCCTGTGTTTCCAACACTTCCGATTTCTTCTTTATCTACTAAAATGCATACTGCTGTTTTCTTTGGATTTTCAACTTCACAAATTGCTTTTAAAGATGTATATGCACATACTTTATCATCTTGTCCATAACCCGCAACCATGCTTCTATCAAAGCCTAAGCTCTTTGCATTAAATGCAGGAACGATTTCAAGCTCTGCACTTATAAAATCTTTTTCAACTATTCCATATTTTTCATTTAAAAGTTTCATAACGTTTAATTTTACTTTCTCTGAAACTTTTTCATCATTAAATGGAATGCTACCGATTAAAAGATTTAAATCTTCTCCCTCAATACCTTCAGATAACTTTTTCTCCATTTGTTTTCTGGCCATGTGTGGAAGTAAGTCTGTTATAACAAATGTTAAATCATCTTCTTCGTTACCAATGTTTACTTCAACATTCTTTCCATTTTTTAAAGCAATAACGCCATGTATTGCAAGTGGCATTGTAACCCATTGATATTTTTTGATTCCACCATAATAATGAGTTTTAAAATATGCAAATCCATTATCTTCATAAAGTGGATTTGGTTTTAAATCTAATCTTGGTGAGTCAATATGTGCACCAACAACTTTCATTCCATTTTCTATTGGTTCTTCACCAATTACTGCAAGCACGATATTTTTACCACGATTTATTTCGTATACTTTATCGCCAGCTTTTAGTTTTTTAACTTTGCTGATTTCTTTAAAGCCATTTGCTTCTGCAATTTCTTTAGCCTCTTTAACACATTCTCTTTCTGTCTTGCCTTTATTTAAGAAGTTTATATAGCCATCATTAAAAGATAAAATCTCTTTTTTCTCTTTTTCTGAAAGCTCCTCCCAACCATTTTTATCATTCATCAAAAGCTCGTCTTTAAGTTTTTGACCTGCTGTTTTTGTTTCTGCCATAATTACTACCTCCTAACATTTTACTTTCCTAAATTATTATACACATATTAGAAATTATTATCAATAAAATGTGTTTTTTTACAATGATTTTGTGTCATTCCAACATCAGGAGGAACACAGGTAACATCATCAACAACAGTAAAAATAACATCAAATCAAACACTATATGCACAATGGGTAGCAAAATATGATTGTAAATGTAATAACTG
>DHKI01000018.1 GCA_002404755.1 Clostridiales bacterium UBA4698 | reverse complement strand
GCTTTTAACTGTCAAACTCGAGTTATTTTATCCTTTTTAAGATGTTTTTTCAATTACATTTTCTTTACAGTTGCATTACAAAGATGTTACAAATACATTTTTACATGTCTTATAACACTGCAGATTGCTGCTACCCCCCAAGTAGTGTTTGATTATTCGGCAAGAGTTACATTTCAAAGAAATCTTAAAAGAAGCAATGATATATTCCTTAACTTTCCTAAACAGCTCCTTAGGACATACGGAAAGTTTTAACGGAATATTTATCATTGCTTCTTTAAATATTTCTAATTTCATGTAAATTGCCGAATAATCAAACACTACTTGGGGGCATTCACTATTTTTTATCTATTAAACTATCTTCACTTCTCCATCTTGGTATGTTAATTTTACTTTGTCTCCATCTTTGATTTTTCCATCTAAGATTTCTTCTGCCAATTTGTCTTCAACAAGATTTTGAATTGCTCTTCTTAAAGGTCTAGCGCCATATGTTACGTCAAAGCCTTTTTTTGCAATATATTTCTTAAGCTCATCTGTAACTGTAACTTCGATTTTTCTTTCTTCTAGCCTCTTTGTAGATGCCGTTATCATAAGGTCTACAATCTTCTCAATTTCTTTTTCATCTAATGGTTTAAATACTATAATCTCATCTATTCTGTTTAAAAATTCTGGTCTAAATTCTTTCTTTAATTCTGACATTACATTATCTTTAATTTGATCATAGTTTTTCTTCTTGCTTTCTTCGCCATTAAATCCAATTGCCTTATTTTCGACAATACTTCTTGCACCTATATTTGATGTCATTATAATTACTGTATTTTTAAAATCTACTGTTCTGCCTTGTGAATCTGTAAGTCTGCCATCTTCTAAGATTTGAAGTAATATGTTGAATACATCTGGATGCGCTTTTTCAATCTCATCGAATAAAATTACGCTATAAGGTTTTCTTCTAACTTTTTCAGTTAATTGTCCACCCTCTTCATATCCTACATATCCTGGAGGTGCACCAATTAGTTTAGCGACTGTGTGTTTCTCCATATACTCAGACATATCAACTCTTATCATTGCATTTTCGTTTCCAAATAAGCATTCCGCAAGTGCTTTACAAGTCTCAGTTTTACCAACACCTGTAGGTCCTAAGAAGATAAATGAACCAATTGGTCTCTTTGGATCTTTTAGTCCAACTCTTCCTCTTCTTATAGCCTTTGCAACTGCAACAATTGCTTCATCTTGGCCAATTACTCTCTTATGAAGTTCAGCCTCCAAATTCTTTAATTTATCGGCTTCTGCCTCTGTTAATTTTACAACAGGAACTCCAGTCCAGTTCGAAACAATTCCTGCTATATCTTCTTCTGTCACTTTTGTTTCTTTTATTTGGTTCTTTTGCTCCCATTCTAGTTTAACTTTTTCTAATTTTTCTTTTTCTTTTTGTTCTTTATCTCTTAATTTTGCTGCTTTCTCGAAATCTTGAACGTTTATTGCATCTTCTTTTTCTTTTACGATTTCGCCTATCTTTTCTTCAATCTTCTTAACTTCTTTTGGAGCAGTTAATGAAGCTAGTTTTACTTTTGATGCAGCTTCATCCATTAAGTCAATTGCTTTATCTGGCAAATATCTATCATTTATATATCTTGAAGAAAGCTCCACTGCTGCTTTAATAGCTTCATCAGTTATTTTTACTTTGTGATGTGCTTCGTATTTATCTCTAATGCCTTTCAAAATTTCTATTGTCTCTTCTTGAGTTGGCTCGCCAACTGTAACCGGTTGAAATCTTCTTTCAAGAGCAGCATCTTTTTCTATATACTTTCTATATTCATTCAAAGTTGTTGCACCAATCACTTGTATTTCAGCTCTTGCTAGTAACGGTTTCAAAATATTAGCTGCATCTATTGCACCTTCTGCCGCACCTGCACCAACAATTGTATGAATCTCATCTATGAATAATATAACATTTCCACTCTTTTTAATTTCGGCAAGACATTTCTTAAGTCTATCTTCGAAATCACCTCTGTATTTTGCACCTGCTACCATTGAAGAAACATCAAGTGAAACTACTCTTTTATCTTTTAGATTTTCAGGAACTTCACCACTTACAATCTTTTCTGCTAAAGCTTCTACTACAGCTGTTTTACCAACACCTGGTTCACCTATTAAGCATGGATTGTTTTTAGTTCTTCTGCTAAGTATTTGAATAATTCTTTCGATTTCATTTTCTCTGCCTATGATTGGGTCAAGTTTTCCCTCAATTGCTTCATTAGTCAAGTCTTTACCAAATTGATTTAATGTTGGTGTTTGATTATAACTTTGTTTGCTTTTAGCATTTGGATTTGGATTGCCTGCATTTTCTTCTGTTAATGTTTTTAAAAGTTCTGAAAACATTTTTTGAATGTCTACTCCTAAATCCATTATAATTCTTGTTGCGACACTATCTCCCTCTTTCATTATACCAAGCAAGATATGTTCTGTACCTATATAATTATTATTTAATCTTTTTGCTTCCATAAAGCTTATTTCAAAAACTCTTTTTGTTCTTGGTGTGAATCCTTCTGGAAGTTCATCTAGTGGCTCTCCTCTTCCTATTAATTCTTCTATCATCTCTATTATTTTATCTTCTGTCACACCTTGATTTGTAAGCACTTTATATGCAAGTCCACTGCCTTCCCTGACAAGTCCACATAGTAAATGTTCTGTACCTACATAATTATGTCCTAACTCTGCTGCAATTTCTTGTGCCATCTCTATTGCTTTTTCGGCCCTATTTGTGAATTTGTATACCATATTTTTTCCTCCTTACTTTTATTTACTCTCTATTATCTGTTTTATCACTTTTGCTCTTTCTATATCTCTTTCTTCAGCACTTAGTTCTTTCTTCAAGTATTTTTGAAGCGTAGCTGGTTTAGTTAGAATACTTATTTTATTTAATTTTTCGTTATCAATCTCTGTTATTATTCCCATACTTATGCCCAATCTAACAATTGATATAAGTTTTGCACATTCAGAATATGTCATTTTTCTTGCATATAACAAATTTCCATAAGTTCTACTAATTTTATCTTCTAACGTTTCGCCTTGATTTTTCAAATATTCTCGAGCTTTTCTCTCTTGTTCAATTAGCTTTTGAACAATCAATTTGACATTCTCAACGATTTCTTCCTCAGTCACTCCCAAACTTATCTTATTAGAAACTTGATACAAATCGCCAATCGCTTCTGTTCCTTCACCGTACACACCTCTTACATTCAAATTGACTTTATTTACAACTTCGAGTACTTTTTCAATCTTTCCTGTAAGTCTAAGTGCAGGTAAATGCAACATAACTGACGCTCTAAGCCCTGTTCCTAAATTTGTTGGACAAGCCGTCAAAAATCCATATTTATCATTATAGGCATAATTAATCTTAGAAGATATTTTTTCATCGACTCTTATTGCATCGCTTAATGCCTCATCTAAATTAAAACCAGGTTTCATAACTTGTATTCTAAGATGATCTTCTTCATTAATCATGATAGAAATGTCTTCAGTATCATTTAGCAAAATACCAGTTTCTTTCATTTCTAACAAATCTCTACTTATCACACGCTTTTCGACCAAACTATTTTTCATAAGTTCATCCAAGTCAGATAAATTTATAAAATGCAAATCACTATCTATGTTAGAATTTTTTATAGTCATCAAAACATCTTTTAATTCTTCATCTGAAGCAGTGCCAACAAACTTTTTGCCTGCAATATTTCTTGCTATTCTAACTCTACTGCTAACTACAACATCGCTATCTTTACCATCTTCTAAGTACCAACTCACCTATTACTCACCTCTTTCTACATCTTTTGATTTCGATTCTATTTTTTTAATTTTATCTCTTATAACAGCTGCCTTCTCGTATTCTTCTTTTTCAATACAAGTTTTTAACTCATCTTGCAATTTTTCAAGTTCTGTCTTCTCTTTTTTACTCTTTGAATTTACCACGTTTGCAGGTTTGTTTATATTATTTAATCTTCTACCAACATGTCTATTGGCACCTTGTAATCTTGGTAAAACATTATCAAGTCTATCCGAGAAAACATTGTAACAATTGTCACATCCAAACATTCCTGTATTAGTGAATTCATCATAAGTTGTTCCACATTTATCGCAAGCAATAGGCTCCGCTTGTGTTAATGTTTTCACTAAACTTGGTTCGTTGAAAAATGCTCCAAAAACATCATTAAAATCAAAATCGAAATTCATATTCATTCCAACATTCATTTCATTTGCACATTTGTCGCATAGAACAACATGCGTCTTCTTTCCATTTATAATTTCTGTATAACTAACGTTAGCCTCATTCATTCCACAATTTTGACATTTCATAAAAATCACTCCAATCCCATAAATAACAATCTATTTTTTAAACTAAAGCATACCTACACTAAATTAATAAGCATATTTTTTAAGATTCTCGTTCTAACATCATCTTTATATTCAACTGGTAATCCAAGAACTTTATCGTTAGTCGCAATCTTAATAAGTTTTGCCATATCCTCATTTATCACATTATAATCCAACATGTTCTTTATAATTATGCTCGCCTCTTGCTGTGTTAAACTTCCATCTATAGCATTAATTATATGCATGATGTAATCATTTTTTGTCATATCAACTCTCCTAATTTTTATATTACCGCCTCCGCCTTTTCGGCTTTCTACATAATAGCCTTTTTCAGGATTAAATCTAGTAGATATAACATAATTTATTTGCGATGGCACACAGTTAAAGTATTCAGCTAACTCATTTCTGCCAAACTCAAAAAAATCATCATTGTCATCCATCATCTTCTTAATATATGCTTCAATTACTTCTGAAAGCCTCATCGATCCCGCCTCCTTTTTTATTGCCTTAAGTCTCACTTTGACTTTCTTTGACTTTCAATTTATTATTATACTCTTTCGCAAACAAATGTCAATAGTTTTTTTGAATTTTTTTAAAAAATTTCTATATTTATTTATTTTTCGCCTATATTTCGGCATTTTAACGTCAAAAATTTTTCACTATTGCAAATAACAAGATGATAATTATCCCATCAATATACTCTTAAATTAATAAAAGGCTATTTGCGACACTTCAAATAGCCCTTTACCCATTATATTTATTTTATTAATGTGCCTCATACCACGTCTTGCCTATTCCAGCTTCTGCTTTTAGTGGCACTTTCATTTTTATTACATTTTGCATGTTTCTAACTAACAATTCTTTTGATATTTCAATTTCGTCCTCTGGTGCTTCAATTACAAGTTCGTCATGAACTTGTAATATCAGTTTTGATTTTAGTTTTCTCTCTTCTAGTTCTTTTTCGATATTTACCATTGCTATTTTTATTATATCCGCTGCTGTTCCTTGAATAGGTGCATTCATTGCTACTCTTTCTCCAAACTGTCTTACATTATAATTATTAGATTTTATTTCTGGTACATATCTTCTTCTGCCCCATAATGTTTCGACATATCCCTTTTCTTTGCAATGTTCTACCGCATTATCCATGTACTCTTTTATTTTAGGATATTTTTCAAAATATTTTTCTATATATTCTTTTGCTTTTTTTCTGCCTATTCCTATATTTGTAGCCAAGCCAAAATCACTTATTCCATAGACAATTCCAAAGTTTACAGCTTTTGCTTCGCTTCTCATTTGTTTTGTAACTTCTTCTAGTGGCACATTGAATACTTGTGAAGCAGTCATTGCATGTACATCAACATCATCGTTAAAAGCTTTTATCATTGTTTCATCGCCTGACATATGTGCTAGCACTCTAAGTTCAACTTGTGAGTAATCCGCATCGATTAACATGCAGCCTTCTTTTGCTACAAATATTTTTCTAAGTTCTCTTCCTATTTCTGTTCTTATTGGTATGTTTTGAAGATTAGGATCTGTGCAACTTATTCTACCTGTTGCTGTAACAGTCTGATTAAATTTGGCATGTATTCTTTGTGTTTTTTCATTTATAAGTGGCAACATTCCATCAACATATGTTGCCTTCAACTTACTAAGCGTTCTATACTCTAAGATTTTATCTATTACAGGATGTTCTTCTTTTAATTTTTCTAACACATCTCCATCGGTTGAATATCCTGTTTTTGTTTTCTTTATTATTGGCAAATTCAATTTTTCAAATAGCACCTCTCCAAGTTGCTTTGGAGAATTTATATTAAATTCTATTCCTGCTGTTTGATATATGTCTTTTGTAAGCTCATCAACCTTTTGATTTAATGATACAGAATACTCTTTAAGCATTTCTTTATCCACATATACACCAATGTATTCCATCTCTGCAAGCACTTTTACAAGTGGCATTTCAACTTCACTAAACAATTTTAATTGCTCTTTTTCTTTTAGCTCTTCTTCATATTTCTCTTTACACTTATATATATATCTAGCATATTTAGCAAGCTCTTCTTTATTGTCTTTTGCCTCGTCGCCAAAACCTTCAAACGATATTTGCTCATTTGATGTTTTATTTTCTACGATAATATTTAATTCTTCCATTATGATGTCATCTAGCTTATATGTTGATTTAGATGGATTCATTATATATGCCGCAATTTCCAAATCAAACATTAAGTTATTTGGAATAATGTCCATTTGCTTAAGTTTCAAATACATTTCTTTTTCTTTAAAACCTATTTTTAAAACATCACTTGCAAATATTTTTTCTAAATCTTCTTTTGAAGGATTCTTTTTATAATAAGCTTTTCCATTTGCATATACAGCTAAACCGTCGTCATAATAATATGCCAACTCTTTTATGTCTTTCAATTCTAATTTTTCTAAATCTTCTGTTTCTATTTTAGAATCATCAAATGTTGAAACTATTTTATTTTCATTTGCTTTCAAATTCATGCTTTCTATAAACTTTTTAAGTTGAAGCTTTGCAAAAAGATTATAAAGTTCATCATTGTTAGGCTCTACTCTTTTAATGTCTTCAAGAGTTATTGCAAGCGGAACCTCTTTATAAATTGTGCCAAGCTCTCTTGAAAGATATGCTAAATCTTTGTTTTCAATTAATTTTTCTTTAAGCTTGCCTTTTATTCCTTCTAGCTCCTCACCACTATCAAGTGCATTATAAATTGTATCTAGATTTTTGTATTTTGTTATTAGTGAAAATGCTGTTTTCTCGCCCACTCCCGGAACTCCTGGAATATTATCTGATGTATCTCCCATAAGACCTTTTATTTCAATAAATTGCATTGGTTCTATTCCAAACTTTTCATAAATAACTTCTGGGGTATAATCAGCATAATCTGTTTTTCCCATCTTGGTTGTTGGAATTCTTACTGTAACTTTGTCTGTTGCAAGTTGCAAATAATCTCTATCTCCTGTAAGAAGCAAGACCTCCATGCCATTTTCATCACCATACTTTGAAATTGTGCCTAAAATATCATCTGCTTCATAACCTTCTAATTCTAATATTTTTATGTTCATTGCTTTTAAAATATCTTTAATTATTGGCATTTGTACTCTAAGTTCATCCGGCATTCCTTTTCTTGTCGCCTTGTATTCTTCATATTTTTTATGTCTAAATGTAGGTGCTTTCAAGTCAAAAGCAACACATATATAATCAGGATTTTCATCCTGCAATAATTTATTCAAAATTGATAAGAAACCATATATTGCATTTGTATAAATGCCATCCGATGTCATAAGAAGCTTGGAATTCATAATTCCATAAAAAGCTCTATTCATAATACTGTTTCCATCAATTGCAACTAATTTACTCATATCTTTTCTCCTTAAGATTTATTTCTATTTATTATCTTCTTTTTTAACATTTATAATTATACATCATATAACATACTATGGACAGTGAATTTGTAAAATGTTTTTGGTATAAAGTTAACCTTTCCACTCTAAAAATTTCCCTCTGTATATTTCTTTAAAGCCCTTCAAGTTTTCAAAATCTTTTGGCTTTGTTAAACATGCTGGTTTTTCGAATTTATATATATCATTTTTCTCTAGTAAACTTGCTATAAAATAACTACAAACATATCTATTTTTTATTGTAAATGGTATTCCAAAAAATCTTGGAACTATGCCTATAAAATCATATTTATATTCTTCAATATTTTTTTGCATGTCTTCTAGTGTCATTCTTAAGTTATCATATTGCTTTTTTGAAACGTTGGCTTCATATATTACACAATCCGTTTGATTAAACTTTTTAAAGAATGCACCATCTCTTTTTTCTACACTAAATCCACCATTTAAAATGGAATTTAACTTTCTTCTTCCAAAGCTATATACAGTTTCACAATTTTTGTCTAATGCAATCGCCACATGACTGTATGCATACCTCGTAAATAGCTTTACTATTTTAGATGGTATTGTTTTTGTATGCATTAGTAACAAATATATTTTTTTATCTTCTGTAATCATATTTTTCTCACTTTCTATATAGTCTTGTCTTAATTTTTATATCATAAAAAAAGACAATTATCAATGAAATATCTTTCACAAATAATTGTCAATTCGATTTATATTTTAGGCACAAATATTATAAGTCCTATAATTGCAGAAGCTATTGCAAGCACTAATACCGCTCCAGCTGAAATGTCTTTTGCTATTCTCGCTTTTTCATTTCTGTATGGCATTGCTATATCTACCACCACTTCAATTGCTGTATTAAAAAGTTCTCCTCCAATTACAAGTGCAAAACAAACTATGCATATCAACCACTCATATTTGTCTATTTTTAGTAGAACTCCAAATAATATAACAAGTAACATTATTATAAAATGAATCTTCATATTTCTTTCGGTCTTTAGTGATGATATAATTCCTCTTCCTGCATATTTAAAACTATTGGCCAATTTTTTTGTTTTTACTTTTAACATTCTTTTCTTTCTTAAATCCATTATTTATCACTCCAACCAAATATCTTTAACGTTACTTGTTAATTATAAATAATTGTACCTATTTTGTCATTACTTTAACAAGATATTTTAATATACCTTTAATTAAAATTTATTATTTGTTTTTCTTTTCAAAAATTCTTTTAAAAAACAAATAAACTTTTTCATACCACTTAATATTTTTAACATCTACCAAATCCTTTATTTGTACTTTAGGAATTGTAGTTTCTGTTTCTTCTGCTTCAATTCTTGGAGTGCTATTAACAATCAATTTTTCTTCTAGCCTTTTATGCTGAATAGATGTAATTTTTTGTTTTTGTTCCATAGTTGCTATGTACTTAACAAAAAAATTTGCTATAATCCCTTTCGCTACCTTTGATACATTCTGGTCTTTTATATCTTTTGTTGCATCGTATGAAAATTCATGTTCCATATTAGCATTTTCTTTCAAAATTTCTATTTCTTCGTTTGGTATTCTTTTTAAATCCTCATCTTTCACTGATTTTAGTATTTCTAGTACTTCTGCACATGCATTTGCATATTCTTCCTTGCTTATTTTTGTACTCATACGTCCTCCTATTCTCCAATTTCAGACTTATCTAATTTCTTTCCTTTTTCCAATACTGATGCAACTGCTTCCATGTATTTCTTGTCTAATAAAATGCTTGTATCTTGGCTAACTATTTCTTCAATTCCTATTTTCGCTTTTGACGTTTTGTCTGTTTCCTCTTTAGAATTTTCCGCCATTTTTTCTTTTGAATCAATTCTTTCTATCAAGTTTGCCAAGCCTTCTCGCATTTTTTTATATCCTGCTTCGTTCATGTTATAAACAAAGTTATCATGTGGGTATGAATTCTTTTCTGACGATGTATGATTTTCTCCAAAATCCCATATTGCATATTGGTTTTGAAATTCAGATAAGCTTTCACACTTTTCTGCAACTGCCATAAAGTCTCTTGCTGCTTTTTCAAATGAACCTCCATTTTGTAGTACCCAATTTTCTATTCCTACTGCTCCAAATCCTCCTCTTGTATCTTCTTTTCCCGGTTCTGGCTCGGCCGCATTTTGTTTTTTATATGCTCCTATTCTTTTAAAATAAGATTTTGCTGTCAAGATATTTGCAACAACATATTTGTAATCTTCTTCACTTTGATTTTTTATTGTCGCTAACCTATCTTTCACACATTCATCTGTGCTATATTCTATCTCGTCTGTTCTCTCTGTGAAACTTAAGTCTATATCCACATCATCTTCCAAGCCATCTATTTTTACACCTTTGTACCTGAAACCACTACCTATCTCAGTATTATCTTTTGGTTTCTCAATTTTTCCGCAAAGCCTCTCTCAAACCATTTTTAAATTCCGTTGGATTGTCGCTTAGTATCTTGTCCATTCTTACCATATAATCAAAGTCACCATCGCCCGGCATATTAGTGCCTCTGCCTGTCGAACCTGTGTCTATAAACTCTACAATTCCTGGTTTCAAATCTGTTCTTCTTTCATCAGATAACGTATAACCATTCTTATTTACCGCTTTTTCAAGTGTTTTTAATATTTTTTCTTGCTTATTTTTTGCATTTTGCATACTTTTATCTACGAGCTCTATTATGCCCGACATTTCTGGTTTTTTAGCCGTTTCATCCAGTTCAAAATGTTTTTCTCCATAATGAGATAATCCTTGCATCTTTTCTCTGAATTTATTGTACATCTCTTTGGTATAAACGACCTTTCCATCGTTATCTACAATCGGAATATAAAATCCATTAAGTGCAATCTCTAATCCAAGTTTATCCACATATTTATCTGCAATAATACATTTTATATTTTCTGAACCTATTCCCATACTTATTCCATATGCTGTGCCAAAATTGTGACAGACTTCTTTTTTATCCTTACCTTGTTTAAGTAATTCAATATTTTCTACACTTATCTCATCATTTTGATTTCTTGTTTCTATAAAATTATCTTTTGAGAAAACAAGCATTATTTTGCCTAGTTTTTTACCGTCAGTATTTGATGAACAATAGGTAGGTGCATGACTTAATGATGCTATCGTATCCTTTAACGTTTCACCTTTTTTCAAGACTTTCTCTACATCTGTATCTAGTGGTGTGTAATCACTCGTTGCGTTCCCGCCCAAAAAATCTTTTGCCAATATGCCTCGTTGAAGCATTGAAGGAAAATATTCTGTATTTTCGATTCCTTTAACAAAATCCCCCTCTTCCATATTTATGCTTTCTTTTTTTGCAAATTCTGTATTTCGTTCATCAGCTTTTTCTCTTGATTTTTCCATTATTTCTTTTGCTTGTGCAAGGCTTCTTATTTCTGCCCTATATGCAAACATTCTGACTAATCTATCTGGCATTTCAGTTTTTACAATATCCATTCTAAATAACTTCGCCAATTCATTTACATCATATTCTATATTGCCAGAGTTTTCCCTTATGCTCTCTTTCGTTGATTGATTATACACAAAATTTAATATTTCGTTATATTTCGTGATTGTTTCTTTTTCTATTTTTGTAAGATTTTGAGTTCTAATTTCGCCATTTCTAATCTTTTTGAATATTTCATTTCCTTGCTCTAGCACCTCTATATAATCTTTCAAATTTCTACTGTTGGATTCTACAGTACTCATAAAAAGACTTGTAAAAATCATGCTCTTTCTTTCGCTTGTGGTTGCCTCTTTTAGTGATGGTATATTTCCGACAGAGGCATCTTGCATTTTCGTATCTTCTCCAAGAAGATTTGGATGTAATTCCTTAAATACCAAATAAAGTTTGCCCACATTCGGAATATTAGATGTTAAATATATATTTTCAATTGCATTTAGAGTTTTTTCATATGTTTCTGGCTCTTTCTCTAATATTTGCAATGCCATTTGCTCTTTTATTCTTCTTAGTTCTGCCGAATTACTCCTAGATAACCTATCTAATATTTTTATTGCATCTTTTTGTTTACTTTCATCTACATTGATTAGTACCTCTATCGTCTCATTATTGAATTTCAATACTGTTTCTATGTCTTCTTTCGTCAATGATTGTGTCAAAGCACCTTTTACTATATTCGTCATATTCAATTGAAGATTCGGATCATTTATATCTTGCCCTTCAAACAGGTATCTCTCTGGGGCATTTGTTGCTTTTATTAATTCTTTTATTTTGGTCCAATCGTTTTCCAACCCAAACATAGCTAATTTTTTCGGTGTTAAATATTCTTCTATTCTTCCTGTTCCTTTAATCATATTAGCAATATTCAGTTTAAACTCCGGATTATCTATATCTTGTCCATCAAATAAGTACATTCTCGGATTCTTCGTTAACTTTATTAGTTCTTTTATTTCGGGCGAATCAAGATCTAATTTATACTCAACTATCTTTTCTGGTGTCAGATATTCCTCTATTCTTCCTGTTGCCTTTATTGCATTCGCTACACTTAATTTAAAACTCAATTCATGGTCATTTAAATCTTGTCCACTAAGCAAATAATTTTCTGGATTTTTAGACGCTTTTATTAGTCTAACATTTGGAATTCCATGCATACCTAATTCATACAATTTTTCCGGTGTTAAATATTTATCTACTTCTCCTGTTGCAAGTATTAAATCTATTTTGCTGTCAATAGTTAGGCCAAGATTTGTACTCAACTCTGGTTTTTCTAAGTATTCTTTTGCTTTGCCAGCAGCTATAATCAACTCTGAAATTTCATAACTACTTATTTCAAATCTTCTAAGCTTTTCTATATCATTTAAATACTTTTCTATTTTACCAGTAAATTTTATTAGTTCTACAATATCGAACTCACTTAGCTCAATATCTTTGTATTTCTCTGGTTCTTCTAAATATTCTTCTGCTTTATCTGCGGCCAATATAATGTATAGTCCATATCCGTTTTTTATCATCTCTTCATTATTTAGATATTCTTCCGCTTTACCAGTATCTTTTATCCACTCGACCATTATTCGGCCTAATTCTTTTGCATCATCATCCGAAAAATTCTCTTCATCTATAAAAATATCTAATATATCCTTAAACTTTTCCATATTCTCGACATATGTAATTGACTCACCTGCAACTTTCACAAGCTCACCAACTTGTGAAATATTACATCCAATTTCTTTTAAGCTTTCCGGCTTTTCTAAATATTTTTTTATTACTTCTTTTGGGCTATTTATAAGAGTTTCAAAATTCATAATATTTCCCACCTTTTATCTTTTGTTATTGTTTTTCTATATCACTTTAATTTTTTTATATCTTCACCCATTATTTCTAAATAATCTTTTTCTGCTTGTGTTAAATGAGTTTTCATATATTTATCATACTCTTTATGTGCTTTTTCTAAGGCTTTTTCATGTGATATTGTTCCTGCTCCTTCTAAAATCTCTTTATGTGTCATTGTTAAAAAGCCATCCAATTCTTTAACCCATTCTTTCATTGTCATTGCATGCATATTCAAAGCATTAATCTCTGCAACATCTAAATATGCCGATACCATTTTATTTAATAAATCCAATTCTTTTTCACTTAAATAATTTTTAGCCACTTCAGTTTCTGCTCTTGTAGGAATATTTCCTTTGAAGTTTGTTAAGCCTATGTTCTCTTTCTCACTATTTACTCTATTGAATATTACTTCTGCTGCAGTATTACCATGAACTGCATAATGCATCTTATTTTGTACAGTCTTAAAAAACTCTCTTGTTTGTTCATTTTTTGCATCATAATCTACACTTGTTGCATAAATATCTAATATTTTTCTCCAAAATACTTTTTCAGATGAACGAATATCTCTAATTTTCTCTAATACTTCTTCAAAATATGTTCCACCACCATTATTTTTGAATCTTTTCACATTAAGATTATATCCTTTTATTAGATATTCTTTTATTAATTTATTTGCCCATATTCTAAATTGTGTGCCTCGAACAGATTTTACTCGATATCCTACTGATATAATTAAATCCAAATTATAAAATTTAGTTTTATAATTTTTTCCGTCTTTAGCAGTTAGTAAGGATTCCTTACTAACTGAATTTTCTTGTAATTCTCCTTCTTCAAAAATGTTTTTTATATGCATTGTTATATTATTTCTTGTAGTATCAAATAATTCTGCCATTGAATTTTGCGTAAGCCATACATTTTCATCCTCTAATTTCACTTCAATATCAACCTGTCCGTCATCTGTTGTATAAATTATTATATCATTATTGTTTTCTATCAAGTTATTATTACTCATTTTCTCATCTCCCGTCTCAATAATTTGTTAAAATCATGCAAATTTTCTACAGGATTCATTCTCACTTTTCTTTTTATCCTCCCTTATCTCGCATAATTTGCTTGATATACCTATCTTCCTCCGAATATATACATCCACAATATTTTTGCATGTAAAGCCCTGCATCTCTTGCCATTTGTTGGCCTATTCTAAAGCCTTCTCTGAAGTCTTGATACAAAAATTCTATTTGATATTTTTTAGCCATTTCGTTTGCTACTTTTATTATTAACTCATGTTTTTGATATGGGCTTACTAATAATGTTGTGCTAAATGCTTCATATCCGTGTTCTTTTGCGTATTTTGCGGTGTATTCAAGTCTTGATTCATAGCAATATAAACAACGCCCATCTATGTTGCTAGAAACATTTTTTGTGAATTCTCTTATTCCATAATTTTCTTCGATTATAAGTGGAAGATTTATTTGCTTAGCATATTCTTTTAGAGTGTCTCTCCTCATTTTGTATTCTGTATATGGATGAATGTTAGGATTATACCAAAGTGATGTTATATTATCGTATCCATCTTTTCTTAATTTATCTACAACATATGTTGAGCATGGTGCACAACATGTATGTAATAATAGTTTCATTTTATTCGTCCTCCAAATTCATTTGTTGATACCTACTACCTGTATCTACAGCTATTCCAAGATGTTTATATGCTTCTACTGTCGCTGTTCTTCCTCTTGGTGTTCTGTTTAAAAAGCCCATTTGCATTAAGTATGGCTCATATACATCTTCGATTGTATCTATATCTTCGCCTATTGCTGACGCTAATGTTTCTACTCCTACAGGCCCACCAGCAAATTTTTTAATTATCGTTTCTAACATTGTTCTGTCTATATTATCTAAACCAAGCTTGTCTATTTCTAAGCTTGATAAAGCTACATCCGCTATTTCATCTGTTATTACACCATCGCCTTGAACCTGAGCAAAATCTCTAACTCTTTTTAATAGTCTATTCGCTATTCTTGGTGTTCCTCTAGAACGCGATGCAATTTCATATGCACCTTTATCTGTTATTTCGATTTTTAATATTCCTGCAGAACGTTTTACTATCGTCTTTAATTCTTCATTTGAGTATAGTTCTAAACGATGTATTATTCCAAATCTATCTCTAAGTGGAGATGACAAACTTCCAACTTTAGTTGTTGCACCTATTAGCGTAAATTTAGGCAAGTCAAGTCTTATAGACCTTGCACTTGGACCTTTTCCTATTATTATATCTAGTGCAAAATCCTCCAATGCTGGATACAATATTTCTTCTACACTTCTATTTAATCTATGAATTTCATCAATAAACAAAACATCACCTGGTGCTAAATTTGTAAGAAGTGCCGCTAAATCTCCTTGTTTTTCTATTGCTGGTCCTGATGTTATTCTAATATTTGCATTCATTTCATTAGCAATTATATTAGAAAGCGTTGTCTTACCAAGTCCAGGAGGACCATATAATAACGTATGGTCTAGTGTTTCTCCTCTTTTTTTAGCTGCTTCTATATATATTTTCATGTTTTCCTTTACTTTTTCTTGTCCTATATAATCATCTAATACCCTCGGTCTTAAGCTGACTTCAATATCATTATCTTCATTTTCTAACCCAGGGCATACAATTCTTTCTTCTTGGTTATCCATGTTTTACCTCCAAATCGCACATTTTCCAACAACATTATATACTAATTATTACTACATTTCATCAAAAATACGAAAATTTGATTGATTTGTATGTGTCAAGTAAAAGTAGGC
>DHKI01000016.1 GCA_002404755.1 Clostridiales bacterium UBA4698 | reverse complement strand
TTTTGTTTTATCTATTTTCTTTACTCCTATGTAACTCAAAAAACTCATCTTTTTTCTAGAAGTTATAGCCCAAAAAATAAATGGAATTAAACTAAATAATATTATTTGAGCTATACTACCTTATTACTATACTTACTAACATAATCCTCACCTCCATTTATAGTATTATTAATATTAAAATATTTACTATTAATATCAATGTTGCCGCAATGCTTATTATATAAAAAGCACTCTTTTTATTACAATATCTTATTGTATATGATAATTTCGGATTTTCTGTAGAATAATAAACTTCTACTTCACTACCAATTGGATATAAATTTTCCATAGGATTTCTTAATATTCCAATTATAGAATTTTTATTAATATTTATTATTAGCTTTTCTTTTTCTTCGTGACATTCAACTTTATTTTCAATACTTGGTGAACTTATAGATTTAATTATGTATCCTTTATACTCTGGCCCCTATAACTTTATATGTTTTCCCATCAACTTCATATTATACAACTGGCAAACATACTGGGGAGTATTCTCCACCTCTAGTAGCAAGAGTATATCTTTTTACTTTACCGATTATTTTACTAGTACACTTTTTTCTTGAACTAAATATTCGTAAAAAAGAGTGAATGTTATTATATATAAAGTAATTGAGTACACTGACAACATAATTCCAAATATTATTTTAATTATTTCTGTATCTTGCATATAATTTACCTCTTTAATTTATTTTTATGAATTCATCTATTAGCTCACATTGATTAGCAATATAATTTTTATATAGATTCGATTATTCAAAAGCCGAATTAATTCAACATACTGCAAAAAAATCTATTGCCTCTATTATGCCTGCAAAATCTCTCGAATTAAAGCATACCATTAGACTAATTCAAGAACTTGATTCTGAAATTGATGAGATAGAAAAAGAAATTAAAATTATTATGGATAAAATTAATTCTCCTATCTTAACAATTCCAAGCATTAGCTATCGTATGGGGGCTATGATTTTATCTGAAATTGGTAGTTTCTCTAAGTTTGATTCGCCTAATAAAATCCTTGTATTTGCTGGGCTCTCACCATCTACATACCAATCAGGATGCTTTAACTCTTCTCATTCTCATATGGAGAAAAGAGGTTCAAAATATCTACACTATGCGTTATTTAATGCAACAAAATTCGTATGCAATTGGAATCCAACTTTTAGTGCCTATCTTTCTAAAAAACGTACTGAAGGTAAGCACCACAATGTTGCGATTTCTCATGCTACTAAAAAATTAGTACGTGTAATGTTTCAACTAGAAAAGACTGGACAGGCCTTTCATAAGATTGCTTAGTCTCTCATATTCTAAATTTTTTTGAGTGCCTAAATGACACTCTATTTGTCATGCAATTTTCAATGTTCAAATTTATTTCAATAATTTTTTTAATTATTATTGACTTTTAATAGTTAGTCTTTTTTAATTTTACTCTTTTGGGTCATAATAAACATTTTTCTAATATCTATTGTTCATTCATATAAGTCTACTAGCTTTTTATTCACAGTATCAATTTTATTACACTTTATATGCTTTTTCAATAACTCTTGTAAATTTGAGGAGATATTTACAGTATTTGTAGCTTTACACAGATTACATAAAAGCATTACAATTATACTATACGAGACTAAGACTAACAAAGGAGGTTTTATTATGTCAAATACAAAACTTAAGTTATTGACATGCCTGACACTTGCATTTTCTTTTTTATTCTTGGCATGTTTAACTAATGTCTCTATGGCAAGTTACTCTAGCAGTTATGCTGAACCAACCGTATTAGTGCGCAAAGGTTCAAGTGGCAACTCAGTTAAGTGGGTTCAAGATATGCTAAATCATTCTCGGCTATAACCTATCTGTTGACGGTATCTTTGGTACAAAGACATACAATGCTGTTATTAGTTTTCAAAGGAATAAAGGACTTGTAGCTGATGGTATTGTAGGAGTAAAAACTCGTAATGCACTAAAAAATGCTTCCACATCTTCTAGTTCTTCCAGCACAATAAATGCATACAGATATGTAACAACTGGTGTTAACTTTAGAAACGGTCCTGGAACATCTTATTACAGAAAAGGAATTTTAAGTAAGAACACCAAGGTGTATGTTTACCAAATCAGAAAAGATGGTTGGGCATATGCAAAATACAACAATTCTTATGGATATATTTATTCAAAATATTTATCTACAAATCAAGTAAGTACTGTAACACAGTCGAATTCTTTACCTGCATTTTCTAGGACAAATACATCTGTCACTGGAATAGCTAAAGCTTGTAAATCTTACATTTCGCAAAATAACTTTGTTTATAGCCTTGCTGCAGGCGCTAGAACTATCCCAATGGATAAAAGCAAGTTATATAACGGTAGCTACTGCGTAGACTGTAGTTCTTATGTTTCATGGGTTCTTTATGAATATGCTTTAATAAATGGCAAAACAAGTATGCAAAACTATTTTAATTATCAAAGAAACAGTAGCACTTTTGCAAGTATAGGTGCAAGTGGTGGAAATAGCTATTTATCAGTAGTATCTTCAAAAGGAAGTTCTAATGTAGATTTATCAAAAGCAAAGGCTGGAGATATTTTAGTAAGTCCTGGACATGTTGAAATTTTTAGCTCTTACACTACAACTGGAAATAATGTAAGTATAAAAGTGTATAACTGTGGTTCTAATTCAAGCATAAAATATGCTGGTCTTACAACCTCTGCAACCAAAAACATAAGTGAAATAACATATATACTAAGAGTAAAATAGGAAAGAACTAACCCCTCAGAATAATAAATGAGCTGAGGGGTATTCTATATACAACTAAAAAAATATTCATACAAACGATATCTTATGCAATTTCGCATAAGCTGTAAATTAGGATTTTATTTATATTTCTGATGCTATTAACAAAAACTATATCAAAAATTTATTTTACCTCTTCCAAAGCTCTTGCTAATTGGTCTCCACAAGATGTTCCCTTTGTACCACAATTTATTCCCTTTAATAATTTAATAACCTTTTCTTTTGGTTGTCCCTCCACAAGAGCTGCCACAGCCTTTAAATTTCCATTACAGCCTCCTGTAAATCTTACATTTTTAACTATTCCATTTTCTATTTCAAATTCAATTCTTCTTGAGCATGTTCCATTTGTTTCATAAGTATATTTCATTTTTTACTCTCCTTTTATATTTATTTTGAAGCATTTAGGATAATTTGTTACAATGGATTCAAATTTTTATATTTTCTATTTCCAATTGCTATAAATACTAAGCTTCTAATACTAACAAATTTATTTTACTTTTCAACATAAGTATTGTCAATCAAAAACGACTTGAATATTTAGAGAAAACAATTAAACTAATCGACATTGCTACTAGAATCGATGAAAGATTAGAAGCAAACCATTGCCATATCTGCAAAAGCTAAAAAAGACTGTTTCAGAATTTTAATTCTAAAACAGTCTTTTTGGTGCGGGTGAGAGGACTTGAACCCCCACGTCTGTGACACTAGATCCTAAGTCTAGCGCGTCTGCCAGTTCCGCCACACCCGCATGTCGTTTCGACATTTTCAATATTAGCACATTTTTATCCAATCTGTCAATATTTATTTTGCAATTTGTGAATTTTTTAGGAGGAGAGCTTATTATGTTCTCCTCCTATTATTTTATACAACAAAAACTTATTATAAATTCTTTTTTTCATTTATGACTAATTGCATATATTTCTTAGCATTTTAAAAGCTTTCAAACTAAAAATCCTTGTTTCCTAGATGCTCTTTCTTATTCTTCATCTTTTAATGTGTTTATTTTAAGTGCTTTAAATACTTCAACTATTGCCACTGGTGAAATTATTAGAAGTATTACTAATTCTATGTCATTTAGTGGTAGTTGTGTTACTTCAAATATATTTTGCAAGAATGGCACATTTAAAACGATTATCATCAATAGCATTGATACTATCGTTGCACCTATCAATGTTTTGTTTGTTAGTAGTCCAACTTTAAATATTGATTTTTTGTTTGAACGCAAGTTGAATACATGAGTTAATTGTGACATCGCAAGCACTGCGAAAGCCATTGTTTGTGCCGTCTTACCTACATTTGTTATTTCTCCATTTGCGTCTACTAATGCATCGAATTTGAATCCACAACCTATGCAGAATGCAAGAAGTGTTATTACTCCAACCATTATGCCTTGATATACTATTCTCCATATCATGCCTTTTGTGAATATGTTTTTATTTTTCTTAGCTTTTCTCTCCATTATATCTTCTTCTGCTGGATCTACACTAAGTGCAAGTGCTGGAAGGCTATCTGTTACCAAGTTTATCCATAATATGTGTATTGGCATTAGTGGTTCGATTGCCCAACCTAGCATTGTTCCTACAAATAATGTTATTATTTCACCTATGTTTGATGATAACAAATATGCTACTGCTTTTAATATGTTATCATATATTCTTCTTCCCTCTTCAACAGCTGATACTATTGTTGCAAAGTTATCATCTGTTAGCACTACATCTGCTGCTTCTTTTGCCACATCTGTTCCGACAATTCCCATTGCAGCACCTATATCTGCTGTTTTTAATGCTGGTGCATCATTTACACCGTCACCTGTCATTGCTACAACCTCACCATGTGATTGCCAAGCTTTTACTATCCTTACTTTGTGTTCTGGTGATACTCTTGCATATACTGATATATCTTTTACATTCTTTGCAAGTTCTTCATCTGACATTTTCTCTAACTCAGCACCAGTAACTGCTTTATCTCCATCATTTAATATTCCTATTTGTTTTGCAATTGCTACCGCTGTTATTTTGTGGTCTCCTGTTATCATTACAGGTCTTATGCCTGCCGTTTTACACTTATGAACAGCTTCTTTTACTTCCGGTCTTGCTGGGTCTATCATTCCAACCATTCCTATAAATACTAGGTCATTTTCTAATGTTGCTATTTCATTTTTATTTGGAATGCTATCTATCTTCTTATATGCCATTGCAAGTACTCTTAGGGCATTTGTTGCAAGTTCTTCATTTACTTTTCTTATATAATCTTTGTGTGCTTCTGTTATAGTAGCAGGAGTTCCATCTAACAAAATCTTAGAACAACGCGCAAGTAGTTCATCTACTCCACCTTTTGTATAAACCATTAAACTGTTTTCATTTTTGTTTACTGTTGTCATTAGCTTTCTTTCTGAATCAAATGGAATTTCTTCAACTCTTTTATTTGAATTTTCTATTTCTGTTTTTATGAAGTTACTTTTTATTCCTAAGTCTACAAGTGCTGTTTCTGTAGGGTCTCCGGTAACTTTATATTCATTGCCATTTTGTGCTATTTTTGAATCGTTACAAAGTATCATTGAATTTAATAATAATGCGTAATGATCATCTACATTGTTATATTTTTCTTTTGCATCAAATGTTTCATTGTTATAAAATATTTTTTCTACTGTCATTCTATTTTGAGTTAATGTTCCTGTTTTATCTGAACATATAACAGTTGCACTACCAAGTGTTTCAACTGATGGAAGTGTTCTTATAATAGCATTTCTTTTTACCATTCTTTGAACGCCTATTGAAAGTACAATTGTAGATATTGCAGGCAATCCTTCTGGTATTGCTGCAACCGCAAGGCTTACCGCTGTCATAAACATTGATAGCAAGTCCTTTCCATGAACAAGCGAACCAACTGCAAAAATTACTAGACAAATAACAAGAGCAGCTATTCCCAATGTTTTGCCTAAAGCTTCAAGTCTTCTCTTTAGTGGTGTTTCGCTTTCATCCACAGAGTCTAACATCTTTGCTATTTTTCCCACTTCTGTATCCATTCCTATCGCTGTAACTATTCCTTTTCCTCTTCCGTATGTCACCATACTGCTTGAAAATGCTAAGTTTGTCCTATCTCCAATCCCTACATCTTTCTTATCTATTGTGTACACAGATTTTTCAACCGGAACAGATTCACCAGTAAGTGCTGCTTCTTGTATTTTTAAATTAACAGCTTCTATTAGTCTTAAATCTGCTGGAACATAGTCACCAGTCTCTAATATTACTATATCTCCTGGCACAAGTTCTTTTGAACTGATTGTTTCTATTTTTCCTTCTCTTATTACTTTACATGTTGGAGCACTAAGATTTTTTAATGCATCTAAAGATTTTTGCGCCTTTAACTCTTGTATTACACCAATTACAGCATTTAAAACAACTATTATTAAGATTATTACTGAATCCGTAAAATCTTTACTTACTAGTCCAGAGACAAGTGCTGCGAGAAGTAAAACAATTATCATAAAATCTTTAAATTGCTCTATTATCATTTTTATAACACTTTTTTTCTTTTTTGGTGTTATCTCATTACTTCCATAATAGCCATGAAGCTTAGAAATTGCTACTGAATCTAAGCCACTTTCTATATTTGTGCCAAGCTCTTTTGCCACTTCTTCAAAAGACATTGAATACCAGTTTTTTTGATCCATTAAAGACCCTCCTTTAAAGATAATATACGTATAGATTATATTAAATATGATTGTTTTAGTCAAATATTTTTAAGCCTTTAATTGACTCTCTTATGTAAACGTGTTATAATTATTTCGTTCAGTTTCAGATTTACGACTTTTTATAATAATTTATATAAAGGAGATTCTTTATGGATACCAACGATTTGTTAAAAGACTTCGATGAGGAGGTTATCGCCATGCCCGTTGCTGACAACGAAGGACCAACCACAGAGGAACTAACAGAAATTGAAATGGAGGCTTCGATTTCTGATGGCGATTATGCAAATTTTTCGACACTCGACACCCTCGGCTTTTACTGCGACTATGCCAAAAATTTAGCAATATTAACTGATGAGGAGGTTATCGAACTTGCAAAAGCGAAGGACAGTGGCGATGAAACCGCACTGAATACTCTAGTAGAGCACAATCTTTGTCTCGTTATAAAGATGGCTTTACGCTATGCAAAATACTCAGAACAGGATATCAATGACCTGATACAAGATGGTAACATCGGGCTTATGAATGCGGCCCAAAAGTTTGATTACACTAGGGGCTTTCGTTTTTCAACGTATGCAACTTGGTGGATAAAACAAGCTATCTTCCGTGGCATATCCAATAACTCTGGTGTTATAAGACTACCAGAACATGAACGCGTAAAACGTGCTCGGATTATGCGTACCGAAAAGGAGCTTGCTGCAAAACTTCTAAGGTATCCCACATTGTCTGAGTTATCAGAAGCCACCAAAGTATCTATTGAGGAAATCGACAGAATAAAGCTTTCTTCATCGGTTGTTTCTCTTTCCTTGCCAGCCAATGCTGAAGATGACGATTCTACAGAGCTTGAAGACTTTCTGACTGATGAAGCATTCAGCATAGAAAAACAAGTTGAAGAAGGTGAGCTCAATGCTGACTTAAGAAACTCTCTTGTTAGGATATTAAAAAACGAACGTTCTTTGCAAGCTGTTTTCTTACACTACGGCCTTGATGAGAATTCTGATTCGCGTACCTTAGATGAAATCGGAGAACAACTTGGAATCACTCGAGAGAGAGTACGACAACTTATTGGAACAGCTTTTAGGAGACTTCGTAAGGACAAGAAATTTTGCAATCGGTTTAAAAATAGCCTTGATTTTTAAACTGTAACAAAAGAGCAAAATGCCTATTTAGCATTTTGCTCTTCTCTTTTTTTAAGTTCACTTAAAACTAGTTTGTAACCTTCTTCCTCATTTTGATAACTTATTTCCTTCGTCTTTATTTTATTTTGCTTACATATCGTATCTACTAACATTTTTAATAGCTCTGGATTTCTGACTAAAATAGGACCAGAAACATGAGTACCATACAAGTTTTTATATTTTACTCCTTCATAATCATTGTTTTCATTTTCGCCTATTCCAAATTCAACTTCGAAAAATGGATTCATATTATGATACATCTTTGTCATTTTATTCACAAAACCTACAATAGGCTTACTTAAATATTTTGATTTGTATATTACATCGGATGTCTCTCTATCTTTATCTCTAGTTGTTTCAAAATCAAATATTCCAAGGCATTCTTCATTATCTATTTTCTTGCCAAGCATTTCGAAACTATTTCCTGTCATTAAAATTACTTTTTCACTATCTATGTATTTTTCTAATTCTTTTTTTCTGTTTTGTAAATCTTTTAAAACAACATCTAAATTTTTTTCTGTGCCACTTCCTATAAATATAAAATTATATTCATTTAAATCTGCTTCTTCACCAATTGTTTTTTTATCTAAAACAACTTCTAAGCCCTGATCCTCTAAATGTTTCTTTAGTATACTAACATTTCCGATAATCTCCATATAAATTCATTATATCGTAGTATAGATGCAATATTTTCATAGTCTTACCTCCTATTTAAAAACTTCATTCTATCTGAAAAACATGTTATGACATATATCTTTCCTATCGAATTTTCTTTTGTTTCTTTCATTAGTTCATCTAAATTACTCTTTGCGACAACTTTATCCATATTGATTCCTGCAAACTCCATTCTTGTAACCAAGTCATGTACATATTTTCCACCCAAAATAACTTTTTTTACATTTTCACTTTTTAAAAGTTCGAAGTCTATATCCCAAAGCCATGAAGTCTCGCTTGTAAAATATTTTCTACTTACAGCATCAACAATTATAACCACAGTACAATCTTCTTTTTCTCTCGTTACATATAAAAGTGATTGGTTATATGATATTGAATTTTCATGCTTTGATGTAAGTAACATTGCATCATGTCCATTTAATTCAAACTTTTGTATTCTATCATTTTTTATAACATAATTATTTAAAGATTCAACTATTTTATCATCTTTTATGCCAACTAATCTGCATACAGCAAATGTTGCAAGAAGATTATATGCATTATATATGCTTCTTAAATTCATTTGAAGTTTATATTTTCTGTTTATTGTCATCTCGCCAACATCAAAATTAAAATCTGTTACTGCATAGTCTGGCTCTTTTCTAGCATGTCCACAATTTTCACATTTGTATGAACCTATATGATTGTAATGGTAATAATCATATTTTAATGGTTTTTTGCAATTAGGACAGTACTTTCCATCATCATACACACTATCATTTACTTTCTTTGAAAACTTATTTTCATTCATTCCAAAGTATGTAACATTATTCCTTTGGTATCCATATAAAGAAGAAAGAGGATCATCTGTGTTTAAAATCAAATGTATGTCATCTGTTATTGCTTCTTTTATAATATCGTAAATAAGCTCAGGATGGCCGTTTCGAGTCATTTGGTCTCTGTATAAGTTTGTTACGACTAAATATTTAGGCCTAAAGAATTTCAAAGTATGTCTTAAATATCTTTCATCACTTTCTATTAAAAGCACATCTTTTTTTACTTCTCCATGTAAATTGCAATTATTTAAAATCATTGTTGTAACACCCTCGGTTTGGTTTGAACCTTCTAAATTACAAGCAACCGTCTTACCATTTTCAGTTAGTACACTATTTATCATTTCAACCGTTGATGTCTTTCCATTGCTACCAGTTACAACTATTATATCATCTGGAAGTTTTATCTTTTTTAATATGTTTCTATCTAACTTAAGTGCAATCTTTCCGTGGCATGCTACTTCCCTTGCCTACTAGCTTTCCTAGCCAGTATATAAATTTATTTAATAAAATAATAAACGTCTTCATATATCTCTCCCTTTTATAACAGAATCACTAATATATCTTTAAATCAAATTTATTATATACTAAACAGATTAAAAAGTTTAGTGTTTTTTCTCAATATACCAAAAATGATTCTCTTATCACATTTTATCTTTATCACAAAATTCAATTTTACACTCAATTGAATGACAAAAAAAGACTCTGAAAAATTCAGAGCCCTTTTATTTTTAATACCTAATTATATTTTTTTCTTTTGTTACTTCTCCTCTCACGAAAATTCCGGATTCGTAAGGGTTCTCTGTCACTATGAGCGAACCTGGTTGCAACACATAAACATTATGCCTTGAGCTAAACAATTCCATTGTTAAATGAACATGACCACACTCCAAGAAACGTATTGGAGCACTTTCATTGTCGTTCACCTTAACAAATAATCCTCCATGTCGTTCAAATTCATAAAGCCTTTCCATTGCATTGCAAACTGTTTTTCTTTCATAATAGCTTTCTAGGTGCATAACTCTTTTAACCACACCTGCTATTAAGAAGTCCACGATATAGGTATCATACGAGTTGAAATCAATTCCCTCACATCGCAACTTTTCTTCTAGTTGCCTAAGTGGGGTCATTATTCCAAGCTGTTCGTAACCGTATTCGTGGTTGCCATTTATTGCGTAGTAACTAAGATCATACTCTCGAAGAATCTTAAAAATGGCATAAAGCTGGCTCTTGAAACATTTTTCAACCTGCTTTTGTTTTTTATGATTCATTATTCGAAAGTCATATTGTGTAACGTCATACACAGCCTCAAAAATGTCACCTGCAATAAAGACCTGTCTAACTCCACGTTCTACAGCCTTTCGTAAGATTTCGTGCAACTTATCTGGATTAAAATCCTCGTTTCCAACGTGAAAATCGGAAACATCTAAAAAGTTAAATGTTTTCTCCTCTTCTCTTGAATAAAGTTTAACGAGTGGTATTCCTTTCTTCTTCAGCCTGAACATTTTTCGTAGTTCATCATTCTTTTCCTGAATAGAAAAGCCACACCGCTCAGCAATACTCTTGAATAATTCGTAATCTATACCTAATTCTTCCGAATTAGTTGTTACTACTTGGCAGTTCGCTTTCTCCATTAGTTTCAACGCATTGACCACTGAAATTATCCTCCGTGATATTTATAAATTTATTGGATATTCGCTAGTTTACATTATATAACCCTATTTATATATTAGTCAACAAAAAAGTATAGGTAATATATGGATATGTTTCGGGGATTCTAAGCCTTCTGCAACTATTAGAATACACTATAATTAATAAGATAGAGTTTACATCATCACAATTAAAAAACCGCTTATTATTAAAAATAAGCGGTTTGAATAACGCGAACTATGCGTTTTCTTCTGTTGCATTTTTTGTTGCGATATCTTCTTTAACTTTTGTTGCTTTACCAACTCTGTCTCTTAGGTAATAAAGTTTAGCTCTTCTTGTTTTACCATGTCTAACGATTTCAACTTTTTCTACCTTTGGTGAGTTTACTAAGAAAGTTCTTTCAACTCCTGTACCGTAAGCAATTCTTCTAACTGTGAATGTTTCGTTTGAACCACCACGTTGTCTTTTAATAATTGTTCCTTCGAATACTTGGATTCTTTCTCTGTTTCCTTCCTTAATTTTAACATGTACTTTAACTGTATCACCAACATTTAATTCAAGCTTGTTAGCTCTTAATTGTTCGTTTTCAATAGCTTTTATTTTATCCATTTTTTTCTCCTTTCTACTATGGCTTTATGTCATAGCTATTTTATTAAATCAGGACGGTTTGCTCTCGTTATCTCCTCCGATTGCTCGCGTCTCCATTTTTCAATATTTGCATGATGTCCAGAAAGTAAAACCTCCGGTACTCTTCTGCCCATAAATTCTTCTGGTCTTGTGTATTGTGGGTATTCTAATAATCCATCGTTAAAAGATTCATCTTTTATTGATTCATTATTTAATACACCTTCTATATTTCTGCTTATTGCATCTATAACTACCATTGCAGGAAGCTCGCCTCCTGTTAAGACATAGTCACCAATTGATAATTCTTCTACTCCAATTTCATCAAGAACTCTTTGATCAACACCTTCATAATGACCACAAAGTAAAATCAAATGATTTTCTTTTGATAAGTCTTTAGCAATGCTTTGATTAAAAACTCTTCCTCTTGGAGAAAGATATATAACCTTTGGCTTATATTCTAAGTCTTTTGTTATAGAAACATATGCATCATATATTGGCTCTGGCTTTAAAACCATACCTGCACCGCCACCATAAGGGCAATCATCAACATGCCTTTGTTTGTCTTTTGAAAATTCTCTAAAGTTTATTAAATTCAATTCAATTAACCCATTTTGCATTGCTCTTCCAATTATGCTTTGCTTTACTGGCTCAAACATTTCTGGAAAAAGAGTTAATACATCAAATTTCATCATCTAACCCCCTAGGAATCTCCACATCTATTCGCTTGTTTTCTATATCAATGTTTTTTATAACACTTTCAATAGCAGGAATAAGCAAATCTTTTTTTCCTTTTCTTTTAATAACATATACATCGCTAGCCCCTGCTGTAAATACATCATCAACAACTCCAATTAAGTCATTTTGATATACCATGCAACCAATTAGGTCTGCTATAAAAAACTCATCTTTTTCTGTCTTTTTAGCATCATCTCTAGGTATCTTTATGTAATTACCTTTTAATTTTAAAGCTTCATCAATATCATCTATGCCTTTAAGCTTTAAAAGCACAATACCATTTTGATATCTTATTTTTTCAATATCATATTTTTTTAATTCACCTTTAAAATCAACAAGTATAGAGCTTAATTCTTCAAATCTCTTTTTACTTTCGGTAAAAGTTCTAACTTTAAGTTCTCCCTTTAATCCGTGTGTATTAGATATTTGACCAATCTCAAAATATTCTACCATAATCTCTCCTATTCAATGATTTCAACATTAAGTCTTTTATTTTCTTTGGTTGCATATGCTTTCATTAAAGTTCTAACAGCTCTAATGATTCTACCTTGTCTTCCAATAATTTTTCCCATATCAGATGGATCAACCCTTAATTCTAAAGTTGTAAATTTATTTCCTTCGACTTCGTTTACAGAAACTTTATCTGGGAAATCTACTAAACTTTTAACAAGTGCTTCTAACATTTCCTTCATTTAATTTTCCTCCATCTTTTATAAAACTATTTAGAAACTATATCGTATAATCTCTTAACTGTGTCTGATGGTCTTGCGCCATTCTTAACCCAAGTATTATACTTTTCAGTATCGATTTTGATTATAGCAGGATCATTCATTGGATCATAAGAACCGATTTCTTCTATAAATCTACCATCTCTTGGATATCTTGAATCAGCAACAACTACCTTGTAGTAAGGTGCTTTTTTTGCTCCATCTCTTCTAAGTCTGATTTTTACCATTTAATTCACCTCCCCCAAATGTATCTAAATTAACTAATCATCTAATTTTAAGTCTTCCATCTTAAGATTACTATTTTTTGCAACATTTCTAACCAATCTATTCATTGCACTCTTGTTGCCAAGAACTCTCTTCATCATAAGTCTTGTATCATTATATTGTTTTAAAAACTTATTGACTTCTTGAACTGTTGTACCACTACCATCTGCAATTCTTCTTCTTCTTTGACCATTTATGATATCTGGATTATTTCTTTCTTTAACAGTCATTGATTGAATTATAGACTCTGCTAGGACAAATTGCTTGTCATCTATTTTAGCTTGCTCAATTGCTCTTTCATCAATACCAATCATTCCTAAAATTGATTTCAATGAACCCATTTTTTTGATTTGTTTTAATTGATCTAAGTAATCTTGCAAAGTAAAATCTTGTTTATGAATCTTCTTTTCAAGCTTCATAGCTTCTTCAAAATCAAAAGCTTCTTCTGCCTTTTCAATAAGTGTAAGAACATCTCCCATGCCAAGAATTCTTTGTGCCATTCTGTCTGGGTGGAAGACTTCGATGTCATTCATCTTTTCACCAGTACCAACAAACTTGATTGGCTTGCCTGTAACTGTTTTTACTGATAGTGCTGCACCACCACGAGTATCACCATCTAGCTTTGTAAGAATAACTCCATTTATTCCAAGTTGTTCATTAAAGCTTTCTGAAACTGTTACAGCATCTTGACCTGTCATTGAATCAACTACTAATAATATTTCGTTTGGTTTTGCAAACTCTTTCAAGTTTTGTAATTCTTTCATTAGTGTTTCATCAATATGAAGTCTACCTGCTGTATCTATGATTACTACATCATTTAATTTTGAATTTGCTTCTTTTAGCGCTGCCTTTACTATTTCTGTAACATCTTTTTCTTCTCTATTTGAGAATACTGGAATACTAAGTTGTTTTCCAATAACCTCTAATTGATCTATAGCTGCTGGTCTATATATATCGCAAGCAACCATCATTGGCTTTTTACCTTGCTTTCTAAGCAAGTTTGCAAGTTTTCCAGCCATAGTTGTTTTACCAGAACCTTGAAGACCAACAAGCATAATAATTGTTGGTGGATTTGGTGAAAGATTTAATCCTTCTGTTTCTTTTCCACCTAATAGCTCAACTAATTCTTCATGAACTATTTTAATAATTTGTTGACCTGGAGTTAAGCTTTTTAAAACATCTTGTCCTAATGCTTTTTCTCCAATTTTGTTTGTAAAATCTTTTACTATTTTATAGTTAACATCTGCCTCCAATAAAGCAAGCTTAACTTCTCTTGTAATTTCTTTGACATCTGCTTCTGTAATTCTAGACTTTCCCTTAAGCTTATTTACAATACCTTTTAGCTTCTCACTTAAACCTTCAAAAGCCATAAAGTTTTCTCCTTTCGTTTCTTAAAGTAGTTTACTAAGCTTATCTTTTAAAACATCATCATCCAAACTCTTAATTACTTCTTTTATAATTTCGTCATTTTCTAACTTTTGCTTTAAAAAACCTAATTTTTCTTCAAAATCAAACAGCTTCTTTTCTGCATAAACTAAATTTTTTCTAACACCTTGCCTTGTAATATTTAATTCTTCTGCGATTTCACCAAGAGATAAGTTCTGGTTATAATATAAATCTACAGTATCTGCTTGTGTATTTGTAAGAAGCTTTCCGTAAAGCTCTAATAACATGCTAACTTCGATACTTTTCTCCATACTATGCCCCCTTCCTCGTGTAAACCATTGATAGTTTACAACGGTTTTGCCTATTTGTCAAGCATTTTCTTAAGTTTGTTGACTTTTCCATAAATATATTTCGGCATATTTGAAGATTGGCTTTTAAAATTAAGTAAAAAAACTAAATTTCAGTCGTTATCACAACCAAAATTTAGTTTTTTACTATTTAAAATCCGCATATAATAAACAATTATTGAGTTTACAAATATTTTTCAACAAAATTACAATAGTTTTATATGAACTTCTCTTAATTGTTTTTGCGTTACTTCTCCTGGTGCTCTCATTAACAAATCTTCTGCATTTGCTGTCATAGGGAATGCTATTACCTCTCTTATGCACTCTTCACCTAGTAAAAGCATTACTATCCTATCAACTCCTGGTGCCATTCCAGCATGAGGTGGTGCACCAAATTTGAAAGCTTCATATAAAGCTCCAAATTTCGTTTGTAATTCCTCTTTTGTATATCCAGCTATCTCAAATGCCTTTTCCATCACGTCAATTCTATGATTTCTTACAGCTCCAGATGAAAGCTCAACCCCATTACATACGATATCATATTGATATGCCTTAACCTCCAAAGGATCTTTGTTTTGTAAATCATCAATTCCACCTTGTGGCATTGAAAATGGATTGTGCATAAAATCTATTTTTCCTTCATCATTTCTTTCATACATTGGAAAATCTGTAATAAAGCATAATTCAAATTTACTATTATCTATCAAATCCATTCTTTTTCCAAGTTCTGTCCTGATTTCGCCAGCCAATTTGTCTACAAATTTTGGTGCATCACTTATGAAAAATAAAACGTCGCCTTGTTTCAAAGAAAGTAATTTCTTTATTTCTTCAGATTGTTCATCAGTAAAATACTTGGCAATCGGCCCTTTATATGTCATATCCTCTTCTACTTCTATATATCCAAGGCCTTTCATACCTATTCCAAGAGCATATTCCAACATTTTTTCAAAAAATGATTTTGACATCTTTGTACAATCTGGCACAACAATACCTCTTACAGGTTTTCCTTTAAATGGTTTAAATTCGACTGTTTCAAAGAACTTTGTTAAATCCTCTATCACAAGTGGATTTCTCAAATCTGGTTTATCTGTTCCATACTTTTTCATAGCCTCTTCGTATGGAATTCTTCTAAATGGCTTTTCAGAAACTTTTTTATCGCTAAATTTAGAGAATATATCATATAATACCTCTTCGGCTGTATCAAAAACGTCTTCTTGAGTAGCAAATGCCATTTCAAAATCCAATTGATAAAACTCACCAGGAGAGCGGTCTGCTCTTGCATCCTCATCTCTAAAACAAGGTGCTATTTGAAAATACTTATCAATTCCTGATGTCATAAGCAATTGTTTAAATTGTTGCGGTGCTTGTGGCAAAGCATAAAACTTTCCTTTATGCTTTCTTGATGGAATTATATAATCTCTTGCACCTTCAGGCGAAGATGAAGTTAAGATAGGTGTTGTTATATCTGTAAAGCCCATATCTTCCATCTTTCTTCTCATATAGCTTACTACTTTTGATCTAAATAATATCTTGTCTTGAACTTTTTTGTTTCTTAAATCTAAAAAACGATATTTAAGTCTAATATCTTCTTTTGTCTTTAATGATTCTGCAACCTCAAATGGCAATGCACTTTGACATTCTCCAAGTATTTCTAATTTGTCAGCTAAAACCTCAACTTCACCTGTCGAAATCTTTAAATTTATTGTGTCTTCGTCCCTTTCTATAACTTTTCCCATTACTGATATAACAGTCTCTCTGTGAACATTTTTCAACATAGTTTCATCATGTATAACAATTTGAGATACGCCATATTGATCTCTCAAATCTATAAACATGACGCCACCATGGTCTCTAATGTTTTCAACCCAACCTGCTAATTTTAAAACTTTGCCAATATCACTTTTGCTAATTTGACCGCATGTGCAGTCTCTGTAAATGTTTCCTTTCATTTTTTATACCTCCAAATTAAGTTATTTCAAGGACGAAAAATCCCTAGCATGCAAACTTTATGCATACTAGGGACGATTTTTCCGTGGTACCACCCTGATTTAATATCCCAAAATATAAGGTTTAATACTACAAAAACCTAGCATTGTTACAACGCTAGGGACGAATTTTTTCGCGGTACCACCCAATTTCAATATCATGGATATCCTTAAGTAGCCTTTAACGCCAGCTATGCGAACTTGCTTTGCACAAGCCTGCTCGAAAGGTGTTCTTTCATTAGTTTCGTTTATGAAAACTCTCAGCTATGGTTAATTTTCACTCTCTTTAAACTACCTCTAATTACTTTTCCTTTGTCAACGCATTTTCAATGTGTCTCAATTTTAGCATTTTATATAATATATGTCAAACAAAATTTTATTCCTTCAAAACGTAGCCATAGTTAATACTTTAATTGTTGTTAGCTTTATCATTCTGTTCTTAATAAATAGCCACATTCTATCATACTACTTTAATCTATTTTTTATCATTCTCCATGCTGTTCCTAAATCTGAAAATAGAAAATCACTCCAATCAAATCTTTTTACAACTGAAAGAGATTTGCAAGTATTGTTCTCCGTTATAGGAATAACAACGGTCTCCATCAAATTTTCTGAAATCAAATCAGAGATTTTATATATCTTCAACTTTTCAGGTTCAAGTTGTGTAACTGTTTTCGCATCCTTCTCTACTGGTATTTTATTTGAAAAAGCCATACCTTTTATGGCATCTTCAATATCCACACTCTTATTTAGATACAAATCTTTTTGAGGTGCACTAGCCATTTTAAACACTTTTTCATTTTCTTCTCTTTCAAAAGCATTTGATGAATAGTATTTTGTCGCATCAAAAAACTTTTTATTATCTAATTGATTATTTAATTCTTTTGCTAAGTTTTGGCGTATTTCTTCCGTCCACACGAAAATCACCCCTTTTAATCTTTTGTACCACTATTATTTTATCCTTTTTAAGATGTTTTTTCAATTACATTTTCTTTACAGTTGCATTACAAAGATGTTACAAATACATTTTTACATGTCTTATAACACTGCAGATTGCTCGGAAGTTTGACACTTTGTTTAA
>DHKI01000015.1 GCA_002404755.1 Clostridiales bacterium UBA4698 | reverse complement strand
TACATGAATATGAAGCATCTCGAGGTCATCGAGCAGGACCTGCTGGTCGGGTGAGTGGCAGTCGGCTCGCGAAGCGTCAAGGGCAAGACAAGCGGCTGCCGCCGCCCTTGACCCTTTGCGCACCGACCGCCCTAAAGTAACCAAGGGGGCGCCGAAGCCCCCCCTGTAATAGATTTCTGCCAGATACCAGAATCAAATTTGCGCATAAACCTTGACACTACCTTGACAATCTGTCTTTTCTTAAAGAGAACAAGACTTTTTTATATCTCGATTTTTTTAAAATCTGTGACTATGTGCTTGTGCGTTTATTACCCGAATTGTCGATTCAAACTCAAACAAAAAGTAAAAGAAAACAGCTGTTCTTAATATATAAGAATAGCTGTTTTTCAACAAGCAGGAACTATTATATGACGAATAATTTTTTTGATAATTAAGATAAAGTTCCATTTGGACTACATGTTAAAGTCAATTGTACATCCTTTGTCTGTACAGGAACACCTAACATATAGTGCTTAACCACAAAATCGCCTATAGCACTATTATTTCTTCTTGATGCAACAGCTTCTTTAACTTTCCAAGTGCTATTTATAAGTTGTGAAGAAGCACTGGATTTAATACAATTAGAAGTTGAACCATTATAATTAAATGTTCCGTGAATAGATACTATCCACTGCAATTCACTTTTTGAATTATAAAAACTATAATTTTTTGTGCCGCTTTTGGTTGACATAGAAGAGTTAGCGTTATAGCTATCTTTTGATTCGATGGTAATGATGTTTACAATAATATAAGAGCCGTCATTATTCTTATAAATTTGAGATAAGTTAGGCTGATTTTGATTTGAAGCAAAAGTATAAGATGTAAAAGTAAAAATTAAAAGTAATGCCAAAATAAAACTTTTGATTTGTTTCATATTGTATCTTCCTCCGTAATGTTCTCTGATATTGTTATAACGCCAAATCCATTAGCTGATCTGTGTACATCTATAAGTGCAGCAGAAAGATAAGCAACTACGATTAAGAGCATAATCAAAATACCTGAAACAATTAAATACTTAATGCGGGTGTGTTTGTTGATTTCTTGATAGTTTATATTAGCTGCAAATGATGCAGCAATTTCATCGGGTGTTCCAAAATTTTCTTTAATGCTCTTTATATCTGCCAGCGGATTAGTTTCTATGTATTCATAAACACTATCTTTAAATGTTTTAATAAATTTCTTTCTCGATTTAGAGATTAACAAATTACTTTTTACCTCTTTTAAATATCTGTTGACTTCCTTCTCCAAAGAATTATTCTTCATTTATTGTTACCTCGCGATCTAAAATTGAATTTATTGCAAAACAAATCTCATCAAAATCTCTTAAAAGCTGTTGAAAATATACTTTTCCCGAGTCTTTCAAATGATAATATCGTCTTTTCCTTTTAGCACCTACAAGTTTTTCATAGTCGCTTATATATCCTGCTTCGACCAATCTAAAAAGAATTGGATAGAGGGAACCTTCTACCATTTTATAAATTCCATTACTTTTATCATTAAAAAGTTTTGTTATTTGGTATCCGTATAAATCCTCTTCTTGAAGTAGATATAAAATTAGCAACTCCGCCGTTCCTCTTTTAAAATTGTCCTGGCCTTGACTCATTGAAATCCCCCCCACTACTATTAAATATACCACAAATAAGTGTTTTGTAAATAGGTGTATTGTAAATATATGTTGACAACATACATTTTTTGGAATATAATAAAGCCAGAAGTTAAGTTGTTAAGGGGGCGATTCCAATGCAGATTTATAAGTACGGCCAATAAAATACTTTAAATATTTAATCAAGTAAAGGAGTATACGTATGAAAAAATTTATGAAAAATATCTTTGTCATTTTTTTAACAGTATTTACTATATTAACGGTTACAATATGTGCTTATGCGAAGAGCAACGCTATAAGTTTGGATAAAGGGGGCTCACGTGCATACTCAGATTCATATTACGCTACTGGTGCATACATAGGTGAAGATACAGAATGTCATGCTGTTTCCAGTAAAAGGCTGAGGGCACAATTCGAATATAGAAAGTCATATAGCCTTAACTGGGTAAGTGATTCCCGTTTATTTATTTCTCCAGGAAAAACGGTTGTAACTACAGCAAAGAGCACCTCTGATCTGGCATATTATGATTCGGTAAAAAAACGTTTTAATTCTTCACATTTTAACGATGGTAGGCATTTTAGATTAGCATTAAGCCCTGAAAGTGAAAGGGCTGTATCCGGAACTGCAAGAATTTATTATGATAATTGATTGAATAAATAGTATTGAGGAGCAACATTCTATATACTTCTTGGCGTTGAGCCATATAGGATGTTGCTCTTATTGGATTGTAGATTATAATAGTATTTGGTGAGGATGCTTATGAAAACTTTTAAGCTGATCTTAAAAACTTTTTTTAGGACAAAGTTTCTGTCAATTACAACAATATTGTTTTTTATAGGGATTTCCGCATATCAAATTTTTATTGAACTGGCTGTACCTCATTTATCCGGAATAACAATGCTCTCGTATTACTTCCAGTTCTCTTTGGTACTATTTGCGGTATTTATGCTCTTATCATATGAATTTTTTATAAAGATAAAAAAAGACAAAGCACAAGAGTGTCTTTGCGCAATAAATAACGGAAACATCAAAATTGTTTTTTATCAGTTTGTTGTAATGATGTTAATTAATGCCATTGCTGAGATATTGTTTTTCTTAATAATTGCTATTGGATGCATGATGTCAGGTCTTAGTTATCCATCTCTTTATCTTCATATATTTCTCGCAATATTTCTCTACTCTTTTTTAACAAATATGGTTGCTATATTGATAGGCTTAGCTGTATCACTTAACTTTGAGAGAACTATAGCGTATATAGCGTTATTGTTATGCTCATGCCTAGCAAGTTATTACCCAACAAAATTTTTAGTAGATTCTCCTTTATATAAATTTTTTGATTTCTTTAATCTAACTATTGACCCCTCTTTTGCTGAAAATAACAACTTTGGATACTCGCTGCTTGAATACAAGTGGTTTAAGGTTTTCTTTTGGATTCTTATGTGTTTGAGCATTATATATTTTTCTTTATATAAAAATAGACCAAAGAAATTATATAAAAGGTGTTTAGCATGTATCTTCTTGGCCTGTGTAACATTGGGTACATATTGTCTACCTTCTTCAAAAGTAGACTTCTCCGAGTATTATGGACGTCAAGAAATGCAGTATTATGATGAACATAAAGGAAAGCATGAAGCAGCCGATTTTGAAATTGTTTCATATGATATTGATTTAAAAATCGGTCGTAATTTAAAAGCTAAAGTAATAATGACTGTAAATAATCCCGACTTATCAGAATATAAGTTTACGCTTTATCATGGATACAAGATTTCAAATATTACTGATGAAAACGAAAATAAACTAAGCTATATGGTGGATTCAGATTACTTTACGGTAAAAAACAATGAGCAGAAATTAAGCAAGATTATAGTTGAATATACTGGTTCAAGCATGAAAAATTACGCCAATAGACAGGGAGTGTTTTTATCAGGAACAATTGAGTATTATCCGCATGCCGGATTTTCCGATTTATCAAGTATTGAAAACGAAAAAGATTTCACAGTAAGAATCAGCGGAAAATCAAATATTTATTCCAATCTTAAAGAAACAGAAAAGGGTTTATTTAAAGGCAGAGTTAACGAAGCAACCTTCATAAGCGGGTTAATAGCTTGTGAAGAATATAATGGAATTAAATATATTTATCCGTATTGTTCTACATCTCAATTACCAGAATTCGGACAGGGTATCAAAAATGAATCTAACAATTTGATAAACAGTCCGCTTTGGGACAAAAAAATTGATACGGTAATTATGATCCCCTTTCATCCCGATTTCGCAGTAAGCAGAATACCTATATACGGCAATATAATGGAATTAAAATACCTTGATCGTTTAAGATTCCAATATGACCTATTTAAAATTGATAGCTCAAAAACAGAATTATATGAATCAGGATATTATCTTATCATTGATGATATAAAAAATTTTGAAAAAAATGTAGAAAGAAATATGGATATGTATGTTGGCGACCTCAATTCACTTGTAGAGAAATATGGCAAGGAAAAGGTAAGAGAAGAGCTAAATAAATATATTTACGATAATGCTAATACTTCTACGCCCGAAGAATTCTTAAATAGTTTAAGGAGTGAAACAAATGCTTGAGATAAATAACGTATCAAAATTTTTTAGTAAGTTTAAGGCTGTTAATGAATTTACATATAAGTTTGATAATGGTGTGTATGCACTTTTGGGACCAAATGGCGCGGGAAAGAGCACCTTATTAAGATGTATCACAAACTTATATTCACTAACCTCCGGAAAGATAACTTTCGATGGAATAGATATAAAAGACAACAAAGATTTTAGCAGCAATATAGGATATTTGCCTCAAAGCTTTGGATTGTTTCGTGAATTAAAAGTATATGAAGGATTGGAACTTATAGCCAATATTAAAAATTTTCAAAATTACAATATAGATAAAGTTTTAGAATTGGTTAATCTAGAAGAAAAGCGTATGTCAAAAATAGGTTCCCTATCTGGCGGTATGGTTCGACGATTGGGCATTGCACAGGCAATAATGGGAGACCCCAAAGTGGTTATTTTTGATGAACCGACCGCGGGCTTGGATCCTGAAGAAAGATTAAGATTTAAAAATATAGTCAACAAAATTAAAAATGATAAGTTAATTATAATTTCTACGCACATCGTAGATGATGTGGAAGCATTATGCGATAAAATTGTCATCATGAATGCAGGTAGTGTGGTCAGTAGCGGCAGCTGCGAAGACATAAAAAATATTGCATCAGGAAAGATATATGTTGTTGAAACGGATAAGATAAATAAAATAAATTCTGATTACCATATCATACAGCAATTTGAGGAGAATGGCATAAAGCTTACAAAAATCTTATCAGATAATGATCAGAAGCTAAAAAAAGTAAGTCCTACATTAGAGGATGGTTATGTATGTGCATTAAGAAATATATAGGCATAATGCTAAAAAAAGAATATTTGCTGCTTAAAAGCTTAAAGTTACTGTTTTGGGTTCCCATAATAGCATTAGATATATTTTTACCCTTGTTCTCTTTATATCAATACCGCTCTAAAAATCCAAGTGTCGAATATAATATTGCCAGTATTATATTAATAATAGTTCCTCTTTTTTCAGCATGGTGGTCAATTTTTATATTAAGAGAGTTTTTAGAATCTCCCGGTAATGAAGTGCTATTTTCCGGGAAAAAAGTTTTGTTATTTGAAATCAGCTTGCCATTTATAATTTATGTGATAGATACGGTTGCAGTTTTATGTGGTATATCTAACTGGTTTCCTAAAACAATTGAAATGATAAAGCCGCTACTTATAGTGATTTTCTTTATGTTTGCATTATCTTATTTTATGGCATTCGTAAGCAAGTCAATAACAATTTCTTTATTAATCAATGTGGTCTATGTATTAGCCAATCAAGTTATATATACTAAAAAGCCATTACCGTTTTTATACATATCGGCTATGCAATTTGATTTCAAAAAGTCGTACACCTCGTTTGTTACAATGTTAATTGTGAGTGCATTTTTGATTATTGCGGGACTTATATTAAATAAAGAATTTAAGCATTATAAAACTTAAACTAAACATATGATTTAAAACGAAAGGCCCCGGGACAAAAAGGCCCAAAGCCACTTTCCAAGATATGTTTTCTTTTCGGGATTGCCAAGTTCGAACGTCTGCTTGGCCTTCCAGTAGTCTAGCAGAGAAATGATCTTATCTTTCATTTCCTTCGGGGACTTGTCCTTGCCGAAATACTTTTCCAGTTTCGCACTATTGATGAACACCTTATCTCCCGCCTTTCTCTCCTCCTTGGCCGCGCCTCGTCAATGGCGGCGGCAAACCTACCACCTTGCCGAGGTCGGCTGTTTCTGTTTCTTTTCAGCCTCAGAAGCTTCCGGAGCGGCAAACTTCTCTATCTCGACGTGGGTAAAAGCATAGTCGGGATCGTGTACAGCCTCGCCCATTTTTAGGAGTGCCGCCTGCCCCTCATGTTCCGGCATGGCCGCCTCCTTATCGGTCAGCCAGACTCGGGAGCGGGCTGCTCCGGCGCGGCGACATTTTCTACTGTGGGAGCGGGGGTCTCGGCGAGTGGTACTGCCTTGGGAATGTTTTTCTTATCACCTGCCATCTTCAAACCTAATTTTGTGGCATAAAAAGTCAGCCCGCAGACTGGCCGGTGGAGGTGACTGTCCTTCCGTTTGAACTATATGGAATGTTGTCTATAGTCCAAAGACAACTTATCCCCATTTCATTATGAAAAACAACTTGAACGCAATGCCTTATTTTATGCATACCCACTGTACATTTGTCAATGATGTGAGACCAAAAAACAAAAAAGAAAAAGAGCTAATCAGAATATGTTTTTCGGGGCAGAGAGAGTGAA
>DHKI01000020.1 GCA_002404755.1 Clostridiales bacterium UBA4698 | reverse complement strand
AGATGTGTCAAAGTTGCTTACATTCAAAGCTGTCAAACTACTGCATACAGAAAACATGGACCCCATATCTGTTACATTTGATGTATCAAAGTTGCTCACATCCAAACTTGTCAAACCACTACATCCCAAAAACATATATTCCATACTTGTTACATTTGACGTATCAAAGTTGCTTAGATTCAATTCTTTTAAATTTGAACAAGCAAAAAACATTTGGAACATGTCTTTTACTTTCGATGTATTAAATTTGCTTACGTCCAAACTAGTCAAATTTGAGCATCCTCTAAACATGCCAAGCATACCAGAAACACTATGATATGAATCTTTATAAGCATTTCCCTCCACATTTGATGTGTCAAAGTTGCTTACATCCAAAGTTGTTAAGCCACTGCAATCAGCAAACATCTCTCCCATATCTGTTACTTTTGACGTATCAAAGTTACTTACATCCAAAGTTGTCAAGCCACTGCAACGTTCAAACATCCATCTCATTGTTGTTACATTTGACGTATCAAAGTTACTTACATCCAAAGTTGTCAAGCCACCGCAATTTGAAAACATACACGCCATATTGGTTATCTTTTCAAATGTTTTGCTTGTTACTAAATTTCCGCCTGATACCTCTGTTAAATTTTTACATCCTGCAAATCCGTATTGTTGTGCTCCTAATTCACCAAACTGTTTTACCTTTGCTAAATATTGTGTATATGTATAATAATCACTATTTGATGTTTCTGACTCAGAACTTGTACTTGCATATCCCCACTTTGGACATGTTCCGCTTACTGTTATCTCATATACTCCAGCTTTCGAATACGTATGTGTTGGAAAATCACTTCTATAAGTTTGAGTGGCTGTTCCGTCGCCCCAATTAACCTTGATATTTACACTTGTTCCACCATATGATTCTGCTGGCAATTTGATTGTTAATCCTGCGTCACCAGATACGTTCCATTCAGTTATCATATCACTCGCTGCTGCGTATGAAATTTGAGATAGCATCATAAAGAGTGTTACCAGCATAAACATCATTATTAATTTTATTACTCCTTTGTTATTCTTTAGATTTTCTAACATCATAACACCATCCCATTTCAATTTGATTTTTATTAACTTGCTAATTTCCTTACATTAAATTTTTATACTATTTCTTTTCCTTCTACTCTATCGCCGTTATTTCAACATCATGTGCGTCTCTTATATCTGATAGCACATATGTTACAAACATGCTCTCTTCTTGTGGTGCAAGGGCTGTTACTAAGCCTCCAAATATTTCGTCTGCACCTTCGTCATCGATTGCTTTTATTTCTAGATTAGTTGCTTCCAAGAACTTATCTCCAGTGTTTTTAACTCTCGCCTCAATTCTGCAATTGTTCTTCTCAACTAATGTTATCTTTATATCGCTTATCTCTATATCTCCAACTTTTTTTGTGACGTTCAAGTACATCTCATCTCCAGATGATGTAACTAAATCGCCCGAGTTATTAACATTTCCACCAATGTTATCTTCAATTGGCTTTGGCCTTCTTGCTAAAATACATACAATTGCTACGATTGCAATTACGCTTACAGCTAAACAAACTGCTAAAATTATCTTTTGTGATTTTTTCATATGCTCATTCCTTTCTTCGTGAGGGTTAACACACTTTGCCACTTGCTGAGTTCAACATGCTTTGCCACTTGTTAAGTTCACACATACTCTGCCATTCGTGGGGTTCAACATGCTCTGCCACTTGTTTTTTAATCTTCATAAGCCAACTTACTGCTTATCTTTTAGCTCACTTTGTTTTTATTATAAATATATAATTTTTTTGTGTCTAGTCCTTGAAACCGTGCATACACGTGCGTTTAGAAATCTTCTATCAAACTTCTTTTTACGGAAATACAAACTCCTACTTTTAAAATTTTGCATTTTTATGCATTGTTAAATTTGGGTTAAAAAAATATTACAAGCAACGTAACATGCTTGTAATATTTTCGTAACATTTCGATTATTAACTTAATTTTGCACTTGCAGTATGTGGTGTGCGTAAGAGTTGGCGGGTTTGGCAAAAAATATTTTTTCAATTCTTTTCTATCGAATTAAATGTTGCACTTTTTATAGCTCTGCAATATATTCTTTTATTGATTTTAATATGTCTGGTATATTTTGTCCTGTCCAATTATTATTGTTAGACAAATTTTTTATAAACATCTTATCACTTAAAACCATATCTATAATACTTGAAATTTCTTCTTTGGTATGAATTTTAACATCGGTATCAAATATTAAAATCTCTTTTTATACACTATTCACTACATTACCTCCGTTTCAATAGTTTGCAATATATATGATTTATTAAAGTTCTGAGCATATTTATACAATTCAATAAAATTTAATTGGTCCTTTATTTTTCGATAATTATTCAAAACCTCTTTATATAGTTCATAAGGTAATTTCGATTTATACCTTACAAGTTCAATCAACATCCTTTCTTTATCATATATATTAACTTCCGTATCTTCAATTTTCATTTTTGCTAATCCTATATTCAGTAATTCCGTTTTGGTATAAATTTGTTTTACTGATTCATTTCCTATTTTTCTAGCTTTTTTATCTGTCGCTAAATAATAATAATCCGGTATTTTATCGGTTAATCCATAATAGAAAAAAGCACTGTTCAAAGTTAATATTGCTTTAGGATATTTCTTTGCTATCACCGCCAACTCGCTTGGAAATTCCTCATCAGAATAAATTCCTGTCTCAATTTTATATAATTTTTTATCAGTAACTTTTCTTTCTATTTGATACCTACTCAATCCGTTCTCTACCAACTCTTTATAATAGTATACCATTTTTCTCCCCCTCTTTATTATAAGCATAAATGTCGGCTTTAGTCAAGCAAAAGCCGACATTCGTGTTACTTTTTATTTAGTATAACCATTTGGGCTTGTTTTTATGCGGTGTGCGTAGGAGTTGGCGGATTTTGATAAAAAGTATACTTCTTAACTTCTGTTGTACCTTTAAGCACAAACATCGGCTTTCATCAATCAAAAGCCGATGTTTGTGTTGTTCCACTAAACAAAATTTATTTTCTTATGCTTTTGTACAGTACACTAAATACTATTTCTTTTGGGCATTTTTTCTATATACTCATGTAACATTTTTCTTTAATAAACTTCTTTATCTGTTTTTCATCTTTTCCTTCATAATACGGAATAAGTAAGTCCTTAAATTCTTCTGTTAGCTCTGCTGGAATCGCTATAATACCTTTTCCTTTTGAAATCAAATAATGATTACTATAAATTACTGCTGTTCTCTTATTTCCATCTATAAATACTTGTTTTTTCATTGTGTATAATAAAAGTTCGATTGCTCTGTCTACATCATCCAATTCCTTATTAAAAATTTCTTCTAATTCTTCTTTTATTACACTTTCAATAGGCAAATCTGGTTTCCATGTTGTTCCACCTATTGTTACTGGTGTATTTCTTACTTTACCTGCTGTATAATAAAATCCTTCTTCTACCATTTTATTTATTTCGCATAATAATGCAAAGTTTGTATCGCTTAAAATAACATTTTTATTTAATATAAATTCCCAAGCATGTTTCAGATTTACTATTTTTAGTATATCCTCAGATGTCATATTATTTACTTTTCCACCTTCAATAATACTTTCTGTATCTGCAAATGTAGTTGCAACACCTTCTAATATGGCTTGTTTATATATTGTATCTACTAAATGCCTTTTTGCAAAGTCTATATTTTGTTGTACTTTTTCTGACAATTCTTCTTCTGTATAATTTAATTGTTTTAGTTTTTTTGTTATCTCTCTTATTTGCTTTTTCAATTGTTTTGCTTTAATGCTATTATTTAATACTAAATTATATAATTCATCAGAATATTCTCCAACATATTTTGTTAAAGCTACTCCATCTTCTCTATAATGCACATATATATATTTATTAGACTCATTTTCTCTTATTTCTACTGTTCCATATACAAGTGATTGTAATTCATGTTCAAGAACCTGCCTACTTTGAAGAAGATTTATAATTTCAATTTTTTCTTCCATGATTTTCCTCCTTATAAATGTGAAACATTTTTGTTTAATTTATTTAATTTTGTTTCACATTTTTATTGTATCACAATTTTTAAAAATGTGAAACTTTTTTTATGCTTTTTCTCAAATTTGTTTCACATTTTTTATATAAACCCTATTGACTCTACGTATTATACGTAGTAAAATATAACTGTTTGGAGGCGATTTATTATGAAAGTTATCTATCCAGTGCTCTTCTATGAGGAAAAGGAAAATGGTTATTCTGTATTCGTGCCGGACTTAGAAAATGGGGCAACTTCTGGAGAGACTTTAGAAGAGGCTTTGTATATGGCACAAGATTTAATTGCTGGCATTATATTAGATGATATTGAAGAAGGTAAAAAGATACCAACCGCAAGTAAAATTGAGGATGTATCTTTCGATAATTTAGAGAAAGAGCTTGATATTCCTGATTGGGACTATGTTTCAAAATTTAAAACATATGTAATGGTAAGTATCGACGAATTTGCGGAGAAGTTCGGCAAGGAATTAATCAAAAAGACTGTCAACATACCTAAATGGGTTAACACTAGGGCCGAGGAATTAAAAATAAATTTCTCAAAGACGCTTGAGGAAGCTTTGCTTGAAAAGATACTTAAATAAATTTTGTTCTTTCTCAATAGTTGAATTTTGCCACTTCATTTGAAATTATAAAAAATAAGGACATAGAAAGATTAAGTTTTTCTACGTCCTTATTTTTATTCTTTTTATTTCTCGTCAACAAACAACTTCTTTGCGTATTCTGTGATTTGCACGGTTACCACCATTGCTATTATTAAGAATGTTATTTTGTACACATCCGTAAGTAGCATTTCCGAATTTATTATTTCGTCATATGTGTATTTAGATATAAGCAAATACAAATATTTCGGTATCATTGATACGAATAGTATTCCAATGAATAGCGGTAATTTTTCTGCTATGTTTTCTTTTACCACTTTTTTGTCTCCGTTTGTGCTAATCGCCATGCATGATATATTTGATGTTACAATCATGCATAGTAAGATAAAGCTAGATATATAAAGCATGTAAAAGTCTATTGTTCCTTTTGGGAAGCTTTCTAACATGCTTATTACATCATATGTTATTCCAGAGAAGTTTGCTATATTTGAAACTGCAACTAACACAACTGTTAACGTTAGTGTAACAACGATTGTTGAAAATATTGCTGCGACTGTTTTTGAATTTAGTCCTACTTTAATTACCGATTCAACTATGCTATATAAAATTGATGTAACTATCGTTAGCCATAATAAACTTCTTCCTGCAAACAATTCTGGCACTAGCACAAGCATTACCATATCTGCTAGCAATATCATTTGTGGGATGATTTTTAGTCCTTGTTTTCCTAAATAGATAATCATTAATAATACAGCAGCAATAATTAGTACAACTGTTACGGACACCCTATTTACAGCCGAATCAACGGTTGTTGCATATGCATATGATTCGTCGCCAGATTCACTTATTATTACGTTTATTTTTTGATTTGCCTTTAACTCTTTTACCTTCAAATTTTCGTAGCTATCTGCAGTTAAAATATATGAAATATCGTAGGTCTCGCCTTTATGTTTTCCTTCTAATACTTGAATGTTTGCTGGCTGATAAGATATCTTAGACAAACCATAACTATCATATGAATAATACTCTTTCTTACCTTCAACATTAAGCACTCTAGCTTTTACAACATCTGGTCTTTCTGTTAAATCATAATTGAGAACCGCATTCGCCAAATCTGATAAATATTGCTCCTTGTACACTTCTTGCTCATCAACATTTCCAAGCGCTTTTAAATAATCCTCATACGAGTCTAAATATATCGAACCATCATCTTTTTCACCAGATGAATATTCTATGTATTCCTTTGTGTCCGTAGCAAAGACAACTTGTCCTGCAAATAGCATTAGAATACTTAATAATAAAATAAAATACTTTTTCATTTTATCTCTCCTCACTATTATAATAGCTAGATTATACACCCAAATGTAAATATCGCACAAGACATTGGTTTGTGAAATTTTTGTATTATTGTTTATGATAAATTATGTACAATATATAAAAAGAGAACCCAAATTGCAAAACTTTTGTTTAACGATTTGAGTTCACATTAATATGGTTTCTTTTGTAATATTATTTTTTATATATTTTTTGCATTAATGCCTCTTGCAATACTTGTGAAAAATTTATATTTAATGATTCTGCTTTTGTATTAAGCCATTGAGGAATAGTTAAATTTTTTCTAACAGATTTGTTACTCCATTTTTGTGCAAATTCATCTAAATCTACTAAAACTAAGGTTTTAAACGAACTAATTATGTCTTTATCTTCAATCTCCCAATATTTTTGAACCTTTTTTATATCTATATCTTCAATATTACTTTGTTTTGGAATTTCATTTTTGCTTACATCATCCAAATCTTCCAATATATATGTTGCAATTAAATCTTGTGCCATATACAAGGCTTCCTCCAATGTTTTACCATAAGTATTATTTGTATCTAGGTCTGGAACAAAAGCCATATATTCTTCTTTTGTTTGAAAAATGCAAACTGGATAAATAACTTTCATACTCACACCCCCTAAATTATATATTTACAAGCAAGGTCTACTTTAGCCTTGCTTGTTTAAGTATGCTATTAAGAGTTTTTGGAGGCAAATCACCAGCATGCTTTGGTATAGTTACCTTGCCGTGGTTTGCTTGAATGTTTATATTGATAATGGGAACTTTTTGAAGCTCCTATACAATACCATCCATCTTCTCTTAATAACTTATCTACTTGTCGGAAATTCATGACTTTCCTCCTTTCGATAATTCTTATTATAATACACATTATGTGTATTGTCAATAATATTATATGACACAGAAGTGTTTTTATACATTACATGTAAAAAAAGACTGCTAGCTAAATTTTAGCTAGCAGTCTGATGTTATTTTGAATCACTTGAGCTTGTTAAATTAATCGTGTTGACCTACATTACCATGGCTACAATATTTGTGGGTTGATGATGAGCTATTTGAAATATGTGAACAATAGTAGTGTGAAGAATAATAACCATGTGGGCAAGGTGTTGTTGCTTCAGTAGCTTCACCTTCACCATCACATCTGCTACATGTTGTTGTATAATTATGACCACTACTGTATCCATGACTACATGTATATGATACTTCGCCATCTCCACCACAATTACTACATTTTACTGTATGTGAACTTGTATAGCCATGTGAACAAGTTGTAGAACTTTCTAATGTTCCTTTACCTTTGCATATTGGGCAAAATCTATGCATATCATTATCATTATTAGTAACCCATCTATAATAACACGAATCACAATATCCATCTGTTCCACTTACACCACACTTTTCGCACTCCCAATCTCTCTCTGTATAACTTGACTCGTGACATTTAGGGCATTCTCCTGTTCTTCTTTCAACTTCATCTGGGCTACCCGTACAAGGATTGTCTCCTGTTCCACCACAATTACTACACTGAGTCTCAGAAGACGAACCACCTGAACAAGTATATGTTCCTTTTCCATTACATGATGAACATCTACTGGTTCCACCGCCACTGCACCATTCGCTTGCTTCTCCGTCGCCACCACATTTACTACACGTAGTAACTTTGTACGTATAACCATCACAATATGAGGCATTACATGTATAGTCATCACCAGGACAATATGTCCTTACATTTCCTGTTGCACTTTGCGTTTCTTGCATTCCATCATTTGCTATTACGTAGTAAGAATAATATGTGTATCTTGATAACCCTGTGACTGTGTACTCTGTGCTACTACCAGAAGCGACTTTTGCTGTTGTTGTTTTATAACTTCCATTCACATAAACATCAAATGTTAATTCGTCTCCATCCCTATCTGTTGCTGACATTGTAAATGTTATTGAATTTGTTGTTTTTGATTTTACGCTTACTGTTACATTTTCTGGTGCTCTGTTCCAACAAGCATACAATGTATGTTTATCTTTTATACTTACTATTGTGTCTGCTTTTATTAATGTGCCTTTTCCTTCTGGCTCTGTGAACCAACCTATAAATGTTCTTACTCCGTTTGTTGATACTGGCAACTCACCATATGGCTCGTCGTATTCAACAGTTCTTGTATGATATGCCGGAGTTCCACCTTGTGCATCAAAGAATACTGTAAGTAATTTTGTAACTCTTACGTTTATGCTTACACTTGCTGCGTTATAGTTTGTTGATTCTGGTATGCTTAGTATTAGTGTCGTACTATGTCCGACTGTAAGAGGATTTAATGTTATTGTTCCTTCTCCATGTGCTTCTTTGATTATTGGTTCAATCAAATTTTCACCAGAGATTGTAGTTGTTATTCCTTTTGCCTCTTCTCCTGTGTATGTGAAATTAATCACATCCGTATCTGGCATTCTAATACTTACATCATCTTTATCTAATGTTACAATTCTGTCTATCTTCTTTATCTCCCAATCGAATGTGATATTTGTTCCGCCTTCGACCGTATAGTTGTTGTTATCTACACTTAGTACCTCTGCTGTATATTTACCTGAGTTTATTCTTATGCTATTTCTATATTCTCCGATTGGCACTCCGTCACCTAAAATAACGTTTTTAACAGTTGCTGTAACACTCTTTTCTGTTCCATCATAGTTGAATACTCCATTTGACCATTCTAATATAACTGGTCTCTTCTTTACTAAAACATGTATGCTCATTTTTGCATCCATATAATTCTTAGTTCCAAGTGTTCTTACTGTGATTTCGCATTCACCTGCATTTACTGGTAATACTGTGATTTCCTTTGAGTTAGTATTTATAGAGACATTCGCAATTGTCGTGTCGCTTGATTCGATATAAATTGCTCCATCGCCATTATATACATATCCAAACTTCTCTGCATCTCCACCATATACTAATGTTACATCATATTTATCCGCTGTAAGCATTGGTTCAACTGAACTTCCAGCAGTATGTGTTAGAGTATTTCCAGCTTTATCGTATGCTATTATTTTTTCGCCATCTAAAAGTCCTAATGATATTTTGCCATTACTTAAGTTGTATGTTTTTGTTACACCTTTATATGATACTTCTATTGCTTGGATTAAGTTGTTTTCGTTATCTACAACTGTTATATTTCTTATTAGTTTTTGATTTTCGTCATATAGGTCCGTGTTTTCAACTTTTACTTTTGGTGAATTGTTATCTATAAATATGTCTGTTAATTTAGCAACACCTTGAATTGTGTTTCTAGCCATATCTGATACCGCACCACCTAGTATTACTAAGCTTAAGTTACCTGTACCTGGTATGTTTTCCATACCCAATTCATATAGCTCGCCTTTGTATTGGTCGCTATCCATTGAAACGTAATCTTTAATTTTAGTTAATGTTAATCCCGTTTGAATGTTTCTTATTACTTTATCTCCTGATGTTAATCTTAGTAAGATATCTTTTTTGTCCAAAACATTTTCGGCACTATAATCATAGTTCCAATCTTTTATTCTGAATCTTAGTCTTGATTTATTATATATCACATCACTTCCAACATAGTCTTTCTCGTTATCTCCTATGATTAATGCTTTTAGTTCTGAACTTGCTGTCGCATGCAAACTTATATTTCCAGCTGCATCTTTTACCCAAATATATATTGTATATAACTTATCTCCTTCAACAGGCAATTTGTATACATTATATCTCGTATATTCTTTCCAATCTTCTGAAGCCTTAACATCACTATCTGTCATGTTTTGGTTTGTAATTAAAATATCTGTTACCCCAACATTATCAGTAGCAATTACATCTACTAAAACAGCTTTACCTATAATATAATCTTTACCATTTTCTTTGATTATTTTTGCACTTTGTATTACTGGAGCTATTTTATCGATTTCATCAACTATAATTTCGCCTTCATATTTACCTATATTTCCGGCTCTATCCTTTGCAAAGCAATAATTTGTTTCGCCTCTCTTTATTGCAACTGGTATGATTTGTTTTGATGTAGGATATTTATCTAATAAAATCCAGTTTTCGTCATCGGTTGGAACCTCATCAACATTTTTAATTATAATTCCTGCTAAACCTGATTGATAATCCCTGACTGTAACAAGCACTTTAATTTCTGTATCAGAAATTTCTTCATCTGCTGTTATTGATAAAATGTTTGGTGCTTCTTTATCTATAGTGTTAATTTGTATTATCTTATATGAGCTGTTTCCAACGTTGTCTTCTGCATAAACTACATATTCGCCATTTTCATCAAATTGAATTTCTTTAGTTAAATCAGCTTCCATTGTAAGTTCCTCTGTATTTAATTTAACTAATTTTATTCCTGAATCCTCATCGTAAACAGTTATTTTAACCTTTACAAAATCTTTTCTCCAGCCTTTTGTTAAAATTTCATAATCTATTCTTGGTGGAATTCTATCTACTCCAATATATGTTTTCTCTCTTGCTGTTTCGATGTTTTCTGTTACAATGTTGTACCCATCACAAGTTGTAATCTTACCATAATATGATTTGCCTCTTGCACCCATTATAACACCATCATAGAATTCAAATGTTCCGCCATCTGATACATATACACCAAATTCTGTTGAATCAATTATTGGACTTTGCTCACTAACGTTTCCATCGTTCTTTCCAACAATAAGCGTACCTTTATTTGAAATTCCTACTGCACTTCCCGATGTGTTAGATGTTTTGGTTTGTATATATCCAGTTTCGATCGTTAACTTTCCAAGGTTTTCAATTCCTACGCCATTATCTACTGCATTAACTATAATTTTGCCTGTGCCAAGTTCTTCACTAATTCTTAATTCACCTTTATTTATGAATATCTTGTAATCTCCACCGTTTGAAACAATGTCCTTACCGTTTTGATATAAGAAAACTTTTTTATTTTCTTCAACAACAATTGCCGTTTCAACATCTTCATTTAAAAGTAACTCTATTGTTTCTTCGACTTTATTATCATTTATACTATTGATAGCATTTTGAATATATGGATAGTATGTTGCATCTCCGCTTTGATCTATCTTTCTTACGCCTGTTCTTGCAAACACGCCGAATGCCTCTAATGATGGAACGAAATTATATTCTATTACTTTTCCATCTAAGGCTCTTACTTTTCCTTTGAAGCTTACCCCTGTTAATGCTCCTAAATCATCAAGTTGTACAGTATATGTATATTTAATCAAATTATTTTCTTCATCAAAAGTACCATCCAATGTGATGTTTTTTCCAGCACCAAATTTTATTACAAGTGTTGGATTTGTAACTAATTTTATAGGCTTTGTATATTTAGCCTCAATATTTATAATTGTATCTAAAGCATATGTGCCTGCATTTGGAGTTGTTACATCAATTGTAAGTTCAGGTGTTATTGAGTCTACAAATTTCACAACTGAATCCGATTCAACTTCATTTCCAGTTATATCTCTTAAAACAGTTCTGAATTCGTAGTAAGTGTTTCCTTCTAGTCCTTCTATAACATTCAAATCTGTTTTTGTAAAAGCACTATCGCCACTCTTTCTGTATTCATAATATATGACTACACTATCTGGCTCCACGTCTGTTGTTTGATTGCAAGTAATTGTTGCTTTATTATATTCAATTTCAACATCTGGAGCATCTGTTGTTATATTAGAATTTACATATATTACAGGTGTTTCATATTCCATTTCTATGTTTCCGTTTAAAGCTTTATCCTTAATCGTGTCTGCTGGTATAACAAGTTTGATTTCTCCCGATGCTGATATATTAGGCATTTTATTAACTACCACCTTTACATTTTCTCCACTTGTTATTGTTTCTTTTATTATTGATATTGCATTTGCCGGAACCGTTTTATCTCCAATCATAATCTTTATTGTGTCGCCAGAAGTTTTGTTATATGCACTATAATAATTGTTATCTGTAACACTAAATAAAAATTCAAAGTTCTTTCCTATTCTGCAATATTTGTCTAATGGCGCATATGAGATGAAATTAATTATTGGTTTAACTGTATCCAAAACTGTGTCACCAGAAATTATATTAGGCTTTGTTGAACCTTGAGTATATGTGTAACTACTATAACCCATATCGTCATAAGCTCTTAATCTGTACTCAAATGTTTGGTTAGGACTTAAGCCCTTATGCAAATATGGTGTATCAGCAGTTGTAGATAAAATCTCCCATGTACCTTCTGTATTTTTATATGATAATTCATATTTTGCGTTTGGATTTTTATGTTTTTGCCATGTTAAAGTTATGATTCTCGTATCAGCATGTTGAGAGGCCTTAAAGCTATCTGGTGCTGTTATAGGTTTTCTATCTACTGCAACAATTTTCTTAACAGACATAATTGTTGTTTTCACACCATCAACAGTTCTTGTTAAAATGTACTCATGTTCATACGTGCCTGGTGTATCGCTAACAACCGTTGAATTATGTTCAACGTTGTATCCAAGAGCTGTATAATCCCCTGAATTTGAGGCATCTATACCCATAACTAAATAATCTTCTGTATCATAATCTTCATATGTCCCTATTGTTATTTCTTTATCTCCTGCCAACTCTAAAATAGGTCTTATTCTATCCACTGAATAATCGCTTGCCCAAGCTGACTCATATGCCGTTTCAGCATTTTCACCAGGAACATAGAAAGTTACATTTGGTATATCATCTTTAACGGTTGCAAATTGGTCAATTGTAGGTGTAGCGTCTGTTAATATAATCTTCTTTAAATTTGTTGCACCTGTAAAAATATCTGCATCGTCTGTTTTGAAATTGCTGCTTACTATTATTGTTTCTAGTGATGTATCGTTGTAAAGCAAACTTTCTACATTGCTCACCTTATTATAGTCTATAAAAGATAAGTCTAATGCTACTAATTGACTACATTTTTTAAACATTCCTCTAAGATTACAAGTTTGTTGCAATCCAATCTTTCCAAAATCAATGCTTTCTAATTGTTTACAATTTTCAAACATGCTCGAAATAGTTGTAGCATTTACAAAATCAAAATTTGAGATGCTAAGAGTCTTTAACTTTTCGCATCCTGAAAACATTCTATAGAATATTTTTACATTTTTTGTATCAAAACTACTTACATCAATATCTTTCAATGATGAGCAAGATAAAAACATACAATCCATTTCTTCAACCTTGCTTGTGTCAAAGCTTCTTAAATCAATATTTTCAAGAACTCTACAATAAAAAAACATACTACCCATTTTCTTTACATTACTAGTATTAAAATTCGAAAGATCAATTTGTTTTAAAGTGCTACATCCATAAAACATATAGCTCATATCTGTGACATTTGTAAATGTATTCTCTGTTGCGTCTCCAGAAACATATTTTAGAAATTTACAATTTGAAAATCCATACCTAGTAGCTGAAAGTTCTCCAAATTGTTTTACGCCTGTTAGATATTGTGTAAAAGTATAGAATTCACTTGTTGTAGCTGGCGCATTCATTTCAGTATATCCAAATATCGGACACGTTCCTGTCATAGTTACATCATATGTTCCAGCAGTAGTATATGTATGTGTTGGGAATTCGCCAGTTGTTTGTATTGTTGTTCCATCACCCCAGTTAATCGTAACATCTATTCCTTCGCCTTGAATTGGCAATATTACTTCTGTATTTGCGTTTGGTATTGTCCATTCTGTAACCATTGTCTTAGAATCGCTTGCTGATGGTGCTCTTAATATAGTAGGTGCTTTCATAACTGCACCTGCTGCAGTAAGTGCTCTGTAATAAACACTGATTTCTTTTACCTCTATATTTTCGTCTTGAACTGTATATGTTTGATTTGGATTATACGATACCCAGTTCGATTCGTCTGTTGGCTCTTCTCCATTCTTTGCAATGTATATTTCTCCACCTTCAACTGCTTTTATAGAAACATCTAATGTTCCGTCTGTATTTCTGTAAGTTGAAACTGTTGAAATACCGTTCTTTACGTATTCCACAACAGACAATCTCACATATCTTTGAGAACCAGTTTTTCCGAATATAAGTGCATCAAAATAGTACTTACCATCTTTTCCATTAACGTCCGAAAAACTGATGTCTGTCTCATAGCAACCAGTATTTTCATTGTACTCAGCTTTTGCAGAATATATTGAACCTTTGTAATATGTTTTTCCTTCCTCGTCAACTCCCTGTTCTAGCTTTTCAAGAGTACTCTTTCCATACCAAGCAGAAACTGTAATGCCATTAACTTCGTCTTTGTTTGCTTTAATCGATATTTTAATTTTGTCATCCAATGTTAGCTTGCTACTAACATAACCTTCGGCAGTAGTTGGAGCAACTGCTGAAAGCTTTGCAAGGCATGCGTCGCAACGCATATCATTATCCTTGTCGATATGCGTCTCTACTCCCAAGTCTTTCCCACAATCTTCGCATTCAATGCTATGTGTTAGACCAGCATATATGTACTTTAACTTCTCATGTGTGCATTCCTGCGTTATAGATATGCTTTCTGTACCTCCGCTTTCAGTCGCCAAAACTTTGTTTCGCAGAGAAACCGTGTTGCCTCCAAGTATTAACATCATAGCTCCAACTAAAAATATCGATTTTCTTTTCATTCGTAAGTCCCCTTTCGAGAGTTATCTTTGCTTTTTATTATAATATAAATTAAAGAACTGTCCAGCGTACAAACTCACATGTTTGAGTGCTTTCGTGGCATTTTTAAGTCCTCACAAATTACGGAAGTACGCACTCTAATTTTTAGAAAATCTTAAAAACATACTTTGTTAATTTTGTATTAAAAAAATGTTACAAGTATGTTAATTTACTTGTAACATTTCTGTAATATTATATTTTAATTTTTCAAAAGCCCTGTTGCCGTAGTGTATTAAGTTTTTTATAATCGTTCTTTCGTAAATAATTAATCTTCCTCAGATAACTTAGCTGCTCTATCTGCTGCATTAAGTGCGTCAATCATCTCGTCAAGACCACCATTTAAAAACTCATCAACTTGGAACATGCTTAGTCCAATTCTGTGGTCTGTAATTCTACCTTGTGGAAAGTTGTATGTTCTAATCTTTTCAGAACGGTCTCCACTACCAACTTGGCTCTTTCTTGCAGAAGCAAGCTCACTGTTTTGCTTTTCAAGTTCAGCCTCATAAAGCTTAGAACGAAGCATCTTCATAGCAGTTTCTCTGTTTTGAATTTGTGAACGCTCTGTTTGGCATTCAACAACAACACCAGTTGGTATATGTGTAATTCTTATAGCTGATTCAGTCTTGTTAATATGTTGTCCACCAGCACCGCTAGATCTAAAAGTATCAACCTTTAAGTCTGCAGGATTGATTTCTACCTCAACATCATCAACCTCTGGAAGAACAGCAACCGTAGCAGTTGAAGTATGTATTCTTCCGCTAGATTCTGTATCAGGAACTCTTTGTACTCTGTGAACGCCGCTTTCAAACTTAAGTCTGCTATATGCACCTTTACCAGTTATCATGATAGTAGCCTCTTTAATTCCACCAAGCTCTGTTTCATTCATATTTAAAACTTCAAATTTCCATCTCTTTCTTTCAGCATACATAGAGTACATTCTAAATAAATCCGCAGCAAATAAAGAAGACTCTTCTCCACCTGCACCGCCTCTAATTTCCATGATAACGTTCTTATCATCGTTAGGGTCTTTTGGAACTAATAAAAGTTTCAACTCTTCCTCAATTTTAGGCAACTTTTCTTTATTCTCATCTAACTCCATTTGAGCCAAATCGTGCATTTCCTTATCGTTAAGCATCTCTTTTAACTCATCGATACTTTGAACGATTTTCTTGTATTCTCTGTATTTTTCAACGATTTCCTCAATATCTGCATGCTCTTTCATAAGCTTTTTCCACTCGTTTTGATTAGCAATAACCTCTGGGTCACTAATCTTGGCATTAAGCTCTTCGTAACGCTTTTCAACATTTTCTAATTTATCAAACATAATTTATCCACCTTTAAACATAATATTCTAGATTAGTATTATATTACAAAATGCCAAAATATGCAAGGCTCTATGGCTTAGTACAGAAAAAATCCACAAAATTCAACAAATAGCTAAAATACAAGCAAAAATCACGGTAGGTTTGTAAGGGGTGTTTGGATTATCTGCATATAAAGTTGCAAAACATATGCAGAATAATATTGGCTTTCTGCATATAAAAAAATATCCAGATACATTCGGCTTTTTCGTTCCGAACATATCTGGATTTTATTTTTGCTTTTATAAGATTTTAAGCTTTTTGCTTAATTTAATCTTATGGTTTTTGTACTGCTGCTCCTTTTGTCATTGTGACGTTGCCTGCTGTGTCTTTGAATACTGCGTAAATTATATTTATTCCTTGTGGTTCTTTTAATGTCCATGTAACTGTAGGCGTGTATTGCTTCCACTCTATTTCTTTTGTTCCTGCTTTTACTTGTTCGTAGTCTTCCTCGTTATAAAGTGCATACATTATCCTTGCTTGTTCTGTCTGATTATCTGTTACGTTTAAGTTTATTAGTACTGTATCTTGATTTGTGTACTTGTCTCCGCTTACCACATTCGTTGGTATTATATCTATTGTGCCTTTTGGTGCTTCAACGTCTTTTATAACGTTCATATAATCTCCATTTGATACATTTCCAGCTGCATCTTTTAGCCATAAGTAATATGTGCCTGAGCTTGGCAATATCTCTTCAATCTTGCCGTCAGTTCCATCATATTTCTTCCATGCTATTTGTGTCTCTCCACTTTGCATTATTGAATATTTCTCAATTCCGCTTAGACTATCAAAGACTTTCGCTTCTAGCTTAATCACTCCGTCTATTGTTTTTGCTGTCATATCTTGTACTATTGGTTTTTCTTTGTCTATCTTTATTATGCTTGGCTCTGATTGATATGTTGTCGCATTTCCGGTTACATCCACTTCCTTGAAGTAAACTTTTCCGTTTAATGACTCATGGAACGTTACAATCATCTGCTCTCCACTCTTAGCAATATCTGCATATGTAGGCTCTATGCTCCAATCACCGTTTTCAACTTTAATAGCTATCCACGTTGTTTGTGGTGATAAGATATTCATAATAGCTACTACATCTTGATTTGTCCAATCTCCGTAGTAAGGTTTATTATTCTCATACAAACGCACTATTGGTGAATCATATACGTATATAGTTCTTGTTGCTGTATAACTTTCCTCTTTTGCAGCTCCGTTTTCGTCTGTGTATTTTCTTGTTAAGATATATTCAACTTTATAGGTTCCACATTCGTTTGTATTTACATCTCCGCTTACCTCAACATCATAACCATATGCCATGTAGTATTTTGCATCTTCTATTCCAAAGCCTGCAACTGTGTAATTTTGCTCTTCATATGATGTTCCAACAAGCATACCAACTTCGGTCTCGCCTATTGGTTCGATGATTGGCTTAATCTTGCTTGCATCCGTGTCTCCACTTAATATTTCTTTATATACATCTTCGCAACCATTTGGCACGTATAGTTTTGTGCCAGCTGGCAATTGACCTTTGAATTGGTTTGCAACTGGGGTGGTGCTTGTGGTGATGACTGATTTTATTGATGAATTCCAGAATATACCTAGTTCACCTGTCTCACCTGATACAGCAAAGTTTTCGCCTATTAGTATGCTCTTTAAACTTGAAGTATGCATAAACATACCACCCATATTAGTTACATTTGATGTATTAAAGTTAGATAGTTCTAATTCATTAAGTGCACTACAAGAAGTAAACATATTGTTCATATTTGTCACTTTACTTGTGTTAAATGAGCTTACATCTATGCTCTCTAATTTTGAGCAACCATCAAACATATTAGACATATCTGTTGCATTAGAAGTGTTAAAACTATTTACGTTCAATGATTGTAAAGATGTACAATATTTAAACATAGCATTAAAGTTTGTAACTTTACTAGTATTAAAGTTACTTAAATCTAAATTTACTAACGCTTTACAACCTTGGAACATACCTTGCATCCTAGTTGCATTCGGAGTGCCAAATCCTCTTAAATCTAAGTTTGTAAGTTTTGCACATCCACTAAATACATACCTCATATCTGTTACTTTTTCGTTAGTCATATTGCATATTATTAAGCTTTCTAGTTCACTACATCCATTAAACATACCATACATTTCTGTGACATTTGGTGTTTCAAAAGTGCTCAAATCTAATGTTTTTAAACTCTTGCAATTAAAGAACATGTAATCCATAGATGTCGCACTAGTTGTATTAAAATTACTTAAATCTAACTCTTTCAATGATTGACAACCATTGAATAATCCAAGCATCCAAGTAACTTTGCTAGTGTCAAAATTGCTTATATCTAATTTTTCAAGTTTTGTACAACCATTAAACATATTATATACATTAGTTAGTCTTGGTGTATGCATATTACTCAAATCTAATTCTTTTAAGCTAGAACAATCTTGGAACATACTCCACATATTATCAACCTTACTTGAGTCGAAATTACTTGCATCTATATTTTCTAAAGATGTGCATTTATAAAACATGTATGCCATGTTCGTTACATGCTCAAATGTTTTTTCTGCCACTAAGTTTTCTCCAGACACTTCTTTTAAATTTGAGCAATATGCAAATCCATATTTTCCTGCATTTAATTCTCCAAATTGTTTTACATTTATTAAGTAGTTATTGTATGTATTATATTTTTCGTCTGGGTTATTAGAAGTTGAATATCCCCACTCTGGACAATTGCCTCTTATGCTTATTTCGTATACACCAGTCTTAGCATATGTATGTGTTGGATATTCTTGAGTTATTGCTTCTTCTGTTCCATCGCCCCAGTCTACTGTTATGTTTAATCCCGTTCCGCTTACTGGTAATGTTATCTCTAATCCTGCATCGCCTGATACATTCCACTCAGTTATCATGTACGATGCCGTGTCTACTACGTCTACTGTTCTTGTCTCTCTCATTACTTCTTCAGTTACTGTTTCTGTACCGTTGTTGTAGGTTCTTGTTAAGGTGTATTCTATCTTATATGTTCCAGCAACGGCTGTGTTTACTTCTCCACTTGTTGTTACGTTGTAGCCGTATACTGTGTAATCTCCTGAATTTGCAGTGTCAAATCCTGCAACTGTGTAACCTGAATCGGTGTATGTATCGCTAACATTTAATGTGATATTTTCTTTGCCTAGTAATTCTAATATTGGCTGAATTCTGTCTCCACTAAAGTCTCCTGACCACAATTCTTCATATGCTGTCTCAGCAACTTTGCTTGGCACATAAATTGTCTTGCCAGCTAGTTGCGATACAACTGGTGTGAATTGTGATGCTAATGGCTCGCTGTCTATTAATATGATAGATTTCAGATTTGACGTACCCACAAACATATATGTTATATTTGATGTTGGTATTTTAAACTTGTTGCTAAGTTGCAAAGATTTTAATTTCGAACAATTATAAAACATGCTATGCATATCAATTACTTTCGCTGTATCAAAATTGCTCATATCCAATTTTTTAAGACTAACACAATTATAAAACATGCTCTCCATATGGTCTACACTTGATGTATCGAAAACACTTATGTTCAAATCTATCAAATTGCTACATCCTGAGAACATACCACCCATATATGTTACTTTCGATGTGTCAAAGTTGTTCAAATTTAACTCTGTCAACTTGCTACATTTATAAAACATACATCTCATATCAGTTACTTTTGATGTATCAAAATTGCTTACATCCAAACTTGTTAAGTTACTGCAGCCATAAAACATAAATGTTGTATCCGTTACATTTGAGGTGTTAAATTTATTTACATTTAAACTTGTCAAATTGCTACAATTATAGAACATACATTTCATGCTTGTTACATTTGAAGTATCAAATTCACTCACATTCAAATTTGTTAAGTTGCCACATTTATAGAACATAGATTCCATACTTGTTATTTTTGATGTATCAAAATTGCTCAAATCCAAACTTGTTAAGTTACTACAATTACTAAACATTCCATATATAGTTGTTACTTTAGATGTTTTAAAGTTATTTAAATTTATATTTGCCAAACTTGTACATCCATTAAACATATTTCTCATACTTGTTACATTTGATGTATCAAAAATATTTATATTTATGTTTGTCAAATTTGTACATCCATAAAACATACCACTCATACTCGTTACTTTAGACGTGTTAAAACCATTGAAATCAATACTGGTTAATTTTGAACATGTCCAAAACATCTGTAGCATGTTTGTTACATTGTTTGTGTTAAAATTCGTAAAATCTACACTTTGCAAACCACTACAACCAAAAAACATATTCGCCATTGATGTTACCTGCTTTGTGGAATTTTCTGTTGCTCCTTTTATTTCTGTTAAATTTGTGCAATATGCGAAGCCATATCTTGTTGCGTTTAATTCTCCAAACTGTTTTACTTTTGTTAAGTATTGCGTATACGTGTAATAGTTACTACTTGAATCAATCTTCGAAGTACCCCAATTTCCAAACATTGGGCATGTTCCTGACACTTTTATTTCGTATGTTCCTGCTGCTACATAAGTATGTGTTGGGAATGATGTTGTTACTGTTTGCTCTGCCGTGCCATCGCCCCAATCTACTGTGATGTTTAAGCCTGTGCCTTGTACTGGCAATTTAATTTCTGTGTTGTCTGTAGGGATTGTCCATTCCGTTATCATCTTAGATTCTTCTTTTATTACTTCTTTTACTGTTATGTTTCTTGTAACAGTCATTAGTGTATCTGTCTTTGTTGTGCCTGCGTTGGTGTATGTTCTTGTTATTGTATAGTCAATTTTATATGTTCCAGCAACGGCTGTGTTTACTTCTCCGCTTGTTGTTACGTTGTAGCCGTATACTGTGTAATCTCCTGAGTTTGCAGTATCAAATCCTGCAACTGTGTAACCTGCGTCTGTGTATGCATCGCCTACGTTTATAGTAACATTTTCATCGCCAATTAATTCTAGAATTGGCTGAATTCTATCGCCACTGAAATCTGCAGCCCATGATGTCTCGTAAGCAGTCTCAGCAGATTTGCTTGGCACGTAGAATGTCTTGCCGTCTAGTTGAGATTTAATGTTTGTGAATTGACCTGCAAGAGGTGTGCTGTCTACTAGGATGATTGATGTTAGGTTTGTAGTATTTGTAAACATGTTTGTTGTATTTGACGTAGGTATTTTAAATTTGTCGCTTAGTTGTAAAGATTTTAAGTTTGTACAATCTTTAAACATTTCTTTCATATTCGCTATTTTTGATGTATCAAAGTTACTTAAGTCTAAGCTTGTTAATTTTAAGCAGCCCGAAAACATATACTCCATACCATTATTAAAATTTCCTACAACATTTGATGTATCAAAATTACTCAAATTCAAGCTTATTAAACTACTGCAATTCCAAAACATTCTATCCATTTCAGTTACATTTAATGTATCAAAATTGCTTAAATCCAAGGTTATCAAACTACTACATCCACAAAACATAGAACCCATGTTTCTTACTTTTGATGTATCAAAATTGTTTAAATTCAAATTTTTCAAAGTACTGCAATGTTGAAACATTACACCCATATCAGTTACTTTTGATGTATTAAAATTACTTACATCCAAATTTTTCAAAGCACTGCAACCAGAAAACATGAACCCCATATCAGTTACATTTGATGTATCAAAGTTGCTTACATCCAAGCTTACTAAATTACTGCATTTATAAAACATGCATCCCATATTTGTTACATTTGATGTATCAAAGTTGCTCACATCCAAGCTTGTTAGGTTGCTACAATTACCAAACATCCATGACATATCTGTTACTTTCGATGTATCAAAATTGCTTACATTCAAAGCTGTCAAACTACTGCATACAGAAAACATGGACCCCATATCTGTTACATTTGATGTATCAAAGTTGCT